>DASPKT010000249.1:0-26054 GCA_035627915.1 Azospirillaceae bacterium
GCATGCCGCCGCGCTGAGGCGGGCCGCAGGCAACGGAACATCTGAGAGGGGACGGGACCATGGACGGCGCAGGCAACGACGGCGGGGACGGGGCGGAGCGGTTCGTCCGCTACGAGGCGCGCGACGGCGTCGCCTGGATCCGGCTGGCCCGGCCGGAGGTCGGCAACGCCCAGAACTACCGGCTGCTGAACCAGCTGGACGGCTGCTTCCGCCGGGCGGTCGAGGACGACGCGGTGCGCGTCGTGGTGCTGGCGGGGGAGGGTAAGCACTTCTCGGCCGGCCACGACCTCGGCACGCCCGCCAAGGACCGCCACCTCCCGCGCGAGCGGGTGCTGCTCTGGGGCGACCACCTGAGCCGCACGGGGGCGGAGTCGCAGTACGTACTGGAGCAGGACGCCTATCTCGGCCTCTGCCGCCGCTGGCAGGACATGCAGAAGCCGTCCATCGCCATGGTGCAGGGCGCCTGCATCGCGGGCGGGCTGATGCTCGCCATGGTGTGCGACATGATCGTGGCCTCCGAGGACGCCTTCTTCCAGGACCCGGTCGTGCGCATGGGCGTGCCGGGGGTGGAGTACTGCGCGCACCTGGTCGAGCTGCCGCCCCGCGTGGCGCGCGAGTTCCTGTACCTGGGCGAGCGCATGCCGGCGCGGCGCGCCTACGAGCTGGGCATGGTCAACCGGGTCGTCCCGCGCGACCGGCTGGAGGCGGAGGTGGCGGAGATCGCCGCCAGGATCGCCCAGCAGCCGCCCTTCGGCATGACGCTGGCGAAGCAGGCGATGAACCTGGTGGAGGACATCAGGGGCAAGCGCACCTCGATGGACGCGCTGTTCCACATGCACCACTTGGCGCACGCCCACAACCAGCTCGTGACTGGGAACCTGGTGGGCAACATGGGCGCCAAGGAGATGTCGCGCGCCAACAAGCCCGCTGACGGCGGGGAGGGCTGAGCCATGGACGGATCGGCCCCGGCGCCGGTGCCGCTCGTCCTGCCCGGCTTGGCCGGGCTGCTGCGCGGCGCCGCCGCGGCGGCCCGTGGCTTCGTCGAGGCGGTCCGGCCCGGGCTGACCGCGCGCATCTCCGGGAACGGGCGCATCGACCGGGGCCGCGCCGACGCCGAGCAGCATGCCGTCCACGGCTTCGGCTGGTATGCCTCCTACGCCGAGCTGCTGGAGCAGGTCGCCCTCTGGGCCGCCCGGCTGGAGGCGGAGGGGACGTTCGGGGAGACGGAGGCGCTGCTGTCCCAGTTGCTGGCGGGGGAGTACGCGGCCCAGCTTTCCGGCGGCATCCCGATGAACCAGGGCGAGACGGTGCGCCCGGCCGACCTTACGCGCGACCCTGATATCCTGGACCGGCTGGCCGACCCGGCGCTGGCCCTGCTGGCGCGCGAGGGGACGGCGCAGCCGGTGAAGACCCGCATCGCCCGCCTGCTGGTGGAGGCGCGCGGCCGCCCCACCCTGGAGCGCACCGGGCTCGACGACACGATGGAGATGGTGCGCGACCAGTTCCACGCCTTCGGCGAGGAGCGCATCGTCCCCCATGCCCACCAGTGGCACCTGGCCGACGCCCTCATCCCCATCGAGCTGGTGGAGGAGCTGGGCGCCATGGGGGTGTTCGGGCTGACCATCCCGGAGGAGTACGGCGGCCACGGCATGGGCAAGACCGCCATGTGCGTGGTGTCGGAGGAGCTGTCGCGCGCCTGGATCGGCGTGGGCTCGCTCGCCACCCGGTCGGAGATCGCGGGCGAGCTGATCCTGACCGGCGGCACGGAGGAGCAGAAGCGCTACTGGCTGCCGCAGATCGCCTCGGCCGCCATCCTGCCGACCGCTGTCTTCACCGAGCCCAACACCGGTTCCGACCTGGGCTCGCTGAAGACCCGTGCGGTGGCTGACGGCGACCGCTACGTGGTGACGGGGGCGAAGACCTGGATCACCCACGCGGCGCGCGCCGACGTGATGACCCTGCTGGTCCGCACAGACCCGGCCACGACCGACTACCGCGGCCTCTCCATGCTGCTGGCGCCGAAGCCTCGCGGCACGGTGGAGGACCCGTTCCCGGCGGAGGGCATGAGCGGCGGCGAGATCCGCGTGATCGGCTACCGCGGCATGAAGGAGTACGAGATCGGCTTCGACGGCTTCGCTGTCGACCGGGCCAACCTGCTGGGCGGGGTCGAGGGCCAGGGCTTCAAGCAGCTGATGGCGACCTTCGAGAGCGCCCGCATCCAGACCGCCGCCCGCGCCGTCGGCGTGGCCCAGGCGGCGCTGGAGACCGGCCTCGGCTACGCGCTCGACCGGGTGCAGTTCGGCCGGCCGATCTTCGAGTTCCCGCGCGTCGCCAACAAGCTCGCCATGATGGCGGCGGAGATCATGGGCGTGCGCCAGCTGACGTACCACGCCGCGCGGCGCAAGGACGAGGGGCGGCGCTGCGACCTGGAGGCCGGCATGGCGAAGCTGCTGGCCGCCCGCGTTGCCTGGGCCGCGGCCGACAACGCGCTGCAGATCCACGGGGGCAACGGCTTCGCGGAGGAATACGTGGCGAGCCGGCTGCTGGCCGACGCCCGCATCCTCAACATCTTCGAGGGCGCCGGCGAGATCCAGGCGCAGGTCATCGCCCGCCGGCTGCTGGACGGCGCCGGCGGCTGAGCGCCGGACCTTCAACAGTTGGGGGACGGCCCCATATGGCGGCCATGGGAAAAGGGGAGGCAGGATGCCCACGACGCTGACCATCAACGGCCGCGATGTCGAGGTCCGGGCCGCGCCGGAGACGCCGCTCCTGTGGGTGCTGCGGGACGAGCTGGGCCTGACCGGCACCAAGTACGGCTGCGGCGCCGCCCAGTGCGGGGCCTGCACCGTGCACGCCGACGGGATGCCGCTGCGCGCCTGCGTCACCACGCTCGCCATGGTGGAGGGCATGAAGGTCGCCACGGTGGAGAGCCTGGGCGGCGACCACCCGCTGCAGAAGGCCTGGGTGAAGCACAACGTGCCCCAGTGCGGCTACTGCCAGTCCGGCCAGCTGATGAGCGCCGCGGCGCTGCTGGCGGAGACACCGAAGCCGACCGACGCGGAGATCGTCGCCGCCATGTCCGGCAACATCTGCCGCTGCGGCACCTACGGCCGCATTAAGGCGGCGATCAGGGACGCGGCCGGCATCACGGCCTGAGGGGGAGGGGACCATGGCGGCGGACCGGAGCAGACGGGGCGTCTCGCGACGCGGGGTGCTGATCGGGGCGCTGACGGCGGGCGGCTGCCTGCTGGTGGGAAGCGTCCCCGCCCGGGCCCGCGCGGCCGCCGCGGCCGACGCCCTGGGGACGTTCGGCCCCTTCCTCAGGATCGGGCCCGACGGCACGGTCACCGTCGTCTCCAAGTTCTCGGAACTCGGCCAGGGCGCGCAGAGCGGCATGGCCGCGCTGGTCGCGGAGGAGCTGGACGCCGACTGGTCCAGGGTGCGGGTGGAGACGGCACCGGCCGACCAGACGCGCTACGGCCATTCCAGGATGAAGATCCAGATCACCGGCGGCTCCGGCAGCATCACCGACAGCTACGACCAGCTGCGCCGGGCCGGCGCCGCCGCGCGCGCCATGTTCGTGTCGGCCGCCGCCGGGCTGTGGGGCGTTCCGGCGTCGGAGATCACGGTGCGCGACGGGGTGGTGGCGCACCCGGCGTCCGCGCGCAGCAGCGGCTTCGGGCCCCTGGTGGCGGCCGCCGCCCGCGTGACGCCGCCGGAGGAGCCCGTCCTGAAGCCGGCCGCGGACTACCGCCTGGTCGGCACCGACCGGGTCACGAGGCTGGACGCGCAGGCCAAGTCCACCGGTGCTACGCGCTTCACCCAGGACGTCCAACTGCCCGGCATGCTGGTCGCCATGGTGGCGCACCCGCCGCGTTTCGGCGGCCAGGCGGTGCGGTTCGACGCGGCGGCGGCGCGCACGGTCCCGGGCTTCGTCAACGCCTTCCTGATCCCCAGCGGCGTCGCCGTCGTCGCCCGCGACACATACGCCGCCCGCACCGCCCGCGACGCACTGAGGGTGGAATGGGACGAGAGCGCCGCTGAGCGCCGCTCCTCCGAGGCGATCCGGGCGGAGTACCGGGCCATCGCCGCGGGCGAGGCCGCGGCCGAGTGGGCGCCGTTCGAGGCCGGGGGCGCCATCGGGGCCGCGCTGGACGACCCCGGGCGCACCGTGACGCTGGATCTGGACTTCCCTTTCCTGGCCCACGCCACCATGGAGCCGATGAACTGCGTGGCGCAGGTGGAGGGCAAGCGGGTCAAGCTGACCTACGGCACGCAGAGCCACACCGCCGACCAGCGCAACGTCGCCGCCATCGTCGGCTGCACGCCGGAGGAGGTGGAGATCGAGACGCTGCCGGCCGGCGGCAGCTTCGGCCGCCGGTCCGTCGCGACCTCCGACTACCAGAAGGAATGCGTGGAGATCGCCCGCCGCGTCGGCGGCTTCGTCCCGGTCAAGCTGGTCTGGACGCGCGAGGACGACATGGCCGCCGGCTACTACCGGCCGCTGACCCACCACCGTGCCCGCATCGCGCTGGACGCCGACGGCTATCCCGCCGCCTGGGAGCACCGCATCGTCAGCGCCTCCCTGCTGCGCGGCACGCCGTTCGAGGCGGCGGTGCGCGATGGGGTGGACAAGCACGTGGTGGAGGGCACCCTGGGCTCCCCCTACTTCAAGGCGACGCCGGCGGTGGACGCCCGGGTGTGCAGCCCGCCCTCGCGCATCCCGGTGCTGTGGCTGCGCTCGGTCGGCGCCACGCACACGGCGATGGCGATGGAGCACATGGTGGACCGGCTGGCGCGCCGGGCCGGGATCGACCCCGTCGCCTACCGCCGGACGCTCTACGACAAGGCAGGTGCCGCCTCGCACCGGGCGGTGCTGGACCTGGCGGCGGAGAAGGCCGGCTGGGGCCGGCCGCTGGAGGCGGGATGGGCGCGCGGGGTGGCGGTCCATGCCAGCTTCGGCTCCACCGTCGCCAACGTCGCGGAGGTGTCGCTGGTGGACGGCGAGCCGCGGGTGCGCCGGGTGGTGGTCGCCATCGACTGCGGCCTCGCCGTCTCGCCCGACCAGGTGCGCGCCCAGATGGAGGGCGGCGTCATGTACGGGCTCTCCTACTCGCTGTTCGGCGAGGTCCGGATCGAGGACGGCATCGTCCGGAACACCAACTTCGACAGCTACCGCGTCCTGCGCATGGACGAGGCGCCCGAGGTGGAGGTGCACATCCTGCCCTCCGCGGCCGCCCCGACCGGGGTGGGGGAGCCCGGCACGCCCGTGGTCGGCCCCGCCGTCGCCAACGCGCTGCTGGCGCTGACCGGCGAGCCCACCACGTCGCTGCCCTTCGTCAAGGCCTGAGACCGCAGGGGACGCCGGCCGGGGCGGCGGTCCCCGGCCGGCCGGTCCCGTCTTACCTACAGCCGCTCGACGATGGTGACGTTGGCCATGCCGCCGGCCTCGCACATGGTCTGCAGGCCGTATCGCTTGCCGTGGGTGTGCAGCGCCTGCACCAGGGTGGTCATCAGCTTGGCGCCGCTGCCGCCCAGCGGGTGGCCCAGCGCGATGGCGCCGCCATGCACGTTCATCCTCGCCGGATCGGCCCCCGTCGCCTGCGCCCAGGCGAGCGGCACCGGGGCGAAGGCCTCGTTGACCTCGTAGAGGTCGATGTCGTCGATCCTCAGCCCGGCCTTCCTCAGCGCCTTCTCCGTCGCCGGGATGGGCGCCTCCAGCATGATGACGGGGTCGTGGCCCAGCACCGTCATCTGGTGCACCCGCGCCAGCGGCTCCACGCCCAAATTCTTCAGCCCCGTTTCGTTCACGACCAGCACGGCCGCCGCGCCGTCGCAGATCTGGCTGGCGTTGGCCGCGGTGATCCGGCCGCCCTCCTGCAGCAGCTTCACGCCCGCGATGCCCTCGGGCGTGACGTCGAAGCGGATGCCCTCGTCCACCGTGTGCATCTCCTTGCTGCCGTCGGCCAGGGTGACCTCCAGCGGCACGATCTCCTTCCTGAAGTGGCCGGCCTGGGTCGCGGCGATGGCGCGCTGGTGGCTCTCGTAGGCGAAGCGGTCGAGCGCGTCGCGCTCCAGCCCATACTTGGCGGCCAGCATCTCGGCCCCCTTGAACTGGCTGAACGGCGTCTCGGGATAGCGCGCCTCGATCCCGGGGCTGCGGTAGGTGCCGTAGCCGTGCTGGGCCGCCAGCGTCCAGGGTAGGCCCATCGGCACGCGGGTCATGCTTTCCACCCCGGCGGCCAGAACCACGTCCATGGCACCCGACATGACCGTGGCGGCCGCGAAGTGCAGCGCCTGCTGGGAGGAGCCGCACTGGCGGTCGACATGGGTGGCCGGCACGCTCTCCGGCAGGCCCGACGCCAGCACGGCGTTGCGCCCGATGTTGGCGCCCTGCTCGCCGCCGGGGCAGGCGCAGCCCATGATGACGTCCTCCACCAGCGCGGGGTCGGCGTCCACGCGCTGCACCAGCGACCGCAGAACCGCACCCGCCAGGTCGGCCGGGTGCCAGCCGGAGAGCCGGCCGCCCTTGCGCCCGCCGGCGCTGCGCGCCACCGCCACGATGTATGCCTCGGCCATTGATGGGCTCCTTCCCGTCGCCGCGCGGCCGGCGCGGAAGGCGCCCGGGGCGGCATAAAAATTTCATAGCAGGGCAAAATTACATCGCCAACCCCCGGCGTCAAGGGCATTATCCCGACCCTACCGGATGAGGAGGTTCCCCGATGCGCATGCCCGCCTGGCGCTCGCTGCTGTTCGTCCCCGCCGACGACGAGGCGCGTTGCGCCAAGGCGGCGCGGGCCGGCGCCGACGCGGTGATCCTGGACCTGGAGGACGGGGTGGCGCCGGCCGCGAAGGCGGCGGCCCGCGCCCACGTGGCGCCGACGGCCCGGGCGCTTGCGGAGGCCGGCGTCGCCGTCGTGGTGCGCATCAACGCCCCCTGGCGCGCCGCCCTGGCCGACCTGGAGGCGGCGGTCGGCCCGGACGTACGGGCGGTCATGGTGCCGAAGGCGGAGGACGCGGCCCGGCTGGCCGTCCTGTCCGAGGTGGTCGGCGAGTTGGAGGCGGAGCGGCGGCTGGAGGCGGGCTCGACCGGCCTGGTGGCGCTGGTGGAGACGCCGGCGGCGCTGGCGCGGCTTCCCGACATCGCGGCCGCGCCCCGGGTGGTCGGGCTGGCGCTCGGGACCGAGGATTTCTGCCTGGGGCTGGGGGTGGCGCCGACGCCGGCGGCGCTCGACCTGCCCAGCCGGCAGATCGCGCTGGCAGCCGCCGCGCGCGGCCAGATGGCGCTGGCGGTGCCGCTTTCCATCACGCAGTTCCGCGACATCGAGGCGTACCGCGCCGCGGCGCTGGCGGGTGCCGCCACCGGTGTCAACGGCGCCATCTGCATCCACCCGGCCCAGGCCGCTGCCGCCAATGCCTGCTTCGCCCCGGCCGAGGCGGAGCTGGCCGACGCGCGGCGGGTGCTTGACGCGTGGGAGCGGGCGCAGGCCGGCGGGCTGGCGGTCACCGCGCTGGACGGGCGCATGATCGACCTGCCGGTGGCAGAGCGGGCGCGCCGGCTGGTCGCGCGGGCGGGCGGCTGACCCGCCCGCACCTGCGCCCTTGCGGCTGACCCGCCCCCGCCCCGTCCTCAGGTCTGGGTCGGCACGCCGGTGATGCGGATGCCCGACGCCGGCACCTTGTAGCGCTGGTTCAGCGCGATCAGGACGGAGGTCAACCCCTCCGCCACCACGGAGTTGGCGAGCACGCCGGCGTACCAGGCGCCCAGCCCGATGGCGCGGGCGAGGCCGACGACCGTCTCCCCCGCCTCCTTGTCGTCGGCGCAGACCAGCACGTCGCAGTCGATGACGTGGTCCAGCTTCTTCAGGTGGTGGGCGGAGATGTTCTGGAAGGCGGAGACGACGCGCACGCCGTCGCCCAGCATCCTCTGCACCGCCTCCACCGCGGAGCCGCCCTCGGGCAGCTGGACCCGGCTGACCTTGGGCGGCACCAGGGGCACTGTCACGTCGACCAGGATCTTGCCGGCCAGCGCGTCGCGCACCTCCTCCACCGTGGAGCGCTGGGCGGCGTAGGGAACGGTCAGCACGGCGATGGCGGCCCCGCGCGCGGCCGCCAGGTTGTCGGCGCCGCGCACGGCCTCGCGGCCCAGCGTAGCGTTCATCTCCGCCGCGGCCTCCGCGGCGCGCTCGGCCGAGCGGCTGCCGACGATCACGGGATAGCCCGCGTGCGCCCAGCGCAGCGCCAGGCCGCTGCCTTCCTTGCCGGTGCCGCCGAGCACCGCGATGACGGGGCGGTCTTCAGTCTGCATGGATCGGTCTCTCTTCCCTGGTTCGGCCGGCGGCGCGCGGCGTCGATGCCGCGGCCCGCTTCTTCGGCGGTGTCTGGACGATGGGGGCCAGCGGCGGCGCGCTGAAGCCGCGGGCGCGCTGGGCCTCCGCCACCGGGCCGTAGAGCGTCGTGCGCTGGGCGGGCACCCGGCCGGCGGCGCGGATCAGCGCCTCCATGGCCTCGGGCGCCATCTCCTGGCCGTGCCGGGTCCCGGCGGCGCGCGAGATGCTCTCGTTCATCAGCGTACCGCCCAGGTCGTTGACGCCGCCGTCCAGGCAGATGTGCGCGCCGGCGGGGCCGAGCTTGACCCAGGAGAGCTGGATGTTGGGGATCAGCGGGTGCAGCGCCAGGCGCGCCACCGCGTGCATCAGGCGCACCTCGCGGAAGGTGGGCCCCTTGCGCGTCCGCCCTTTCAGCGCCATCGGCGCCTCCATGTGGACGAAGGGCAGGGGCACGAACTCGGTGAAGCCGCCGGTGCGGGCCTGCAGCGCCCGCAGGCGCAGCAGGTGGCGGGCCCAGTGGCGCGGTGCGTCCACGTGGCCGAACATGATCGTCGCCGTCGTGCGGAAGCCGACCCGGTGGGCCGATTCCACCACATGCAGCCATGCCGCCGTGTCGAGCTTGTCCGGGCAGATGACCGCCCGGACCTCGTCATCCAGGATCTCCGCCGCGGTGCCGGGCAGGGTGCCCAGCCCCGCCTCCTTCAGCCGCGCCAGGAACCGCTCGACCGGCAGGCCCAGCGTGGCGGCGCCCTGCGCGACCTCCAGGGGGGAGAAGGCGTGGACGTGCATGCCGGGCACGGCCTCGCGGACGGCGCGGCACAGGTTCAGGTAGGTCTCGCCGGTGTAGTGCGGGTGGATGCCGCCTTGGAGGCAGACCTCCGTGGCGCCGCGGGCATGCGCCTCCTCGGCGCGGCGGACCACCTCAGCCAAGTCCAGGTCGTAGGGCCGGCCGCGCAGCGCGTCGTCGGTGCTGCCCTTGGAGAAGGCGCAGAACCCGCACTTGAAGGTGCAGATGTTCGTGTAGTTGATGTTGCGGTTGACCACGTAGCTGACGGTGTCGCCGCACACGGCCCGGCGCAGGGCGTCGGCGGCGGCGCAGATGCGCTCCACGTCGACGTCTCGGGCCCGGAACAGGCGGACCAGGTCCGCCTCCGCAAGCGTCTCGCCGGCTGCGGCGCGGGCCAGCACGGCCTCGATCGCGGGGTCGGGGCGCAGCTCGGGCGAGGCGGGGCGCACGCGCGGGACGGCCGGGGTGCCAGGGCTCCAGGCGTCGTCGCGGGCAAAGCCGTCGGCATCCGCCCCCTGGCGCACCAGCGGTGCCAGCGACGGGTCCTGCCAGCGGTCGGCATCGGCGCAGTAGGCGGGGTAGACCGGCAGGCGCTTGACCAGGATGCGGCCCTCCTGCGCGGTGACGGCGCGCAGCCGCTCCACCTCCGGCCAGGGGGCCTCCGGGTTGACGTGGTCGGGGGTGACCGGCGAGATGCCGCCCCAGTCGTTGATGCCGGCCCGCACCAGCTGCCCGAAGGAGCCGGAGCTGAGGTTGGGCGGCGCCTGGATGTTCATGTCGGGGCCCAGCACGATGCGCGCCGCGGCGATGGTCCACAGCAGGTCGTCCAGGTCCGGCTCCGGCCGCCCGGCCATGGGCGTGCGCGGCTTGGCCCGGAAGTTCTGGACGATGACCTCCTGGAGGTGGCCGTGGCGACGGTGCAGGTCGCGCAGCGCGAACAGGCTGTCGATGCGCTCCGCCCTTGTCTCCCCGATCCCGATCAGGATGCCGCTGGTGAAGGGCACGGCCAGCTCGCCCGCCAGGCGGATCGTCTCCAGCCGCGCCGCCGGCGCCTTGTCGGGCGAGCGGTGGTGCGGGCCGCCCGGCCGGCACAGCCGCTCCGACACCGATTCCAGCATCAGCCCCTGCGAGACCGAGACGCGGCGCAGCGCCGCCATGTCGGCGGCGTCCATGGTGCCGGCGTTGACGTGCGGCAGCAGCCCGGTCTCCCGCACCACCAGGTCGCACATGGCCGCCAGGTAGGAGAGCGTGGTGGGATGGCCCAGCTGCGCCAGCTCATCTCGCGCCGCCGGGTAGCGCAGCTCCGGCTTCTCCCCCAGGGTGAACAGCGCCTCGGTGCAGCCGGCCGCTTGGCCGGCGCGGGCGACGGCCAGCACCTCGTCCGGCGTCATGTAGGCCTTGGCGCCGCGCGACGGCGGGCGGGAGAAGGTGCAGTAGTGGCAGACGTCGCGGCAGAGCTGGGTCAGCGGGATGAAGACCTTGGGCGACCAGCTCTGCAGCCTGCCGTGGCCGAGGTCGCGCAAACGCGCGGCGACCGGCATCAGCGCGTCGTGCCCGGCCGCCAGCAGGGCGTCGCGCAGCGCGCCGTCGTCCATGGCCGCCAGGCGGGAAGGCTCGATCGCGAAACCGGTCACCGGCAATACTCCTGTTCCTGTACGGGACCGCGGGACGACCTTGCCGGGGGCAGGGCCGGGCCCGGGTCAGGGGGCCGCGGCGATGCTGGAGGGAACAGGCCCCGCGCCGGCGGCGTCGCTGTCCGCCCGGGCCGGTGCCGCCGTCGCCGGCGCTTCCAGCAGCGCCGTCACGGTCTGGATGAAGTGGCGCAGCGTCTCCCCGGACTGCCAGAGCGGGTGGGGCCGGCTGGCGTCGGCCAGCGCCGCCTCCCGCATCGACAGCACCCCGCTCAGCAGCGCGCCCATGAAGACGAAGCGCTGGTTCTTCTGCGCCGCCGGCATCGGCGGCATCAGGCGCCGCAGATGCTCCAGGCAGCGCAGGTAGCCGGCGTTCCACCGCCCCTCCAGCGACCGCAGGAACAGCTCGCGGTGGGTCATGCCCAGCATGGTGACGAAGCGGATATAGGTATCCTCGCCGCCGCCGGCATCGCCCAAATCGACGGCGGAGCGCACCAGCACCTCCACCACCTCGCCCACGCAGCCCGGGCCGCCCGCCGCCTCCAGCCGGTCCAGCGCCTCGTTGCGGCGGGCGTCGATGAGGATGGCGCCGTCGCGGACGATCTCCCGGACCAGCGCCTCCTTGGAACCGAAATGGTAGCCGACGGCGCCGTGGTTGCGCTGCCCCGCGGCCATCGCGATCTCGCGCACCGTCACACCGTCCACGCCCTTCTCCGCGAAGAGGCGCCGGGCGACCAGCTTGATGTGGTCCGCCGCGAGGCTGGGGGCTTTGGCATCTAATCTAACCATGAGTGCAAAATTACCGTTGCCAAGCGCCTCAGTCAACCGCATTATCCAATTGACTTAACGACGGGAGGGTGCCGGGTGGAACCGGGATGCGACCTGTCCGCGCTGGCGGCATGGATGGACGCGCAGGGGCTGGGCGAAGGCCCGGTCCTGGACTGCGCGCGCCTGTCCGGCGGGACCCAGAACATCCTGCTGCGCTTCCGCCGCGACGGCCGGGACTATGTCCTGCGCCGGCCGCCGGCCAGCCCGCGCCCCGGCGCCGACGAGACGATGCGGCGGGAGGCCCGCCTGCTGGCGGCGCTGGCCGGCACCGCCGTGCCGCACCCCCGCCTGGTCGCCGCCTGCGACGACGCCTCCGTCCTGGGCGCCGCCTTCTACCTGATGGAACCGGTGGCGGGCTTCAACCCGGCCGCCGGCCTGCCGGAGCCGCACCGGGAGCCGGCGGCGCAGCACCGCATGGGGCTGGCGCTGGTGGAGGGGATCGCCGCGCTGGGCGCGCTTGACCACCGGGGCCTGGGGCTGGAGGATTTCGGTCGCCCGGACCGGTTCCTGGAGCGGCAGGTCGCGCGCTGGAAGTCGCAACTGGACGGCTATGCGGAGTTCGCGGGCTGGCCCGGCCCGGGCCGCCTGCCCGGGGTGGAGCGGGTCGCCGCTTGGCTGGAGGCGAACCGGCCCGGGAGCTTCCGGCCCGGCATCCTGCACGGCGACTACCACCTCGCCAACGTGATGTACCGCGCGGACGCGCCGGAGCTGGCGGCCATCGTGGACTGGGAGCTGGCGACCGTCGGCGACCCGCTGGTCGACCTGGGCTGGCTGCTGGCGACCTGGCCGGAGCCGGGCAGCGGGGAGAACACGGTCGGGGTGACGCCCTGGCTGGGCTTCCCCACGGCCGAGGAGCTGGTGGCCCACTACGCCGCCCGCAGCGACCGCGACCTCTCCCACGTCGACTGGTACGGCGTGTTGGCCTGCTACAAGCTGGGCATCCTGCTGGAGGGCACCCACGCCCGCGCCTGCGCCGGCCGCGCCCCCCGGGACACCGGCGAGCGGCTGCACGGCCGCGCCGTCCGGCTGTTCGAGCGCGCGCTGCGCCGCATCGCATGAACCCCCATCACGAGAAACGCAGGAAGGCGCGGCAGGCATGAACGACATGGATTTCACGGGGAAGGCCGTCCTGGTCGTCGGCGGGTCCAGCGGCATCGGCAATGGCATCGCCCAGGCCTTCCGCGCCCGCGGCGCCCGCGTCCATGTCTGGGGCACGCGGCCTGCCGCCGCCGACTACGCGGGGGAGGAGGGCTCCGACCTGTCGGGCTTGGGCTATTCCTGCGTGGACGTCAGCGACCCCGACGCCATCACCGCCGCCCCCCTGCCGTTCGAAGGGCTGGACGTGCTGGTGCAGTCGCAGGGCACCGTCCTCTACCGCCGCCAGGAGTTCGAGCGCGCGGGCTGGGACAAGGTCATGGCGATCAACCTCGACAGCGTCATGCACTGCGCCCTGAAGTTCGAGGCGCAGCTGGCCGCCAGCCGCGGCGCCATGGTGGTCATCAGCTCCATCGCCGGCACCATGGCGACCATGGGCAACCCGGCCTACGCCGCCTCCAAGGCCGGTGCGATCAACCTGACCCGCACCCTGGCCCAGGCCTGGGCGCCGCAGGGCGTGCGGGTCAACGGCATGGCGCCGGGCCTGGTCGACACCAAGCTGACCAAGGTCACGACCGAGCACCCGGCCCGGCGCGAGCGGGCGCTGTCCAAGATCCCGCTGGGCCGCTTCGGGCTGCCCGCCGACATGGCCGGCGTCGCCCTGTTCCTGGCTTCCCCGCTTTCCGCCTACCTGACCGGCCAGACCCTGATCGTCGACGGCGGCCTGACCCTGTGACCCCGACCCGCCGCCCCACCGGAGACAGCAGATGAACTTCGAGTATTCCGACAAGGTGAAGGCGCTGGTCGCCCGGCTCGAGGCCTTCATGGACGAGCACGTCTACCCCATCGAGAAGGAGCGGGAGCGCTGGCTGCAGGACCCGGCCAACCTGTGGAAGCCCTGGCCGGGCACCGAGGCGATGAAGGAGAAGGCCCGCGCCGCCGGCCTGTGGAACCTGTTCCTGCCGCACGAGTACGGGGCGTGGAGCCCCGGCCTGACGAACCTGGAGTACGCGCCGCTGGCCGAGATCATGGGCCGCGTCTTCGCCTCGTCGGAGTTTTTCAACTGCAACGCCCCCGACACCGGCAACATGGAGGTGCTGGCGAAGTACGGCACGCCGGAGCAGCAGGAGCGCTGGCTGGGCCCGCTGCTGGACGGGAAAATCCGCTCCGCCTACGCCATGACCGAGCCGGGCGTCGCCTCCTCCGACGCGACCAACATCGAGACGACGATCCTGCCAGACGGCGACGACTATGTCGTCAACGGCCGGAAATGGTGGATATCCGGCGCGATGGACCCGCGCTGCGAGCTGCTGATCGTGCTGGGCCGGACCCTGTCCGACGGGCCCAAGCACCAGCGCCACTCCATGATCCTGGTGCCGCGCGATACGCCGGGGGTGGAGATCGTCCGGCCGCTCAGCGTCTTCGGCACCGTGCATTCGCCGGGCGGCCGCGCCGAGCTGACCTTCACCGACGTGCGCGTGCCCAGGGCCAACCTGGTGCTGGGCGAGGGGCGCGGCTTCGAGATCGCGCAGGGGCGCCTGGGCCCGGGCCGCATCCACCACTGCATGCGCTCCATCGGGCAGGCCCAGCGCATGCTGGAATACATGGCGCACCGGGTCGACAGCCGCGTCGCCTTCGGCCGCAAGCTGGCCGACCAGAGCAGCATCCGCCAGGACGTCGCCCGCTCCTTCTGCGAGATCGAGCAGGCCCGCCTGCTGACGCTGAAGGCCGCCGACGCCATGGACCGCTACGGCAACAAGGTCGCCAAGGACCTCATCGCCGCCATCAAGATCGTCGCCCCGCGCATGGCGCAGGAGGTGGGCGACCGCGCCATCCAGGCGCATGGCGGCATGGGGGTCAGCGGCGACACGCCGATCGCCCAGCTTTTCCTGACCAACCGCTACGTCCGCCTGACCGACGGGCCGGACGAGGTGCACATGGCGCAGCTGGGCAAGATGAAGATCGCGGAGTACGCCGGCCGCCCCCTGCGCTAGGGGCCGGCGGGCGGACTGGGGACCGGACGGCCGCGGGCCGGCGGCGATGACAGGCGGTGGAGGAAGCATCCGATGACGATGGGCACGACAGCGGGCCGGATGGCCGCGGCGACGGCGGTACCCGTCGGCTTCAAGAGCTGGTGGATGGTCGCCGTCCTGTTCAGCCTCTACGTCTTCTCCTGGCTGGACCGGCTGATCCTCAGCATGCTGGTAGCGCCCATCAAGGCCGACCTTGCTTTGTCGGACTTCCAGATGAGCCTGCTGCTGGGGCCGGCCTTCGCCGTCTTCTACGCCATCTTCGGCCTGCCCCTGGGCTGGGCCGTGGACCGCTATTCCCGCCGCTGGGTGGTGTTCTTCGGGGTCTCCCTCTGGGCCATGGCGACGGTCGCGTCCGGCTTCGCCCGGTCGTTCGAGGCGCTGCTGATGGCCCGCATCTGCGTCGGCATCGGCGAGGCGGCGCTGATCCCCGCGGCCTATTCGCTGCTGGCGGACGAGTTCCCGCGCGAGCGGCTGACCGTCGCCACCTCGGTCTTCCAGATGGCGGGCAAGGTGGGGTCCGCCACGGCCTTCGGGCTGGGCGGCATCGCCATCGCCTTCGCCCAGACGCTGGACGGCACCGACTGGCCGCTACTGGGCCAGGCGGGGGCTTGGCACCTGGTCATGATCATGGTGGGCCTGCCCGGCATCGGCATGGCGCTGCTGGTCTTCACCTTCCGCGAGCCGCCGCGGCGGGAAGGGGCGGGGGTGGCGGCGCGGCGCCCGCGGGACCGCGGCCAGCTCCTCACCTTCCTGCGCGCCAACGCGGCGCTGATCGGGCTGATGATGGCCGCCTTTTCCGGCCTCGCCATCTGCGGCTTCACCCTGACCTCCTGGGTCCCGACCTATATCGGCCGCGCCTTCCAGTGGACGCCGCTGCAGTACGGGCCGGCGCTCAGCCTCATGAACCTGGTCGCGGCGGCCTCGCTGGTGGTGAACGGGCGCATCGTCGATCACCTGTTCAGCCGCGGCATGAAGGACGTGCACCTGCGCTTCTACAGCTGGCTGGTGCTGGCCATCGCGCCGGCCGCGGGCTGGCTGTTCGTCACCGATAGCCCGTACGTCTTCCTGGTGCTCTACTGCGTCGTGCAGTTCGCGACCGTGCCCTTCATGGTCTACGTCTCCTCCGTCATCGCGCTGCTGGCGCCCAACGCCATCCGCGGCCAGCTGATCGCCCTGTTCCTGTTCGCCTTCACCATGCTGGGGCTGGGGGCGGGGCCGGCGCTGGTGGGGGCGCTGACCGACTTCGTGTTCCAGGACGAGGGCCGCATCGGCGCCTCGCTGATGATCGTGACCGTCACCTGCTTCGCCCTCGCCTTCGTCGCGATGCGCCTGGCGCTCCGCTACCTCAGGCCGGCGGTGGAGCGGGCGGAGGCGGCGTCGGCCCAGGCGGCCGGGGCGGCGGTCTAATCGAAACGGGTCCGGACCCGGCGGCGCCCTCGAAGGCGGTGGCCGCGCCGGACGAGACAGTCTCAGGGGGAGTTGACCGATGTCTTTGGTGAAGCCCGGGACCGGGATGGGAAGCGGCGACCTGGCGCTTGCCGACGAGCGGGTCCGCTACGACTGGGCGGCGCTCGACCGGGTGCTGGACCGCGTGGCGAACGCCATGCTGGCGCTGGACCACGGCCGCGCGCGGCGGGTCGCCGTGTTCGCGCCCAACAGCGCGGAGACGGTGCTGGCCTATGTCGGCGCACTGCTGGCCGGCGTCTCCAGCGTGCCCGCCAACTTCCACCTGACGGCGGAGGAGTTCGCCTACATCCTGGAGGACTCCGGCGCCGGCGCCGTGTTCGTCGGGCCGGAGACGGCGGAGGTCGGCCTCGCCGCCGCCGCCAAGGTCGGCATATCCACCGTGGTCGGCTGGCGCTGCCCGCCGCGCGCCGGGCTCGTCTCGTGGGAGGCGTGGCTGGAGGCGGCCCCGGCCGGCGAGCCGTCGGCCGGCATGCCCCCGCTGCCGCACCTGCACTACACCTCGGGCACGACCGGCCGGCCGAAGGCGACGGAGACGCCGCCCTCCTACTTCCCGCCGGCGGCGACCGTGGCGGAGTGCGTGGCGCTGATGCGCCAGCGCGCCGCCCTGCTGCCGCAAGGTCCCGGCGTGGCGGTCGGGCCGCTCTACCACACCGGTCCGCTGACGACCGTGCGCGCGCTGGTCGGCGGCATCCCCCTGGTGACCCGGGAAGGTTTCGATCCCGAAACGGTCCTGGCGACGATCCAGGAATACCGCATCGCCAACGCCGTCATGGTGCCGACCCACTTCCAGCGGCTGCTGTCCCTGCCGCCCGAGGTCCGGGCGCGCTACGACGTCTCCTCGGTGAAGCGGCTGGCCCACACCGGTGCGGCCTGCCCGCGCGAGGTCAAGCAGCAGATGATCGACTGGTTCGGCCCGGTCCTGGTGGAGGCCTACGGCGGCACCGAGGCCGGCACCACCAACATGATCACGTCGGAGGAATGGCTGCGCAAGCCGGGCTCCGTCGGCCGCGCGGTGGCGCCGTTCGAGGTCGTGGTGGTGGCCGAGGACGGGCGCACGCTGGGCCCGGGCGAGGTCGGCCAGCTCTACTTCCGGGACCGGACGGGGCGCGGCATCGTCTACCACAACGATCCGGAGAAGACGGCGCAGGCGCACATCGCCCCGGGCGTCTTCACCCTGGGTGAGGTCGGCTACGTCGACGAGGAAGGCTTCGTCTTCATCACCGACCGCGTCTCCGACATGATCGTCAGCGGCGGCGTCAACATCTACCCGGCGGAGACCGAGCAGGTGCTGCTGCGCCACCCGAGCGTGGCCGACGTGGCCGTCGTCGGCGCCCCCAACCGCGACATGGGCGAGGAGGTGAAGGCGCTGGTGGTGCCCGCCGACCCCGCCGCCCCGCCGACGGCGGACGAGCTGAACCGGTTCTGCCGCGAGCACTTGGCGGGATACAAGTGCCCGCGCTCCTACGAGTTCCTGCCTGACATCGGCCGCAACGCCATGGGCAAGGTGAACAAGCGCGAGCTGAAGCGGCGCTACTGGCCGACCGACCGCACCATCGGCGGCTGAAAACCGATCCCGCCCAGGGGGTTGCAAGCTGCTCCCGGAGCGGCCGGATGAGGGTTGACAGCCCTTAAAAATTGCACCATGGTGCAAAAGTAAGCATGTCGGGGAGGAAGTTATGCCGGGTCCGCTGGAAGGTCTCATCGTCGTCGACGCGTCCGAGATCATGCCCGGCGCCATCGCCGGCATGCTGCTGGCCGACCACGGCGCCGACGTGCTGAAGGTGGAGCCGCCGGGCGGCGCCTTCTTCGCCCACGACCTCACCCGCAAGGCCTGGGACCGCGGCAAGCGCAGCATCGAGCTGGACATCCGCGACGACGCCGGGCGGGAGCGGCTGCGGCGGCTGATCGCCGGCGCCGATGTCTTCGTCCATTCGCTGGAGGCCTCCGAGGCCGCCGCGCTGGGCCTGGATGCCGCCGCGCTGAACGCGCAGCACCCGGCCCTGGTGGTCTGCGCCCTGACCGCCTACGGCGCCGACACGCCGCATGCCGGCCGGCCCTACGGGGAGTCGCTGGCAGCGGCTCGGCTCGGCACCATGATCGACAAGGGCAGTCCCTTCCGCGAGGGGCCGGTCTATCTGGGCCACCCGGCGCTGCACTACGGGCAGGCCTTCCTGGCCGTCATCTCCGTCCTGGCCGCCATCCGCGCCCGGCGCGAGACGGGGCAGGGGCAGGGGGTGGAGGCGTCGCTGCTGGACGCCATGCTGGCGCAGTCGCCGATGAACAACTGGTGGCAGGAGGACGGCATCTCCTACATCAGGAAGGGCGACAGCGGGGCGCTGGACCGGTTCGGCAAGATCCGCCTCGTCACCGCCATGTTCCAGTGCGGCGACGGGCTGTACCTGCAGATGCACACCGGCGGCCCCGGCGCCTTCAAGAAGGCCATGGACCTGCTGGGATTCGGCGACCGCATCAAGGCGGTGAAGGGGCCCGAGATGGCGGTCCCGCTGGACGAGGACGAGTACAAGGCGGCCCGCGCCGACATCTACGAGGCGTTCAAGGCCCGCCCGCGCGACGAATGGATCCGCCTGTTCCACGAGGCCGACGTGGCCGCCCTGCCGGTCCTGGAACCGGCCGAGGTGCTGCTGGACGAGCAGGTGGAGTTCGTGGGCCAGCGCATCGAACTGCCCGACCCCGATTTCGGCACCATCCACCAGGCGGCCCCGGCCGTGCGCTTCGCCGGCACGCCCGCGGTGAAGCCGACGCCGGCCCCCGCTGTCGGCGCCGACAATTCCCGGCTGGAGGAGCTGATGGCCCGCCCGCGGCGGCCGCCCCCGTCCGGCGTGGGCCGGGATCTGCGCCACCCGCTGGAGGGGCTACGCGTCCTCGACTTCAGCTCCTTCTTCGCCTGCGGCTTCGCCGGCCGGCTGATGTCGGACCTGGGCGCCGACGTCATCAAGGTGGAGACGCCCGAGGGCGACCAGATGCGCCCGCTGCCCGACGTGTTCGACGCCGCCCAGCGGGGCAAGCGCGACATCGTGCTGGACCTGAAGACGCCGGAGGGGCTGGAGGCGGCGCACCGGCTGATCGCCACCGCCGACGTGATGATGCACAACCTCCGCCCGGGCAAGGCCGACAAGCTCGGCATCGGCTACGAGGCGGCGGCGCGCCTCAACCCGCGGCTGATCTACGCCTACCTGCCCGGCTACGGCTCCAAGGGGCCGAAGTCGCTGCTGAAGAGCTTCGCGCCGCTGGTCAGCGGCTGGACCGGCCTTCTCTACGAGGGCGGGGGCGAGGGCAACCCGCCGACCCGCTCCGTCTTCGGCAACGAGGACTACAACAACGGCTTCCTGGGCGCCGCCGCCGTCCTGATGGCGGTGGAGAACCGCCACCGCACCGGCCGCGGCGACTATCTGGAATGCCCGCAGCTGCACTCCAGCCTGTGGACCACCTCGGAGCACTTCCTGGACGCCGAGCGCCGCGTCGTCTACGGCATGCGCCTGGACAAGGGGCAGATGGGCTTCAACGCACTGGACCGGCTGTACCGGACGAAGGACGGCGGCTGGCTCTGCATCTCCTGCCGCGACGACCGCCGCTTCGCCGCCCTGGCCACCGCCATCGGTCGGCCGGCGCTGGCGTCCGACCCGCGCTTCGCCGACCCGCGCGCCCGCAGCGCCAACGACGCCGACCTGCTGGCCGTCCTGACGCCCTTCTTCGAGGGGCTGACGGCGGAGGAGGCCTTCGCGCGGCTGGACGGTGCCGGCGCCCCCTGCGAGGTGGCGCGGCTGACCTCCTGGGTGCAGGAGGTGCTGTGGGAGGACTGGGCGGTCGCGACCGGCCGCGTGTTCGAGCACCGCAACTCCATGTACGGGCACATCCGCGAGCTCGGCCTGTTCAACCGGCTGTCGGCCACGCCGGGCCGGCCTGGGGGCCCGGCGCCGCGGCTGGGCGAGCACACCCGCGAGATCCTGGCCGAGGCGGGTTATGCCGAGGCCGCCATCGACGACCTCGTCGCCCGCCGCATCGCCGTCGCCGGCGACCCGGCCCAGACCTTCTCCAAGCGCGTTTCCGCCTGAACCGGGCCGCCCGCCCAGCCATGCCAAGCCCCGAGCCTAGCCAGGAGCCCGCCGCCGTGGAACTGAACCTCCGCTACGACATGAACAGCCCGCCCTTCGGGGCGCCCCACCCGGCGCTGTACCGCACGGCGATCGAGCAGGCGGCCTGGGCCGACCGCCTCGGCTTCAACCAGGTGTTCCTTGCCGAGCACCACGGGGCCGAGCATGGCTACTGCCCCTCCTCCATGGTGCTGGCCGGCGCGGTGTTCGGGGCGACGCGGGACATCCTGGTCCATCTCTCCGCCCTGGTCGTCACCCTGCACGACCCGCTGCGCCTGGCCGAGGACCTGTCGGTCCTGGACAACATCTCCAACGGCCGCATCGTCTTCACCGCGGGAATGGGCTACCGCCCGCACGAGTTCGAGATGTTCGGCCGCGACATCACCAAGCGCCTCGCCATCATGAACGAGACCATGGCAGTGCTGAAGCAGGCCTGGACCGGCGAGCCGTTCGAGTATCGCGGCCGCACGGTGCGGGTGACGCCGAAGCCGGTCCAGCCCGGCGGCCCCAAGGTCTACATGGGCGGCTCCACCGACAAGTCGGCGCTGCGGGCCGCGCGCGAGGGCTACCAGTACTTCCCGGGCCATCCCGACCTGTTCGAGATCTACCGGGCGGAACGCGAGAAGTGCGGCTTCCCGCCGCCGGAGCCGCTGCTGAAGCCGGGCGCCAGCTTCCTCTACGTCAGCGACGACCCCGACCGCGACTGGCCGCTGCTGGCCCCGCATATCGCCTATGCCACCAACACCTACGCGGAGTGGGCCAAGGAGCGCGGCACCGGCGAGACGCGCTACGCCGAGGCGACCTCGGAGGAGGCGCTGCGCGCCATGCCGAACATCAAGGTCCTGACGCCGGACGCCTGCGTCGACTACATCCGCGGCCTCGGCCCGCAGAGCCAAGTGACCTTCCACGCCCTGCTGGGCGGCCTCGACCCCGAGCTGTCCTGGAAGAGCCTGCGCCTGTTCGAGCGGGAGGTGCATCCGCGCCTGGTCGCCGAGGGGCTGGTCCGGGGGCCCCGGCGATGACGCGCAGGGAGGAAGGGATGGGCGACGGCAACGAAACCAATGGGCGCTTGAAGCGGCGGAGCCTGTGGACCCTGCTGGCGCTGCCGCTGGGCCTCGCCGCCGCGGGCACGGCGTCCCGGGCGAGCGCGCAAGGAGCACCCGCCGACATGGCGACGCGGCTGGACCAGCTGGAGTCCCGCCAGCAGATCACCGAGCTGCTCTACGCCTATGCCCGCGGCAACGACCGGGTGGACGCGGAGCTGCTGCGCGCCTGCTTCTGGCCGGAGTCCACGCACAAGCACGGCGGCTTCGACGGCAAGTCCAGCGACTTCATCGACTTCGCCATCAAGATCATCACGCCGCTGAAGTTCACGGCGCACCACATCTCCAACGTCTCCATCGAGCTGAAAGGCGACGCGGCGCTGTCCGAGTGCCACTACTTCGCCCACCACCGCCGCACCGCCAAGTCCGGCGAGGGGGAGGAGGACGCCTTCTTCGAGGGGCGCTACATCGACCGGCTGGAGCGACGGGGCGGGGTCTGGAAGATCATCCAGCGCCGTGGCCTCAGCGACTTCTCCACCGTCCTGCCGGCGGCGAAGCCCTTCGCGGAGTGGCCGGAGGCGCAGCGCAGCCACCGCTTCCCCGACGACGACTACTACCGCATGCGCGAGCGGCTCCGCAGCGGCACCTGAGCGGCGGGGGAAGGTGGCATGAGAGCGATCGTCTGCGAGGCGCACGGCCCGCCCGAGGCGCTGGTCCTGCGCGGCGACGTGCCGGTGCCGGAGCCGGGCCCGGGGGAGCTGCGCATCCGGGTCCGCGCCGCCGGCGTGAACTTCCCGGACAGCTTGGTGATCCAGAACCTCTATCAGGTGCAGCCGCCGCTGCCCTTCAGCCCGGGAAGCGAGGCCGCCGGCACGGTGGACGCGGTCGGCGCGGGCGTGACCGGCTTCGCCGTGGGCGACCGGGTGGCGGCGATGACCATCCACGGCGCCTTCGCCGAGGCGGTCACGGTGCCGGCCG
Organism: Azospirillaceae bacterium; assembly: GCA_035627915.1. Classification (GTDB taxonomy): domain Bacteria; phylum Pseudomonadota; class Alphaproteobacteria; order Azospirillales; family Azospirillaceae; genus DASPKT01. Next base: position 22,305 of record DASPKT010000249.1, read on the forward strand.
GCCGGGTCGTGCCCGTCCCCGACGGCATGGACTTCGAGACCGCCGCCGGCTTCACCATGGCCTACGGCACCTCCTACCACGCGCTGAAGCAGCGGGCGGGCCTGGCCCCCGGCGAGACGGTGCTGGTGCTGGGGGCGGCCGGGGGCGTCGGCCTGGCGGCGGTGGAGCTGGCCCGGGCGATGGGGGCGCGCGTGATCGCCGCCGCCTCCTCCGACGCCAAGCTGGCGCTGGCCCGCAGCCGCGGCGCCGACGACGCCATCAACTACGCGGAGGCCGACCTCAAGGCGGCGGTCCGCGACCTCACCGGCGGCCGCGGCGTGGACGTGGTCTACGATCCCGTCGGCGCCGGCTTGGCGGAGACGGCGTTCCGCACCCTGGCGTGGCAGGGCCGCTACTTGGTCGTGGGCTTCGCCGGCGGGACCATCCCGTCGCTGCCGCTGAACCTGCCGCTGCTGAAGGGTTCCTCCCTCGTGGGCGTCTTCTGGGGCGCCTTCGTGAAGAACGAGCCGATGCGCCACCGGGAGAACGTCGCGGAACTCTACCGGTGGTACGCGGAGGGGCGCCTGAAGCCCCACGTCAGCCGGCGCTTCTCGCTGGAGGAGGCGCCGCAGGCGATCCGCTGGATCATGGACCGCAAGGCGGACGGCAAGGTCGTCGTCACCCTCTGAGCCAGGAACTCAGGATCAGGCCGGCTCGAACCCGGCGACGACGTGGTCGCCGGCCCGCACGGGGCACAACCGCACCCGCATGCCGCAGGCCGGCTCCCGCCCCTCCAGGTTGACCAGCAGGCCCGGCACGCGGGCGCCCGGCGCGTCGTCGGACTCGAACAGCACGACGGTGAAGGGTACCGCCGCCTTGTGGTCGCCCGGCAGCAGGCTGCGCACCACGGTCGTGAAGGTGTAGACGGTGCCGAGCGGGGAGACGGGGCGCCACTCCAGCCGCGCGTGCGGCCGGCCGGGCACGATCTCGGGCGGGTACCAGATCCAGTCGCCCGTCTCCGCGTCGGCGGTCAGGCGCAGCTCGCCGGCCTCCAGCCCCTCGTAGAAGGGCTTCATCAAGTCGCTCTCCAGGCGCGGCGGGAAGACCGGAATGCCCATGGTGTTCAGCCCCGTGCCAGGATGGTGGTGGAGTGGGAGTTGCCGCCGAGCCCGGTGACGGCGCACAGACGCGCGTCCGGCACCTGGGCCGCACCGCGGATGCCGCGCAGCTGGCGTACCCCCTCGGTTAAGAGCGTGATGCCGGGCAGGTAGCCGCCCGACATGTGCCCGCCGCCGGTGTTGACCGGCATGCGCCCGCCCGGCATGGCGTAGCCGGCATGGAAGAAGCGGGCGCCCTGGCCCCGCTCGCAGAGACCCAGCATCTCCGCCTGGACGATGGCCGAGATGCTGAAGCCGTCGTAGATCTGGGCAAGGTCCAGGTCGCCGGGCCCGACGCCGGCCATGGCGAAGGCGTCGGCGGCGGATCGGCGGCCGGGGAAGTCCAGTATGTCCGGGTTCTGGGTGAACACGACCGACTGCGGCCAGCGGTTGGTGTCCATGCCCACGCCGGCCACGACCGCCGGCGGGTGCGGCAGGTCGCGCGCCCGCTCCACGCTGGTGACGACGTAGGCGGAGCCGGCGTCGGTCATCAGGCAGCAGTCGGCGGCGCGGAACGGCGTGGAGATCATTGGGCTCTTCCGGTAGCCGTCCAGATCCATCGGCTCGCGCTTCTGGGCGGTCGGCGTCAGCGTGGCCCAGGTGCGGAAGGTGATGGCGACGGAGGCCAGCTCCTCCTCCGTCATGCCATGCTCGTAGGCGTAGCGGTTCGCCATGGCGGCGAAGTAGGAGGGCTGGCCGAAATAGCCGACCGGCATCTCCAGGTCCGCCTTCAGCGGCTCGCGCGAGTGGAAGCCGTAGGGGCCGCCCGGCCGCGTCGCCTGGAACCCGTAGGGTACCAGCACGTAGCTGGCCAGGCCCGCCTCGATGGCAAGCTGGGCCAGGACCAGCGCCTGGCCGGCCGTGGCCGTGCCGCCGACCGTGTCGGTCACGGCGCTGAAGGGCCGCCGGTCGATGCCCAGCGCGAAGGCCAGCTCGTCCGCGCTGTGGCTGTTGCGGTTGCAGACAAAGCCGTCGATGTCGCCGGGCTGGAGGCCGGCGTCGGCGATGGCCTGCAGGCTGGCGTCGACCGTCATCTCCAGGAGCGAGCGGGGGCTGGCCCGCACGAACTCCGTCTCGCCGACGCCGACGATCGCGACCCTGGACCCTTGCATGGCCGGCCTCCTCGCCGCTACTTCGCCGAGCCGCCGGCGGGGGCCGCGGCGGCGGCCAGGCTCTCGCGCGCCCGCTGGCGGATGTAGTGGCGCAAGCCCTCCAGCTCGGCGTCGGTGAGCTGCTCAAACCGGGGCATGCCCCGCTCCATCAGCGCCCCGCCGTGCACGATGGAGGTGAAGCTCTCCGCGTCCAGGGGCACGCCGGCCTTGCGCAGGTCGGGGGCGGCGCCGCCCGACACCATACCGGCACCGTGGCAGATGACGCAGCTGGAATTGTAGATCGGCGCGCCGACCGCCGCCTTGGCCGGGTCGATGGCGAAGTCCGCGTCGTCGACCACAGGCAGGTCCGCCCTGACGGCCGGCGGCAGAGCGGCCTTGCCGTCCAGCGCGAAGGTCAGCACCCGCCGGCGCTGCTGCGTGTAGTCCCAGTTGGGGACGTTGGCGAAGCTGCTGCGGAAGCCGGTGATGACGGTGACGTACTGGCGGCCGTCCACCGCGTAGGTGATGGCGTTGGCGAGGATGCCGTTCTGGGCGTCGAAGGACCACAGCTCCTTGCCGCTGTCGGCGGCGAAGGCGGTGAACCTGCCGGTGTTCTGGCCCTGGAAGACCAGATTGCCGGCCGTGGTGATGGTGCCGCCGTTCAGCACGCCGTTCTGCGGCAGGCGCCACGCCTCCTTCTGGCGGACCGGGTCCCAGGCGACCAGCGCGCTGGTCGGCGGCGGCACCTTGATGCTGGCTGGCGGCGGCCCCAGCCCGGTGTTCACGAACATGCCCGGCTTGTACTTCCAGTTGGCGATGTCGGGCGGGTCGACGAAGACGCGCCCGCCCTCCATGACCGGTATGTAGGCGAGGCCGGTCCTGGGGTTGAAGGACATGGTCTGGACCCCGTGCGCGCCCAGCGGGAAGGGCCAGACCTCGACCGGCTTGCCGCCGGGGAAGCGCGCGTCCGGGTTCTCCACCGGCCGGCCGGTCGCCAGGTCGATCCGCTCCGCCCAGGTGACCTTGGTGAACTTCTCGGCCGAGAGCGGCTTTCCCGTCTCCCGGTCGATCACATAGAAGAAGCCGTTCTTCGGCGCATGGATGATGACCGGGCGCTTTTTGCTCCCGACCTCCAGCTCGGCCAGCTGGATGTCCATGGCGTTGTTGTAGTCCCAGGTGTTGCCGGGATCGGTCTGGTAGTGCCAGGCGTACTCGCCGGTGTCGGCGTCCAGCGCCACGATGGAGGACAGGAACAGGTTGTCGCCGCCGCCTGGGCTGCGGATCTTCTGGTTCCAGGGCCAGCCGTTGCCGGTGCCGAGATAGATGCGGTTGAAGCGGGCGTCGTAGGCCATGGCATGCCAGACAGTGCCGCCGCCGCCGTACTTCCACCACTCGCCGGTCCAGGTCTTGGCGGCCATTTCCATGGCCTTGTTCTCGAACCCGTCGGCGGGGTTGCCCGGCACCGTGTGGAAGCGCCAGGCCTTCCTGCCGGTCTTCACATCATAAGCGGTGACGTAGCCGCG
>DASPKT010000250.1:0-20431 GCA_035627915.1 Azospirillaceae bacterium
TTCCCCTGTTCCGCAACCCCCAGGCAAGGCGCGGCCCCTACCCGCCGGCCCTCGCCGGCATCATCGGGCTGGCGGCGCACGCGCAGGCCGCGGCGCGCATCACCCGCTGGCCGGGCTACGCGCCGACGCCGCTGCACCGGCTGGACGGCTACGCGGCCCGGGCCGGCGCCGCCGGCGTCTGGTACAAGGACGAGGGGCCCCGCTTCGGCCTCGGCAGCTTCAAGGCGCTGGGCGGCGCCTACGCGGTGGAGCGGCTGCTGGCCGAGCGCGCCGGCTCGGATGACACCGCCGCCCTGCGCGCCGCTGCCCGCGGCATGACCGTGGCCTGCGCCACCGACGGCAACCACGGCCGCTCCGTCGCCTGGGGGGCGGAGCGGCTGGGCTGCCGCTGCGTCATCTACCTGCACGCCGGCGTCAGCGAAGGCCGCGAGGCGGCGATCCGCCGCTACGGGGCGGAGATCCGGCGCGTCGCCGGCACCTACGACGACAGCGTCCACCAAGCCGCCGCCGACGCCGCGCACGAGGGCTGGACGGTCGTCTCCGACACCTCCTACCCCGGCTACGACCACATCCCGCGCCTGGTCATGCAGGGCTACCAGGTCATGGTGCAGGAGGCGCTGGAGCAGATGGGCGGCGCGCCGACCCATGTCTTCCTCCAGGGCGGCGTCGGGGGCCTGGCCGCCGCCGTGGTGGGCCACCTCTGGGACGCGCTGGGCGACGCCCGCCCGACCGCCGTCGTGGTGGAGCCGGAACGCGCCGCCTGCCTGTACGAGAGTGCCCGCGCCGGGCGGCCGGTGGCGCTGACGGGCGACATCGACACGGTCATGGCGGGCCTGTGCTGCGGCGAGGTCTCGCTGCTGGCCTGGGACATCCTGCGGGAGGGGGCGGACTGGTTCGCCACCCTGCCCGACGCGGCCGTGCCCGGGCTGATGCGGGGGCTGGCCGACGGCGAGGGCGGCGTGCCGGTCGTGGCGGGCGAGTCGGCGGTCGCGGGCCTGGGCGCGCTGCTGCGGCTGGCGGCCGATCCGGAGGCGCGCCGCACGCTCGGCATTGACAGCGGCAGCCGAATCCTGGTCTTCGGCACGGAGGGCGATACCGATCCGGTCCTTTATGAGAAGCTGGTCGGCCGCCCGGCGGCCGCCGTCGGGGCGGCCGCCTAGAGCCACCCGCCAGCAAGGAACCCAGGGATGCCAGCCACCAGCCAGCTCGGGACGGAGATCGCGCAGCAGATCCTCGGCCATATCCGCCGGCAGCGCCTCAACCCCGGGGCGCGGCTGACGGAGCGGGCGCTGGCGGCGGAGTTCGGGGTCTCCCGCTCCCCCATCCGGGCGGCGCTGAAGCTGCTGGCGGACAAGGGCGTGCTGGCGCCGAAGCCGGAGAGCGGCGGCTACGTGCTGGCGCGCACCCCCGACGAGGCCGGCGCGGAACCCGAGGTGCCCGCCTCGCCGGTCGAGGCGCTGTACCTCGGCCTGGTGCGCGACCGCTTCGCCCGCGAGATCCCGGACGAGGTATCGGAGGCCGACCTGATGCGGCGCTACGACGTCAGCCGGGCCATGCTGATGCATGCGCTGGTCCGCCTCGCCAACGAGGGGCTGGTGCAGCGGCGGCGCGGCCACGGCTGGCGCTTCCTGCCCATCATCGACACCGCCGACGCCGACTGGGAGAGCTACGAGTTCCGTCTTGCCATCGAGCCGGCCGCGATCCGGGCCGAGACGTTCCGCGCTGACCTGGAGCGGCTGCGCCAGTGCCGGCTCCAGCATGTCGAGATGCTGGCCGGGTTGATCAACCGGGTCACCGGGGCCCGGTTCTTCGAGACCAACATCGAGTTCCACGAGATGCTCGCGGAGTTCTCGGGCAACCGGTACTTCCTGCAGTCCATCCAGCAGCAGAACCGGCTGCGCCGCGCCGCCGAGTACGAATCCTTCGTCTGGTCGGAGCGCATGCGCGAGTCCTGCCAGGAGCACATCAATATCCTCGACGCGCTGATCGCCGGCGACCGCGAATGGGCCGCCGCGCTGATGGTGCACCATCTGAAACTGTCGCAGCGCAGCAACCTGCCCTTCCGGGGCGGCAAGGCGGCGCCGGGCCGCTGAGGCCGGCACCGCCCTTCCCAGGGGAGACCGGGCGCGCTGCGACCTCCGGCAAGGGAGGCGGGACATGAACCGTCTGGTCTACAAGGCACACAAGTGGGTCGGCGCGACCCTGGTCCTCTGGCTGGCCCTGCAGGCGGCGACCGGCTTCCTGCTGACCTTCCGGCACGGGCTGGAGCGGACGCTGCAGCCGGGTCTGGTGCTGGCCGCCGGCGGGCCGGCGCTGCCGCCGGGCGCCCTTGCCGCGCGCCTGGCCGAGACCTTCCCCGACGCGGCGCTGACCCGCCTGCGCCTGCCCCGGGCTGAGGACGAGGTGGCCTTCGCCACGCTGAAGGGGCCGGAGGGCGAGTTCTTCGCCGCGCTTGAGCCCGCCACCGGCGCCGTGCGGCGCGCCGGCGGCCTCGCCGCCTTCCCCTTCGAGGCGGTCTTTGCCCTGCACCACGACCTGCTGATGGGCGAGGCCGGCAAGACCGTGGTGGGGCTGCTGGGCGCGGTCTACCTGCTGGTCCTGGTGCCGGCGGGCCTGTACCTCTGGTGGCCGCCGACGCGCCGCGCCTGGCGCCGGGCGTTCAAGGTGCGAACCAAGGCGGGCTTCCGCGCCGGGCTGGGCGACGCGCACAAGGTGACCGGCGCCGTCGCCGCCCTGCTGATGCTGGCCTCCGCCGCGACCGGCGTCGGGCTCGCCTTCAGCGGGCCGGTCGGGCGCGCCCTGTCGCTGGTCCTGCCCTACGAGGCCGGTGCCCCGGCCCTGCCCGCGGACGCGGCGGGCGCGGACGTCGGCATCGACGCGGCGGTCTCGCAGGCGCTGGCCGCCCTGCCGCCGGGCCGGGTGAAGGAGGTGCGCCCGCGCGGCGGCAGGCTGCTGCACGTGCTGGTCTGGCCGGAGGAGCCGGCGCGCGCCCGCGCCGTCCACCACGCCTGGGTCGACCGCGCCGGCGGCACCGTGCTGGGCACCCGCCTGGCCGGCCTGGAGCCGGCGGCGAACCGGGCGGTCGCCTGGTTCCTGCCGCTGCACACCGGCGAGGCGGCGGGGCTGCCGGGCCGCCTGGCAGTGGCCGCGGCCGGCTTGGCGCTGTTTGGTATTTCAATCAGCGGCGGTACCATCTGGTACATGGGCTGGCGCAACCGCGCCCGCAACCGCGCACGGACCAGGGCCGCCGTCGTCCGCGACGCCGCCTGACCGGACGCGGGCTTCCGCGGAAACTGCCTGGATTCCAGTCGTGCACTCGGCTGGAGCCCGCCTGCGGCCTTGCTTCCAGCTAGGCGGAGCGCGGTGCCGGCAGGCCGCCCGGCACCCGTGGCCGGGAACCCTCCCGGCCGCCGCGCGCCTCCCGCCGATACCAGCGGCGGAATTTTTTCGAATAAAGTGCCAAAGCCGCTTGACGTGGTTCATTGTACGTATACGATACCATCATGGTATCGGGAAAAGCCGGTGCCGGGGACAACGGGGGAGCGACATGGACAGGAAGGCTTGGCTGCTCGCGGGTGCGGCGCTCGGGACGGCGATGATGGCGGGGACGGCGGCGGCCCAGCAGGCCGGCGGCGCGCCCGACGGGCTCGAGGAGATCGTCATCACCGCGCGCGGCTCGCGCCTGCCGGAGAACATCGCCAGCTTCCCCGGCTCGGTCAGCATGATCGACACCAAGACCATCGAGGGGCTGCGCAAGACCGGCGCCGACCTCGGCGCCATGCTGGGCTACGCAGTGCCCGGCATGTCGATCGGCACGCAGGGCAACTCCTCCAACTTCGACCAGACGCTGCGCGGCCGCAACCCGGCGATCCTGATCGACGGCGTGCCCATCGGCACCCCCTTGCGCGACGGCCGCCGCGACGCCCGCGCGATCTCACCCGCCGCCATCGAGCGGATCGAGGTCATCCGCGGCGCCTCCGCCCTCTACGGCAACGGCGGCGCCGGCGGCGTCATCAACTACATCACGCGCACCGGCATCTCCGACGAGCCGGAGCTCCGGACCGAGGTCGGCACCAGCTTCTCCGCCACCCATTTCGGCGACAGCCTGTCGCCCTACGTGGACGTGTCGGCGGTCGGCAAGGCAGGCGTCATCGACTTCAACGCCTCGCTCTACTACGAGAAGACCAACAGCCAGTTCGACAGCGACGGCGACCGCATCCGCCCCGACCCCAACAACCAGGGCGGCCTCGCCGACAGCGACATCTGGAACGGCTTCCTGAAGCTCGGCACCACCTTCGGCGGCCAGCGCATCGAGGCCAGCGTCCTCTACTACGACCAGCTCCAGGACAGCGAGTACAACGGGTTCGTGAACGGCAACGTGGCGCAGGGCGTGAAGACGCGGACGCTGCGCGGCCCGCTCGACCCGCGCTCGCTGAATGCGGGGAACGAGAACCTGCTGCTGAACGGCGTCTACGCCATCGAGGACGTGTTCGGCAGCTCGGTCCGGCTCCAGGCCTACTACCAGGAGTTCGAGAACATCTTCAGCTTCGCGGTGCCCTCCACCGCCCTGCCGGCCGGCGGCTCGCCGCTGATCTACGCGGAGAAGCACGGCGGGCGCGTGGACGTCACCACGCCCCTGGACTTCGCCGGCGGCGGCTCGGTCCTGTGGGGCGTCGACTATGTCAGCGACAGCACCGGCCAGGACCTGGTGAACCTGCAATTGCAGGAGCCGTTCCGCCGCCGCATCAACGCCCCGGAGGTGACGCAGGACAGCCTCGCCGCCTTCGCCCAGGCGACGCTGGTGCTCTGGGACGTGCTGACCCTGCGCGGCGGCGGCCGGTACGAGGACATCAAGGTCTCCTGGGACGCCTTCAACATCATCGAGAACGGCACCAGCACCTCGCCGGCGCCGGGCATCGTGATCCCGGCCGGCGATCCCGACTATTCCGCCACCACCTTCAACGCCGGCGCCAACTACAAGCTGACCGAGGTCTGGGACCTCTACGCCGCCTATTCGGAGGGCTATTCGGTCGCCGAGGTCGGCCGCCTGCTGCGCCAGGCCAGCTCCGCCAACGCGGTGCTGCGCTCCAACCTGCAGGCGCAGATCGTGGAGAGCTACGAGGCGGGCGTGCGCGCCGGCTGGGACCGGGTGCAGGCGCAGGCGGCCGTGTTCCGGACCAAGTCCAACCTGGGCACCACGCTGATCCCGACCAGCTCGCCCAACAACTTCATCATCGCCCGCTCGCCGGAGGAGACCTACGGCGCGGAGGTGACGCTGGACGTGCAGCCGGTGGACGCGCTGCGCCTGAACTTCGGCCTGACCTGGGTGGAGGGCAAGCGCGACGCCGACAACGACGGCGACGTCGACCGCAAGCTGCCCAGCAACCGCGTGCCGCCGGTGAAGCTGACGGCGCAGGCCGCCTACGACTGGACGGCGGAGCTCTCCACCCAGCTCCAGCTGGTCCACTCGGCCGACCGCAAGCCCTTCGACACCATCACCCTGCTGGGCGAGGGGCCGATCGACGCCTACACGCTGGTGAACGCGTCGGCCAGCTACGATCTGGGCCGCTACGGCACGGTGAACCTGGGCGTCAGCAACCTGCTGAACGAGGACTACTTCACCCTGGCCTCGCAGATCCTGCGCCGCAACGACGGCTTCTCCGAGGGCCAGGGCCGCACCGTCCGGCTCAGCTACGCCATCCGCTACTGATCCCCTTTCACCCCTTCCTCCCGCAGACTGGGCCGCCGCTCCTCCCCCGCGGCGGCCCGATTTTTTCCCGGACCCCGTTTCGCCTGAGAGGACCGACGATGACACCCCGGCTCGCCGCCTGGCCGGCGCTGCTCGCCCTCGCCTGCCCGGCCGCGGCGGGCGAAGCCCCGTCCCTGACGCTGGAGATCCCCGTCGAGCTGCAGCTGGACCAGGAGGCCGCCCCGCCCCGGACGCGCGACCTCTACCTGACGGTGGAGCCGTCCGGCAGCCTCGGCCTCGCCCCCGGCATGGGGATCGAGTTCGGCGCCGTGCTGGAGCCGCTGTCGGGTCCCGGCCCGGGGCAGCGGCGCGCCTTCGCCGACCATGGGCTCTACCTGGAGACGCTGGCGCTTTCCCTGGAGACGGGGCCGCTTGTCCTGCGCGCCGGCAAGATCAACCCCGCCTTCGGCTTCGCCTGGGACCTGGCGCCGGGCGTCTACGGCACCGCACTGGCCGAGGAGTACGAGCTGACGGAGCGGCTGGGCGCCTCTGCGACGCTGGCGCTGGACGATGCCACGGCGCTGACCGCCGCCGGTTTCACCGCCGACCGCAGCCCGCTCGGCGGCAGCCTGCTGACCCGGCGCGATCGCCTGCGGCGGTCGGACGGCGGCGCCGGCAACGCGGGCGCCTTCTCCTCCTGGTCGCTGTCGCTGGACGGCAGCCTCGCAGCGGCGCCGGAGATGCGCTACACCGCGGGCGTCCGCTACCTCCCGGCCGGCCGCGGCGGCGGACGGGACGAGGTGGGGGCGGTCGCCGGCCTTGCTGCCGAGTTCCAGGCCGGCGCCTTCACGCTGCGCCCGCTCGCGGAGGTCGCGGTCCTGGGCGACGCGGGCGGGGAAAGGGGCGATGTGGTGCAGCCGACCTTGGCCCTGGAGGCGGCGTCCGGCCCCTGGTTCCTGGTCGCCAGCCATGCCGGCCGCCATGGCGCGGCTGACAGCGACGCGACCCTGTCCCAGGTCGGCGCCGGCTACCGGTGGGAGGACGGCCCGGTCCTCGATCTCGCCTATGCCCGGTCGCGCGATGCCGGAGACACCAGCCATCTGGTCGGCTTTCGGCTGAGCTTCGATCTGTGACCCCTGACCGCCGAGGCCCCGCAGGCGGCCCTCCTGCCGGCCTCGATCGCCAGATGTCGGGCCTGAACCGCACGTCGAGGCTATATTGCTTCCCCGCCTCACGCTGGCTTGGCGGCAGCTATGTAACTTGACCCGCCTTCACTAAGCGCTGACGCTATTAAACCAATGTGCCGCTTGCCTAATTAAAACCTGATCTCATCGCGCTGATCCGGGTCCTCCAAGCCTCCCTGCCGGTCGCCGGGCGCGGGTCCCAGAAGGGGCGAGTAGCCGGCGCGCGGGGCGAGCGCCGCGAAATTGTCCGGGAAGGCACGGCACAGGGCGACCTGCGCCAGGACCTGCTGCCGGAAGGCTGGAAAGCTCTCCGTCTGATCCTCAGGCTCAATCCCGGGCGGCAGCTGCTCGTTTACGGTAAACCAGGAGGAGAATTTCTCCGTCTCCACTTCGGCCTCGTCCGAGAGGGGGTTCTTGATGAACCAGGGGAAGAAGACGTTGCGCCCGCGCTCTTCCAGGTGTCGCAGCACCGGGCCGTGCAGGCCGACGGCAAGCTCCAGGTAGAGGAAATCGGCGCCGCCGCCCCAGAGGTAGCCGTTGCTCCAATGCCGGTGGCGGTCGACATAGGCGGTGTTGAGCGCCAGGATCTTGGCCTTGTGCTCCGGTGTGAAGGCCGCCGGTCCGAAGCGCTGCCGGATACGGGCGAACCGGGGAGCCTGGTTTCCCATGGAGAACCACTGCGCCTCGAACGATTCGTCATGCCAGTCTCCTTGGAACGGCACCACCTCCAGCGCTTCATCCAGAACCTAGTCCAGGCACGCCGCCTGCGCCGTCTGCCGATCATCGCCGCAGCTCATGGCGCCCGTGACGGCCTCGTCGGCCCGGACCATGCCGGACAGGCCGACCGCGGCGCTCGCCAGCAGCAGTGCGACAGCCAGAGGGCCGGCACGGCGAACAGTGCTTGCCAATATCCTGCTCACCGCTCCCTCCCCGCCTCGCTTACCGACTTCATCACCGGCGCCAGGATGAACTCCGCCACCCGGCGCTCGCCCGTCACCACTTCCGCCATGACAGCCATGCCGGCGCTGACCGTCACCTCGCCCGCCTCCTCGCGCAGGTCGCGCCCGGTCAGGCGGATGCGCGCCGGGAACACCAGGCCGCGCTGCTGGTCCACCATTTGCCTCGGTAATCGTCTCTACACAGCCCTGCATGTCCTCCCCCCCCCAAAATGGGCGGGCGTGATGTTTCAATTCACGCCCCTGCGCGAGGGGCGACCCCCATCCCCGAGGGCTACCTGCGCGACGGCAAGTTTCAATCCACGCCCCTGCGCGAGGGGCGACCGTGTGGCCAGACGAGGCCGCAGCCATCGGTCAGGTTTCAATCCACGCCCCTGCGCGAGGGGCGACGTTTGTCGGTGCCGGGGGGATCGAGTTCAGCGCGGTTTCAATCCACGCCCCTGCGCGAGGGGCGACGAAGGCGAGAGCCCCAGCTTCGAGCAGCGCCTTGTTTCAATCCACGCCCCTGCGCGAGGGGCGACTTGGCAGGGCAGGCAGGGCGTCCAGCAGTCCGTGTTTCAATCCACGCCCCTGCGCGAGGGGCGACGATGATGACGTTGTGCTCGTTGCCGTCCTCGTTGTTTCAATCCACGCCCCTGCGCGAGGGGCGACGCCTTCAGGGCCAGTTTCAGCCCCTCCCACAGGGCGTTTCAATCCACGCCCCTGCGCGAGGGGCGACCGTCTGGCTGATTGGTCCGTACTTCGCCCGCGTTTCAATCCACGCCCCTGCGCGAGGGGCGACCCGCGAGGGAGCGCGCCCGGACTCGACTCCCAGCGTTTCAATCCACGCCCCTGCGCGAGGGGCGACGCGCATGGCGCCGCCCTCCAGGCCGATGACGCAGTTTCAATCCACGCCCCTGCGCGAGGGGCGACTCTTCCTCACCCTGCTGCCGGCCCGCGACGCCTGGTTTCAATCCACGCCCCTGCGCGAGGGGCGACCTCGCGTCCTTCCAAAGCAGCCCGCGGCCGGAGTTTCAATCCACGCCCCTGCGCGAGGGGCGACGCCGATGACCGTGTGCGGCATCAGGATCGGGGAGTTTCAATCCACGCCCCTGCGCGAGGGGCGACAACATGGCGGTGGCGGCGTTCGAGCAGGCGCGGGTTTCAATCCACGCCCCTGCGCGAGGGGCGACGCGTGCCGCGCCCCGTGCCGTCCTCGCTGGTGTCGTTTCAATCCACGCCCCTGCGCGAGGGGCGACGCCGGATCCGGCCGGCGCCCCGCACCAGGTGGAGTTTCAATCCACGCCCCTGCGCGAGGGGCGACCAGAAGCTGGATCTCCAGCGCGACGCCATGGCGTTTCAATCCACGCCCCTGCGCGAGGGGCGACGGCGGCCGTGATCTTCTGGTCGCCGGCACCGGTGTTTCAATCCACGCCCCTGCGCGAGGGGCGACCCCCCATTGATAGCAGCTTGTTCCGGCTGCGGGAATTCGCCGGTTTGCGCGAACCTCCCGGAAGGGCGGTCGCCGGGTTGCCGGGAAGGGCGGATTTGCTGGGCCGCTCGGGCGGTTCCCGGCCCGGGCGCTTCAGGTTCGCGCGAGAGGGTGGCTCAGACGATCAGCGGTGCCTCGAGGTCCGTCGGCGGCTTCGCGCCGACATGTTCCGCCCGGTGGCGGGCATTGCTGCCCAGCCGGTAGAACCGCAGGCTGTCGGTGCGCTCGTCGATGATGCCCAGCAGCCGGGCGCGCAGGGCGGTCCACTGGGCGGGGTCGACCGTGCATTCGAACACGGAGAACTGCACCCGGACGCCATGGTCCTGGCAGGCCCTGGCGACCTGGCGCAGGCGCCTTCGGCCGGCCTGCGTCTCGGTGCTGACGTCGTAGCAGACGAGCACGAGCATGGCTCAGCGCCACACGAAGGGGGGATAGCCGTCCAGGTCTCCCCTCAGGTGCCGGGCCAGCAGCCGTGCCTGGGCGTGCCACATCAGCCCGAAGGGCAGCTTTTCCTCCAGGTAGGGGTGCGTCAGTTCCTCCTTCTTCCGCGTCTGGTAGGCCACCAGGAAGGTGCGCCGTCCCTCGTCGGTCAGGCGGAAGGCTCCCGTCTCGCCGACGGTGAAGTCCCCGGCCGACAGCTCCCGCCGGTTGACGAGGCTGAGCACCAGGCGGTCGGCGAAGGGCGCGCGGAACTCCTCCAGCAGGTCCAGCGCCAGGGATGCCCGCCCCGGCCGGTCCTGGTGCAGGAAGCCCGCCTGCGGGTCCAGCCCGACCGTTTCCAGCGCTCCCCTGACGTCGTGGGCCAGCAGGGTATAGGCGAAGGACAGCAGGCAGTTGACGCGGTCCAGCGGCGGCCGGCGGGTGCGGCCGCGCATGCGCCACTCCTCCCCCTCGCGGCGGATCAGCCGGTTGAACGCGTCGAAATAGACGGCGGAGGCCTCGCCCTCGATCCCGCGCTGCCGGTCGACCGGGGGCACGGGCGCCAGCTGCGTCAGGGACCGGGACAACGCGTCCTCGGCCCTTGCCAGGACGCCGTCGGGGTCGCCGTGGTCGCGCCGGTGGCGGCGCAGGACGGTGCGCTGGTTGGCGATCTTCGCCTGCAGGACCGACGCCACGATGGCCGCCGCCCGATCCGGCGCCTCCGCGGCCCGGTACTGCGCCCGGCGCAGCAGCACGCTCCCGCTGGCCGGCCCCTCCACCCGCGCCTGGAAGCGGCCGGCGGCCGTCAGGAAGCTGACCGCCACGCCCCTCTCCGCGCAGTGGGCGAGCAGGTGCGGGCTGGCACCGACCGCGCCGAACGCCACCAGGCCCTCCAGGGCGAGCATGGGCAGAACCAGGCGCCCGCCGTCCTCCTTCCTGACCTGTAGGCTTTCGCCCTCCTGAGACAGGTAGCTGCCCTCGCTGGTGACGTAGAGGACGTTCAGGAGCCGCCGCATCAGCATTCCTCCGCCAGGGTCCGCGCCAGCCAGCGCGCCACGCTCCCCGCCGCCGGCAGGTCGGGAAGGCAGGCGTCGCGCAGCGAGCAGGCGCGGCATTTCGGGCCCGGTTCCGGCGGCGGCGTCCGGCCGGCCGCCAGCAGGCGATGCAGCGCCGCCGCCAGCTCCGCCACCCGGTCCCGCAGGGCCGGCCCGAACGCCACCTCCTCGCGCCGCCGGGTGGCGCCGTAGAAGAGGGCCCCGGCCGGCACGGGGACGCCCAGCATCTCCTCCAGGCACAGGGCCTGGGCGCAGAGCTGGACCGCGTCGGCATCGTGCGGCTTCGGCGCGCCGCGCTTGTACTCCACCGGGAACGGCACCGGCGCGCCGCCCCGGCGCGGGTGGAACTCCACCACGTCGGCGCGCCCCGCCAGACCCAGGCGCCGGCTGGCCAGCGGGATGCCGCGGGCGACGCGGACGCCCCGGCGGGTCTCCCCCGGCGCATGGTCGACCGCCTCGTGCAGGACGCGGCCCTCGGCGGTCAGCGCGTTTTCCGCCCAGACGCCCTCCAGGTGGATCAGGCCGCACTGCCGCCGGCAGAAGACGAGGTGCTGCAGCGCCGACAGGGGCGCCAGCGCCTCGTCCGGCCAGCCCGCCTCCGCCGCCATGACGGCTACAACAGGTCGGCGATCTCGACGCCCGGCGGGCAGCGGGCGGTGTCGACGGCGACCTCGAAGTCGGCGGCGAAGTCGCGCGGCGTGTCGCTGCGCCGGGTCACCTTCACCAGGTCGAACAGCTTGTGGGCGGGGGCCTCGCCCAGCGGCGAGCGGTGGCGGAAGACGATCAGCCGGCGCGCCGCCATCTCGCCGCGGGTGGCGGAGCGGTCCAGGTCGAACATGCCCTCCAGCGCCTTGAAGAACAGCTCCAGGTCCCCGTCGGAGAAGCCGGTCTGCCGCGCCAGGTGCGGCGAGACGAAGCCGTGCGCGCGGTAGAGGCCGTAGGGAACGATGTACTTGCGGCCCATGGTCCG
Source organism: Azospirillaceae bacterium (assembly GCA_035627915.1). Classification (GTDB taxonomy): domain Bacteria; phylum Pseudomonadota; class Alphaproteobacteria; order Azospirillales; family Azospirillaceae; genus DASPKT01. Next base: position 11,746 of record DASPKT010000250.1, read on the forward strand.
GTTGTCCCCGGCCTGCTTGTCCGCCTCGGCCTCCGTGGTCACGGCCATGCGGGTGACGGCGACCTCCTGCGGGACGATGGGGTGCAGGCTCTCCGCGAAGGTCAGCTGGACCGGGCCGCGTACCTGGCCGCAATTGTAGTCGGTGCTCATGACGGCGCCGAAGCAGCGCACGTCGAAGAAGGTGTCGCACATCCAGCGCGTGACCTTCGCCGCCTCCCCCTCGCCCTTGGGCATGCGGCCCGGCGTCTCGCGCCTGATCCCCTGCTCGTCGTAGGCGCGGCGGTGCTGGTGGTTCAGGACGGCCTTCTCGCGGACATAAATCTCGTGCCCCGGCTGCCCCTCCTTCACCGTGCCGACGAAGTTGCGCACCTTGCGCTTCAGGCAGACGTCGGACACCAGCCCGTGCCCGGTCTCGGGGTCGATCCGGGGCATGTTGCCGGCGTCGGGGTCGCCGTTGGGATTGCCGTTGCGGACATCGAACAGGTAGACGAACTCGATCCGGCTGTCATGCACGCCCATGGCGGTTCACTCCGTGGCGGAAAGGGCGGCCGCGTCGGCGGCCTGGTCGGTCGGGTCGGGGGCGTCCCCGGCGGCGTCGGGCGGCGCCTGGCCGGCACCGCGGCGGACCTGCTCGTGGTAGTAGCCGAGGAAGAAGAGCCCCCGCTGCTCCATGTCGAGCGTCCGGGGAAAGGGCGTCTCCCGCCCGTCCAGCAGCTGCATGAGCTGGCCCAGCTGGGTTTCCAGCGACCGGGCCCAGCCCGGCCGGTCGCCGCGGCGGGCCTTCTTCAGGTGGTGCTGCGACAGGGTCAGCAGCCGCGGGAACACGGCCCCCGGCGTGCCGCTGGCGGCGCTGATGTACTTGTCCTTGATCGTCGCGTTGACCTCGCGCCCGGCGGCCGCGGCCTGGATCTTCTCCAGCGTGGCGAACAGGCGTCCCAGCAGGTAGCCGGGATCGGTCCGGTCGGTGTCGAGCTGCACGAGCGTGTCTCCCCAGGCTTCGGCCGCCGCCTGCGCCGCGGCGTCGTGCCCGGCCCAGATGCGCCGCCGGCGCACCAGCCAGGCCTTCAGAAGCGCCGCGCGCGGGTGGTTCACCACCCGGTCGGCGCGGAACCGGTCCAGCAGCACGGCGGCGAGGCTGTCCGGATAGGCGCCGCCGGTCAGCACCGCCCGCAGCAGGTCGCCGTGGAGGTGCGGCAGCCCCTCGTCCCGCGGGTCGGGGCGCATCCTGTCGCCGTCCCGCCGGTAGGGCTTGGTCGCCATGGCGAGCGCGTAGACGGACAGGACGGGCGCCGTCCCCCCGGCGGCCTCGCGCCAGGGTGCGGCCAGCCGCAGGTCGCGGTCGTGCCGCGCCACCCGCGCCGCCATCGCCGGCAGCGTGTCGGTCACCCAGAAGCGCACCGCCAGCCGCGCCGCGTTCGGCGACAGCCCCAGCACGAAGAAACGCGCCTCCCGCTCCTCCGGGGTCGGCGCCCGCTCGCCCCGGGCCAGTCTCCAGAAGGAGTCGCGCAGCGCCTGCACCCGGGGCAGGTCCTCCGGGTCGGCGGGGGGCAGGCCGGCCAGCATGTCCAGCATGCCGCGGTCGAACGCCTCCGCCGGCCGGTCGGCCCAGAAGACGGTCGACACCGCCCCCACCACCACGTGCCGCTGCCCGCGCCGCGCCAGCAGCCAGTTCAGCGCCGCCGTGTAGCCGTGGGCCGCCTCCTGCGACATCGGCGCGTTCAGGCTGTCCTTGCCCTTGCCGTAGGAGGTCCAGGCGTCGGCGTTGAAGGACACCAGCGCGGCGCCGCTGGTCTGCGCGCCGGGAACGCCCTTCACCGCGGGATGGATGCGGGCGATGGGCTGGCCGGCGCCACCGGTCACCAGGCACTGGCCGGTGGCGGCCTGCGCCTCCTCCGCCGCCAGCGCCCGCTCCCAGGCGGCGCGCACCGCCGGGGCTTCGTGGACGTCGGACGCCGACGTGGCCAGGGCGAAGACCAGGAAGCCCGCCAGCAGCTCGGGATCGATGCCGTCCGGCACCCGGCCCGGCTGCCAGGTGCTGAAGAAGGCCAGCACCGCCGCGGCGCCCTCGTCCTGCACGCCGTCCAGGATGCGGGCATGGTTCTCCGCGGCGGCGGCGAAGCATTGGGCGGCGCGGCCCGCCTTCGCGGGGTCCCCGGCATGGCCGAACAGGTACTGGGCGTTGTCGTAGAGGAAGCCTGCCTTGATGCCGGAGGTCCGCCCGGCCGGCGGCTGCGGCACCGCCGTCAGCCGGGGGCGCTTCAGCTCCTTGCGGCCGGCCTTCTCGACCAGCCGCATGTCCATGACCCCGGCCACGCCGCCGTCCGGTCGCAGCAGGATGCGGCCCGTCACCTTCTCCTCGGAGAAGCCGTAGGGCGGCAACTCGCCCGCGTCGCGCAGGCGCCCGTAGAGGTCGTGGAGTTCCTGGACGATCATCGCGCCGCCCCACCGGGCCCGTCGCGCAGGCAGGCGTTCACGTCGAGCACGCCGCGCCGGAGCTTCGCCCGGAAGAAGCGCGGCGTCATGCCGTCGGCGAAGTCGATGTCGTGCAGCATCCAGCCGAGGTCCATCTCGTCGGGGAAGTCCGCCGGCGGCACGTGGTCCGGCCGCGCCGGCTCGAAATAGGCGGGGAACTCGCGGCAGCCGAAGCAGGGCTGCCAGACGCACTGCCCCTTCTCGATCCGGCGGCGGGCCATGTCGGCGTGCTTGGCCGGGCTGTCCTGGGGACCGGCGCGGTCCGTCATCTCGAAATGCGCCTCGATGACGTAGGCGACGTCGCGCAGCAGCACGCTCGCCCGCTGCTGGCGGTCCTCCTCCGGATGCAGCACCGGCAGGTCGGCGGCGGCGTCGCCCATGGCCCGGCGCGCGGTGACGTAGGACGCCTTGGACGCGACCTCGTTGCGTCGGATCGTCTCGAACCGGATCGGCCGCAGCACCCGGATGCGGTCCACCACCCAGCGGATCGCCGGCTTCCAGTGCACCGCCTCCAGGATGCCGCGGGCCGCCGAGGGCGTCATGACGTCGTAGGACACCCGCTCCGCCTTCATCTCCGGCCGGGAGAACAGGGCGCGGTCACCGTGCACGTGGAGGGCGATGCCGTGGGACATGGGAGCGATCCGATGCCTGCGTTGGTGGACCAGATGGTCGGAGAGACGCGGGCAGCCGTCAACCTGGAGTTATGTTTTTTACTCAAATAAATGCTTTGACGGGCAATGAACGATAAGTGAACATTTTCGACTCTCCCGGGCTGCCGGCCAGCCCGAGGGCGGTCGAGAACAGGACACGCGGGGCCGTCACGTCACCAAACCATCTCCTCCGCCCCCCGCTCCGCCGGGTCGGTGGAGCAGAGGCCCAGGTCCGGGTGGTAGAGGCCGGGGTCGGCGACCAGGAACTGGCCCAGCGCGCCGGCGCGGCGCAGCAGGCCCAGGCGTTCCCAACGCGCGGCCTGGAAGGGCGGGACGGCCACGGTGTAGCGCTGCAGCCTCCGGGCGACGGCGCCGGGGCGTTCCGCCCGGTCCAGCGCGGCGATCAGGTCGCGCACGTCTGCCTCTTCCCTCTCGTCGCCGCCCCAGGGGACGATGACGGTTGCCTGCCCGTCGGGGATCAGCCGGAAGTCGGCGGCGACGCTGCGGTAGGGGATGTCGCCAAGGCGCCTGACCCCGGCGAGGCGCGTCCAGGCGGCGGCCTGGTCCAGCGGGTCCACGCCGTCGGAACGCCTGCCCGCGGCCTCGATCCCGTAGAGCAGCTCGAAGTAGCGCGTCGTCGTCGCCGGATCGAACAGCCGCTCCCAGCCGAGCTCCCCGGCGAGCCGCCGCGCCGCCTCCCCCCGGCGCGCGAGGTCAGGCAGGTCGCCGCGCGGGGGTCCGTCCGCCGGCGGCTCGAAGACGATCAGGCGGCCGGGCTCCGGCCGCCCCTCGCGGTTGCAGCGCCCGGCGGCCTGGACGAGGCTGTCGAGCCCCGCCATCACCCGCAGGACCAGGGGGAAGTCCAGGTCCACCCCGGCCTCGACCAGCTGCGTCGACACCACCCGGCAGGGCCGGCGATGGTCGAGGTCGTCGCGGATGGCGTCCAGCACCCGCGTCCGGTGCGCGGCGCAGAGCGTGGCGGAGAGGTGGTGGACGCCCTCCAGCCGCGCGTCGCGCAGGGTACGGTACAGCCGCGCCGCCCAGCCGCGCCGGTCCACGATGCAGAGCGCCGCCTCCGCCTCCGCCAGCCGCCCGGCGAGATCCGCGTCGGAGAGGGCGCCCGCGGCCTCCGCCCGCACCCGGGGCGGCAGCGCCGCGGCCGTCTCCGCGGGCGGCACGATCTCCCGAATGTCGGGCAGGCCGAAGTCGAGCGGGCGCCCCTGCCCCAGGGCCGGCTGCGTGGCGGTGCAGAGCAGGACCGTGGCGCCGTAGTCCTCCGCCAGGGCCCGCAGCGCCTCCAGGCAGGGGCGGAGGTGCGGCACCGGCAGCATCTGCGCCTCGTCCAGCACGACCACCGCGCCGGCGAGGTTGTGCAGCTTGCGGCAGGCCGAGGGACGCGCGGCGAACAGGCTCTCGAAGAACTGCACGGCCGTGGTGACGACGACCGGCGCGTCCCAGTTCTCCGCCGCCAGCTTGTGCCGGTCGGGGCCGATCCCCTCCTCGGCGGTCCCGGGCGGCGGGGCATAGGCGGAATGGTGCTCCACGACCGCGTCGGGGATGCCGGCGAAGGCCTCCTCGCGGAAGACCCGGGCGGTCTGCTCGATGATGCTGAGGTAGGGGATGACGTAGACCACCCGCCGCAGGCCGTGCAGGCGGGCGTGGCGCAGGGCGAAGGCCAGCGACGACAGGGTCTTGCCGCCGCCGGTCGGGACCGCGAGGGAGTAGATGCCGGGTGATCCGGCGGCCGCCTCCAGGCAGCGCCCCAGCACCGCGGCGCGCAGCCGGTTCACCGGCGCGCCGGGATCGCGGAGCCGTGCCGACTTCGCCTCCAGATGCGCGAGCAGCGAGGCCTCCAGCGCCGCCAGGCCGGGCCGGGGTGCCGCGCGCGCGGCGGCCTGCCCGGGCGCCGTCACCCCTTCGGTCGCCAGCGCGTCGGCGTCGGTCAGGCAGGAGAAGAGCATGCGGCCGAACAGCGCCAGCCGGAACGGGCACCGGAGCCGCGGCGGCGGCGCCAAATCCGGGAGCAGCGGCGCCGCCTCCGCCGTGAAGCCGGCCCGCGCCGCCTCGCCCCTGCCGGCATCGGCCAGCCGCGCCTGCAGCGCGGCGCCGCCGGGCCCGGAGCCGTCGGGCAGACCCGCATGGTGGCCGGCGACGGCATAGGCCAGCAGCCAGGCCAAGCCCCCGTCCCCGTACCGCTCCAGCGCCGCCCTCGCCCCGAAGGTCGAATGGTCGACCCGGGGGGCCGGCGGGTCCCTGCCCGCCTCCTTGCAGGCATGGGCCTCCGCGAGGTAGGCCTGGAACTCGGGATCGTACTTGCCGGCGTCGTGCAGCAGGCCGGCCGCCTCCCCCAGCGCCGCCAGGTCGGCGCGCCCGGGCATGAGCCCCCCGGCGAACGACAGCGCCTGCCGCGCGACCAGGCGGAGATGCGGCAGCAGCTCCTCCCACTCCGCCTGCGGCCGCCCGTCCAGCGTGTGCGCGTGGGCCTTCATCGGTTCCTCCCGCGGTCGGCGCACACGGGATCATGCGCGGGAGGCGGCTTAGATGCAACCCTGGATAGGCCGGTGCCTCCGGCTCGCCGCCCGTTCCCCCGATGGTCCGCGAGGCCCGCATCCATCCGGGCGACGCCGCGCGAGGGGTGAGGCCCAGTTCATGCAGGCCAACGCCCCGCGTGACGGGCGACCGGGCGTCCCGGAGAAAAGGGTCTATGCCGAGAAGTTTCAATGCACGCCCCCGCGTGAGGGGCGACGCCGATCTTGTGCGCCAGGGTCATACAGTCGTCGTTTCAATCCACGCCCCCGCGTGAGGGGCGACATGATGGAGCGGATGTGCTTCTGTCCCATGGGGAGTTTCAATCCACGCCCCCGCGTGAGGGGCGACCGATTGAGCGCGCCAAGGAGGCCCGGGAGCGGCAGTTTCAATCCACGCCCCCGCGTGAGGGGCGACCCCTCTCGCAGATCGCCGGCAGCACGCCGGCCGGTGTTTCAATCCACGCCCCCGCGTGAGGGGCGACGTCGCGCCACTGCGCCTCGCCTCGGAACGGGCAGTTTCAATCCACGCCCCCGCGTGAGGGGCGACCGCGATACATCGCCGCCAGGTCCTCGGCCGGAGAGTTTCAATCCACGCCCCGCGTGAGGGGCGACCGCCCGTAGACCGCACGTCCAGGGGAGTGAGTGAGGGTTTCAATCCACGCCCCCGCGTGAGGGGCGACCTTGTGCTTCGGCGTGTCGGTGATGCGGACGTTGTTTCAATCCACGCCCCCGCGTGAGGGGCGACAACCTGCTCCTCCTTGCCGTCGATCTTGACGGTGTTTCAATCCACGCCCCCGCGTGAGGGGCGACCGGCGCAGGCGCGCGCGGCGGAGGGGCTGAACACGTTTCAATCCACGCCCCCGCGTGAGGGGCGACCCCGCCGCGCCGGCCGAGGCGCCGGCCGCGCCCGCGTTTCAATCCACGCCCCCGCGTGAGGGGCGACCGGGTGCGACCCCGACAATCACTTCCATGCAAGGAGTTTCAATCCACGCCCCCGCGTGAGGGGCGACCCGCCATGCGCGGCCGGAACTCCCGACACACCCCCAGGTTTCAATCCACGCCCCCGCGTGAGGGGCGACCGCGTGAACAAAGTCATCCTGATCGGGCACCTAGGGTTTCAATCCACGCCCCCGCGTGAGGGGCGACAACGCGCGCAACCGGTGACGCCGCGATGAAGACGTTTCAATCCACGCCCCCGCGTGAGGGGCGACCCCGGCCCAGATCAAGTACCTGAAGGAGATCGCCAAGTTTCAATCCACGCCCCCGCGTGAGGGGCGACCTCCTCCTTAATAGCAGATTGTTCCTGCTGCACAAAATCGGCTATCTGCGCGAACGTGCTGCCGAGGCGGATCGGAGAGGCCGTCGGAAGGCCGGATTGCCTGGGGATCGGCGGGCTTGTCCCGGTTGGGAGCTTGGGGTTCGCGCGGTGCTCGCGCTGTCCGGCATTGCCGGCTTCCCGCCATATCCTCGCCCGGCACATGGATAGGCGGGATGGGGCTGTGGACGCGCGCCGCCCTGTCGCGTGACCAGCCGCCGACGTGGCCGGCTTGTCTCGATGCGATGCCGGCATAACGCACGGGCCGGCGCAGGCGGATGGAGGCGGCTCCCGGCTCCCGGGCGTTACCTCCCCTGCCGGTTCCTGCCGATCCTTCGGCTGCATGCGCCACTTCCGGCCAGGTATCGCGATGGACCTGCCCGGTACGGCCGACGCCGTCTTCATCCCGCCTGATGACATCCCGAGGTTCGCACAGATGTGCGCGGTTCGGACCATCCAGGTGGTTCGGCCCGGGAGAGGCAGCAGGACGGAGGCTGCTCCGCCGATCCGCGGAAGAACTGCCCTGCGAAGCGCATCAGATCAAGCATGTCGTCTACGCGTAGCCGATACATTTTCATTGGTCGAACCCCTCCAGCGCCTTTTGCACCTCGCATAAGCCCACAAATCAGCCTTTAAGCCCTATCTCTTCAATAAGGGCCCGGGCTCCACCTCAAGGGCCGCCGCGATGCGCTCCAAGACGGCCACGGTCGGCGAATGAACGGCTCGCTCGAGGGACCCGACATAGCGGGAGCTGATCCCTACCCGCTCCGCCAATTCCTCCTGACTCATCTTCCGCTCCTGGCGGAGACGTCGGATGTTGCGCGCCACTACCTCGGTAAGGTCCATAGCCAGGAAGCAAGCGCATTGCCGCCCCCAACCAGGAAGTCTACTTCCTATTCGGTTGCCGGTCGGCGATGGGGAACATCAAGGATGACAAGAGTTTCCAGGAATTCGCCTGACCTACGGGAACCCTGGAGGCAGCCGGCGCCACCCTGCGGAGATGATGCCTTACCGCCTGGGGGACTGGAGCCGAGCCGCAAGCCAGTCCCGCTTGAGCCGCCATCCGGTGCAATGCCGCACTGGTTCCACCCGCCGGCGACCCATGGCGCCGTCGCAAGGGGTACTTGATCCCGTCGCCTGCGCCGACCGCACCGAAACCGTTCCCCCCTTCCCTTTCCACCTGTAAGCCCCGAGGAGGCCCATGCCCGGACTTTCCCTGACCGGCAGCAACGGCGGCGACCTGCTGGTCGGCGGTGCCGAGAACGACACGCTCGACGGGGCGCACGGTAACGACACGTTGCAGGGCGGGGACGGCGACGACACCCTGAAGGGGAACCTCGGCGACGACCTGCTGGTCGGCGGCGCCGGCCACGACACGCTGGACGGATATGGCGGCCGCGACACGCTGGAGGGCGGAGACGGCGACGACAGCCTGTCCGGCGAGATCCTCAACGACCTGATCGAGGGCGGCGCCGGCGACGACATGCTCTCGGGCGGCACCTTCTCCGACACCTTGGGCGGCGGCGCCGGCATCGACCTGGCGCTGTTCCCCGCCGCCCTGTCCGGCTACCGGATCACGCGCCAGACCGACGGCTCTGCCCTGGTCAGCGGCACGGAGGGGCCCGACGTGCTGCGCGACGTGGAGTTCGTTGCCTCGACAGGCCGGATTCCCCAGCAATTCCGCCATGTCGAGCTTCGACAACATGCATGTCGAAGCTCGA
>DASPKT010000251.1:0-5016 GCA_035627915.1 Azospirillaceae bacterium
GTCGCCCAGCCCCTGCTCCCGCCACACCAGCACCCGCCGGCCCGACAGGTCGCCGCCCCGCCATTCCGCGATGGTGAAGCGCCGGCGCGGATGGCGCCGGTCGGCCTCGAAACGCCAGGCGTAGCCCTCCCACCCCTCCGCCGTCCGGCCGTGGCCGAGATGCAGCAGGGCGCGGTTCAGCCGCGCCGACGCCAGCCCGGGGTCGAGGGCGACGGCCCGGTCGTACTCGGCGAGCGCCGCGTCTTCGCGTCCCGTCTCATCCAGCACGCGGGCGAGGTTGTTGCGCGCCTCCGCCAGGCCGGGGGCCGCGGCCACGGCGCGGCGGTGCAGCGCCTCGGCCTCGCCGTGCCGTCCCAGCAGGCGCAGCGCGTCGCCGAGGCCGGTCAGGGCGTCCGCCGTCTCCCGCCCTCCGGCCAGCGCCGCCCGGAACTGCTCCGCCGCCTCCGCCGGCCGGTCCAGCTCCTTCAGCACGGTGCCCAGGTTGGCGGCGGCCTCGGCGAAGCCGGGGCTGGCGGCGAGCGCGGCGCGGTGCGCCTCCGCCGCCTCCTCAAGCCGCCCCTGCGCCCTCAGCGCGTTGCCGAGGTTGGTCAGCGCGTCCGGCGCGCCGGGCGACCGCTCCAGCGCCTGCCGGTAGCGCGCCTCCGCCTCGCCGAAGCGGCCGGCCTCCTGCAGGGCGTTGCCGAGGTTGACCAGGGCCGCCGCGTAGCCGGGCGCAAGCGCCACCGCGCGCTCCATCAGGGCGATGCCCTCCTGCGCCCGGCCGGCCTGGGCCCGCAGCAGGCCCAGAAGGTGCAGAGCCGCGGGATCGTCCGGGCGCTCCCCCAGGACCGCCCGGTAGAGCGCCTCCGCCTCGGCGGTCCGCCCCTCCCGGTGGTGCGCGACCGCCGCCTCCAGCGGGTCCCGGTGCGCCGCAGGTTCGGCCGGGGCTTCCGGACGGGGTGCCAGGGCGGAAAGGGCGGCGGCGATGCGGGGCAGCACATCGGCCGCCCGCTCGCCCCGTTCGGCCGTGAACACGCGCATGGAGGCGAACCAGGGCCGGACGCCCGTGCCCAGCATCGACCAGTCGTTCCGCCCGGCGAAGCGCCAGACCGGCATGCCCAGCGCCCCCGCCAGCTCCCCCACCGACGTCGCCGCCGTCACCACGAGGTCGAGCGAGGCTATGAGGGCGGTGACGCCGTCCAGGTCGTGGCGCAGGTCGAGGTCGGGCCAGCGGTGGATGCAGACGCCGAAGCGGGCTTCCGCCTCGCGCAGCTCCGCCTCGGTATCGCCGTACTGGAGGGTCACGGGGACGACGCCCGGCACCGCGAACAGCGGCGCCCAGTCGGCAAGCCGGGTATAGGCGCCGTCGCGGTCGGCGGTGCGCACGATGCTGCGCCAGCAGACGCCGACCTTCAGCCCGGGCCCGAGGGCGCGCACACGCTCCGCCCAGCGGGCGCCCGCCGCGGGATCGGGCGCCAGGAAGGGGGCGCCGTCGAAGCGGGAGAGCGCCGGGCGCAGCAGGCGGGGCAGGCTGCCGGCGGGGACATGGAGGTCGGCGTCGCGCGGGTCGTCCGTCTCCGACCGCACGGTGGCGCCCGGCAGCGCCCGGGCGAACAGGCTGCGCAGCCGCGGGTCGCACTCGATCACTAGGTGCCCGCAGCGGGCGGCGAGGTCGCGGTAGAGCGAGGCGAACATCAGCTCGTCGCCCAGCCCCTGCTCCCGCCACACCAGCACCCGCCGGCCCGAAACATCGCCGCCCTCCCAGCGGGGGATGGCGAAGCGGCGGTCGGGGGCGGCTTGCCCCGCGGCGAAGCGGAACTCGTGCTCCTCCCAGCCGCGGGCGAGGTCGCCGCCGGCCAGCGCCAGCAGGCCCCGGTTGTAGCGCGCCGGCGCGAAGCCGGGTGCCCCGGCGGCCGTATCGTCGAGAAGTGCCGCGGCCTGCGCCGCCTCCCCCGCGGCGAGGCGGGCGAGCGCCAGGTTGTTGCGCGCCTCCGCCATGCCGGGGTCGCGCGCCAGCGCCGCCTCGTGGCAGCGGACGGCCTCCGCGTGCCGGCCGAGGTCGGTCAGCGCCACGCCCAGGTTGGTCCAGGCCAGCGCCATGTCCGGTTCGATCTCCAGGGCGCGGCGGATGGCCGTCTGCGCCTCCTCCGGCCTGCCTGCCAGCCGCCGGGCGATGCCGAGGTTGACCAGCGCCTTGGGATAGTCGGGCCGGAGCGCCAGCGCCCGGCGGTGCGCCTCCTCCGCCTCCTCCGGCAGGCGCCGCTCGGCCAGCACGGCGCCGAGGTTGGTCCAGGCCTCGGCATAGTCGGGCCGGGCCCCGGCGGCGCGGCGGAAGGCGGCCCCCGCCCCCTCCCCGTCGCCCAGCGCCCGCAGGATGCTGCCGAGGCTGTTGTGCGCCTGGGCGAAGCCGGGGTCGAGCGCCGCCGCCCGGCGCACCAGCGGCAGCCCCTCCGCGTGGCGTCCCCCCTGGTGCAGCAGCAGGCCCAGCAGGTGCAGGGCGTCGGGCTCGTCCGGGTCGGCGGCCAGCACGGCCCGGTAGCCCGCCTCCGCCTCCGCGGCGCGCCCGGCCCGGTGGGCGGCCAGGGCGGTCGGCAGGTCGGCCAGGGCCGGCGCGGCAGGCGGCGGGGCGGCGGGCGGCGGGGCGGCGGGTTGGGGCGCCGCCTGGACCGCATCCGGCACACCGGCCATGGCGCGCAGCGCCGCCGCCATGGCGGTGCCGGTATCGGCCAGGGCCTGCCCGGGTGCCGGGTGCCAGGCCCGCATGGTGGGGAACCAGGGCCGCACGGCGGTGCCGAGGCCTGTCCAGTCGGACACGGGGGCGAAGCGCCAGACCGGGACGCCCAGCGCCCCCGCCATCTCGGCTACCGCCGTCCCGGCGCTCACCACCAGGTCCAGGGACGCGGTCAGCGCCGCCGTCTCCTCCAGGTCGTCGCGGAGGTCGAGGTCCGGCCAGCGGACGATGCGCACCCCCAGCGCCGCCTCCGCCGCCGCGATCTCCGCCTCCGGCCGGTCGTACTGCAGGCTGACCGGGATGATTCCGGGCACGCGCAGGACCGGCGCCAGCTCCTCCAGCGTCAGGTAGAGGCCGCGCCTCTCCAGGGTCAAGAGGCCGCTGCGCCAGCAGATGCCGACCTTCAGACCGGGGCCGAGGTCCGCCAGCCGCCGGGCCCAGGCCGCGGCGCGGCCGGGATCGGGCCGCAGCCAGCCGGGGCGGGCCGGGAAATCCCGCAGCCGCGGCGCGAGCAGCCCGGGCAGGCTGCCGGCCGGGACATGGAAGTCGGCGTCGTCGGGTGCGGCCGTCGGCTCGCGCACCAGCGCACCGGGAAGGAGGCGCGAGAACAGGCCGACCAGGCGCCGGTCGCACTCCACGACCAGCAGCACCCCCATCGCCTGGAGGTCGGCATAGTGGGCGGAGAACAGGATCTCGTCGCCCAGCCCCTGCTCCCGCCATACCAGCAGGCGCTTGCCCGCGATGTCTTCGCCCTGCCAGCGGGGCATCGGCAGCCGCCGGCCGGCGACGCCGTCGGGCGTCTCGAACCGCGCCTCGTAGTCCCGCCAGCCGGTGTCCGTGCGGCCGAGGGCGAGGTCGCTCAGCGACCGGTTCCAGCGCGCCAGCGCCTCCGGCCCGCCGGCATCCTGCGCCCGGCTGAACAGGGCGGCGGCCTCCCCGTGGCGGGACAGGTCGCGCAGGACGAGGCCGAGGTTGGCCAGGGCGTGCGGGTCGCCGGGCGCCCGCTCCAGCGCCGCGCGGTGCAGCCGCTCCGCCTCGGGCAGCCGTCCCTGCAGGCGTCTCAGGTTGCCGAGGTTCGTCAGGGCCGCGGGATGGCCGGGGTCGAGGGACAGGGCGCGGCCGTAGGCGGCCTCCGCCTCCTCCAGCCGCTCGCGCGCGGCCAGCACGGTGCCCAGGTTGACCCAGGCGCCGGGCCAGTCGGGCTTCAGGGCGGCGGCGCGCCGGTGGGCCTCCTCGGCCTCCGCCAGCCGGCCGCCGGCGCGCAGCGCCTCGCCCAGGTTCGCCTGCACCTCCGCCGAGGCGGGATCGAGCGCCGCGGCCTCGCGCTGGGCCGCTTCCGCCTCACCGGCGCGGCCCAGCGCCAGCAGCGCGTTGCCGAGCCCGGTCAGGATGCCGGCGGAGCCGGGCCGCAGCGCCCGCGCCGCCCGGTAGCGCTCCAGCGCATCCCCGGGCCGGCCGGCCGCCAGGAGCGCCGCGGCCAGGTTGGACAGGGCGGCGACGTAGTCCGGCACCAGCTCCACGGCGCGGCGCATCAGCCGCAGCCCCTCCTCCAGCCGCTCCGGCGCTGCCCCGCCGGAACCGCGCCCGCCGGCCAACAGGTGGCCCAGCAGGTGCAGCGCCACCGGCTGGTCCGGCTCATGGGCCAGCACCGAGCGGTAGAGCGGCTCCGCCGCGTCCGTCCGCCCCTCCCGGTGGTGTTCGATCGCCGCCTCCAGCGTTCCGGGCGGCGGTTCGGGCGCGGCCGCGGGCGGCGCCGGCGTGCTGACCGCGGCGGCTGCCGGCGCCGGACGGGCCAGGTCGGCGAGGTGCGCCGCCACGCGCCCCAGGGCCGCCCCCACCGCCTCCCCCGGTTCGGCGGGGAACAGGCGCTGGCTGCCGAACCAGGGGCGCGTGCCCGTGCCCAGCGTCGTCCACTCCCCGCGCCGGCCGAAGCGCCAGGTCGGCACGCCCAGCGCCGCCGACAGCTCGGCCGGCGCCGCGGCGGCGGAGACCACGAGGTCCAGGCCGGCGGTCAGCGCCGCCACGCCGTCCAGGTCGTCGGCGAGGTCGAGGTCCGGCCAGCGGGCGATGCGGATGCCGGAGCGCGCCTCCGCCGCGGCCAGCTCCGGCTCCGCCGCTTCCGCGTCGTACTGCAGGCTGACCCAGCGGATGCCCGGCAGGGCGAACAGGGGCGCCCAGTCCTCCAGCCGGCTGTACAGCCCCTCCCGCTCCGCCGTCCGCAGGCCGCTGCGCCAGCAGATGCCGACCCTGAGGCCGGGGCCGAGCGCGTCCAGCCGCGCCGCCCAGCGCGCCGCCAGGGCGGGGTC
>DASPKT010000252.1:0-11099 GCA_035627915.1 Azospirillaceae bacterium
CGCCATCAGCTTCATGGCCATGCTCAAACTCGCCTTCATCAGGCAGTACCTGCGCATTCTGGAGCCGTCAGACAGGACCTAGGCGGGGATTGCGAACAAGGCGGCTTGGAAGTCCATGGGCGGCATCCAGCGGCAGGCGGAATGCGACAGGGGCCCAGGTCCGGCAGCGGGAGCGTGCTGCGGGCTTCGACAGGCTCAGCCTGAGGGAGGTCTTGCTGCTCCTGCGGGCAAGGCAGCGGGGACATGGTGCGTCCTTCGACACGCTCAAGATGAGGCTTCGACACGCTCAGGATGAGGGCCGTCTTGGTGCTCCCGATGACCTCACCGGGCCTGGCATCCACCCGTCCTCATCCTGAGCTTGTCGAAGGACGCACCCCCTCGCAGCCGCACCTTAGGCTAACCCGCCCCCGGCGATACGCGCCGGCCCCCCGCCGCCCGCCCTCACGCCTCCGCCAGCTCCCGGGCCGGTTCCGCCGCGCGGACATGGTAGACCGGCTGCTTCCCGAAGTTCTTGGCCAGCGACATGACGCCGACATACTCGGCGATGGCGGCGGGGTGGAACTCCTGGTCCTGATCCTCCGCCTCGTGCCGGCTCTGGCTCTCCTCGGTGGTCAGCAGGGCGACGAACTGCTGGGTGGCGTAGATGTGGCCGGGCACCGTCACCGGCTCCAGCCGGGCGGCGCGGTTGATGTGGGCGCCGAAGAAGTTGGGCTTGTCGTTGAAGGGGTCGCGGCCGGCGAAGACGGGGCCGGCGTGCAGCGAGATGCGGATGTTGAGGTTCAGCGGCCCGGCCTCGCCCCGGAACTCCCGGCCCAGGCCGCGCACCAGGTCCTTCAGCTGGAAGGCGAAGCGCACCAGGTCGGAGGCGCGGGGCATGACCGCGAAGATGGCGTCGCCCCAGGTGTTGATCATCTCCGGCGCCGGCGCCCGCGCCTTGAGCTCGGCCGCCAGCTTCTCGGTGAAGGCCATGTAGGCGGGGATGCTCCCCTCCCCCAGCTTGCTGTAGCCGACGATGTCGGCGAACAGCATGCAGCGCAGCGCCCGCTCCGGTTCCAGCGACGGGATGGGCGGCGGCACCGGACGGGCGGCCGCGGGCGGCGCCTCCGATGCGACCGCTTCCGAAACGACCTCGTCCAGGTCGATGATCTGGAGCCGCGCGATGTCCGCCCACTGGTCGATGAAGTCGGCGGCACCGCCGGCCAGCGACCCCTCCTGCATGTCCCAGACCGCCAGCAGGTAGGGGGCCGTCTCCAGGAACTGGCTGCGCAGCGTCGCCAGGCCGTGCAGCATCTGGTTCTGGAAGCGGAACAGCATCTCGTGGCCGAGGAACTCCTCCTCGGTGGCGTAGCTGACGTGGTCGGCCAGCCGCAGCGCATTGTTGAAGCGCCGCTCCCAGCGCGGGCCGCCATGGGCGACGCAGGCGCGGACATAGTCGTCCCGGGCGAAGGGCAGGACGATGTTCACCTCGGCGTCGCGCTCCAGCATCGCCTCGACGAACAGCAGCTCCGCCCCGCAGGCGGCGCCCGAATAGCCGATCTGGACGTCCATCGCCTCCAGCCGGCGGGCGATGGCGGCGCGCAGCGCCGGTTCCGCCCAGTCGGGGAAGCGCGCCGGCTCCGCCCCCGGCCGGTCCAGCATGTGGCCGGTGAAGACGACCACGCCGGGCGGCTTCAGCAGCGCCGCCACCTCGCGCGGGACCTTGACCCCGTCCGCCTGCAGGCGCCGCACCTGCCGCAGGACCGGCACGACCTTGGAGGAGCGGCGGCCCAGCGCCTTGCAGGCGGCGGTGAACTCGGCCAGTGCCGGCTCCTGCTCGCCCAGCATCAGCAGCGCCACGCCGAGCGCCGAGCGCACGTCGAAGGTGCCGGGGCCGGACGCGTGGCCCTCTTCCGCCATGCGGGCGACCGAGGCCGCCAGCGCCGCCGCCGCGGCCTGCGCCAGGGCGGCGGCGCGATCAGGTTCCCCCAGCAGGCGCGCGGCAACCGCGGCGTTGACCCCGGCACGGCCGTCGCCGCCCTTCTCGAACGCCTCCACCAGCAGCTCGCCGCCGACGCGCAGCTGGGTCCGGTCGCCGGTGCGCTGCCACGCCTCCAGGTGCAGGTCGCCCAGCGCCAGCAGGGTGGCGGGGTCGATGACCGCCTCGCCGCCGAGGCTGGAGCTGCGCACCGCCTCCAGCGCCTGGGAGAGCTGGACCACGCTGTCCAGCAGCTCCTCCGGCGGTTCCGCCCGGTCGGCGAGCCGGCCGACGGCCGCCACCGCGCGCGCCAGCGCCGTCGCGGCGTCGCGCTTGGGCGAGCTGTCGAAGCTGGAGAGCAGCGGCCGCAGCGTCGCCACCGCCTCCGTCACCGCCCCGGTGCGGATGAGGGCCAGGCCGCGCAGCACCACCAGCCGGTGGCTGCCGGGGAAGCGGGCGAGGCCGCGCTCCGCCCAGTCCTGCGCCAGGAATATCTGGCCGGCCTCCAGCAGGGCGGCCGTCCGGTCCTCCCAGGCGGCGAGGGTCAGGGGCTCGGCGTCGGGGGAGGCGTCGAGGATCTTTCCGCCGGACATGGGGAGGCCTGCTCCGCGAGGGTGGCTGCTTTCCCCGGAAGGGTGCCGCGCCCCGGCCGGATTGTCTAATGCCATCTGGGGGACGGCACCCCCATCGGACGGGAAATCCTTGCCGTTGTCCCCGCTTGTCCATACTCTCGGGGCACGGTGTCGCCAGCCCAGCGGAAGGGACTGCGGTGGACGGGGGAAATCTCGAGCTCAGGATCGCGAACGACCTGGAGGAGGTATCCCGCGTCATCGAGACGGTCGAGGAATACTGCGCCGACCACGGCGCCCCGCCGAAGGTGGTCTACCAGCTCTGCCTGGTCATCGACGAGATCGTCACCAACATCGTCTCCTACGGCTTCGAGGACGAGGGCCGGCACGAGATCGCGCTGCGCTTCCGGGTGGAGGACGGCCGCATCGAGGGGGAGATCGAGGACGACGGCCGGCCGTTCGACCCGCTGACCGAGGCGAAGGCGCCGGACCTGGACGCCGAGATCGACGACCGGCCCATCGGGGGCCTCGGCGTCTTTTTCATGAAGAGCTTCATGGACCGGGTGGAGTACCGGCGCGACGGCGCGCTGAATCGGCTGAGCTTCGCCAAGAGCTTCGTCGGCGGCGCCGGGGCGCCCGGCGGAGACGGCGCTTGACCCGGCGGGCCAATCTGGTTGATTTCGGGACGCGCCGCGGGGCCTCTCCCCGCGCGCCCCGGTGGTGAGGAGCGAGGCGGATGGAGTTGGTCGAAGAGAAGCAGGGGCCGGTCACGGTCCTGACGCCGAAGGGGCGGGTCGACAGCGCGACCTCCAAGGCCTTCGAGGAGAAGGTCATGGGCCTGATCTCCTCGGGCACCTCGACCCTGCTGGTCGATTTCGGCGCGCTCGACTACATCAGCTCGGCCGGCCTGCGCGTGCTGCTGATGGCCGCCAAGAAGCTGAAGGCGAGCCAGGGGAAGTTCGCCATCAGCACGATGCCCGACCACATCCGCGAAGTGTTCGAGATCAGCGGCTTCGCCTCCGTCCTGGCGATCCACCCCGACCGCGGCGCCGGCGTCGCGGCACTCGGCGGCTGAGCTGCCGAGCCGGATTGGGTACCTCTATCGGGCGCCCGGTCCGGCCAGCCGCCCGCTGGCCCGCCTCCTTCACAGGGGCCCGATTCGGGCGTATAGAATCACCCCTTCGGCTTCTTACAGCCCGACAACACAAGGGTCCGCCGCCGACAGGCGCCGGGCCGAGGGAGGAAATCATGCCGACGCAGACGCAGGACCCGTCCAAATTGCTCGAACAGCAGATGGACGCCTATCTCCAGTTCCAGGCCAACATGATGCGCGGGCTTGGCACCCTGTTCCAGAACCAGGCGCGGATGATGACCGCCATGGTCGGCAAGCGCAGCCCCGAGGAGTTCGTGGCCGAGACGCAGCGGACCATGCAGGCGAACACCGAGGTGCTGCAGGACATGTTCGCCGCCGCCGGCGGCAGCCTGTCCGGCATGGTGCCGCCGATGCCGGGCGCGCCCGGCCGGCGCTGAGCCCCCCTGCCCCGGTCGGCGCCGCCCTCCCCGGACGGGCGGCGCCCGATCGGGCGGCTTGACCGCGCGTGGCGCCTGCCGGACGCTCCGGTCGTGCCTGCCCCGCCTTGCGAGTGCCAGGGCAGGCGGACATAAAAAAGACGCCCCGGTTTCAAAGGGGCGTCCGCAGTTCAAGCGCGAGTAGTATTGGCAGTATAATCAATTCCCCACCGCCGGCGGTGGGGAATCGGAAGTAGGGAGAGTCCGGCAAAGCCGCTATTCCGGATTAATCCGGATCGGCAGGGCGGCCGCGGCCGCGCCGGCTTTCCCCGTCCCCGCCTCGCCCACTCCCGTCAGTCGAGACCGACCGGCACCAGCCGCGGCCGCGTCAGCGCGCCGACGGCGCGGCGCTCCTCGCGCAGCTCGTCGATCAGGTCGTTCAGGCTGTCCCGGGTGAAACCGGCCTCGCGGTCCTGCGCCTCGCGCGCCAGGCTGATGAAATGGTCCAGCAGGCGGGCCTGGACGAAGGCGGCTTCCTCGAGGTCGTTGTGCACGAAGGGACGCATCTGGCTGCTCCGGTGGCGGGATCGCTCGACCTGATCCAAGCACCGCCAGGGTTAACGAGGTCTGAACGCAGCCCCGGCCAGGCCGGGCGCCGGTGGATTAGCCCGAAAGGCCAGGGTTTTCCGAATCGCAGACAGATTGCAAAAACGGCAATATCCATGATGATATTTGCAATTCCGGTACAATAAGATCCGCGCGTTCCCAGGCAATTCCCTTTGATAATTCCCACACAGTCAGAATAATTAGCAAACACACGCCTTGCCGGACGATCTCCCATGCGCCCGTTCAACATTGCCCTCGCCCTGCTGATCCTGCTGGTCGCCCCTGCAGAGGCGGTGGAACGGGCGCGCTCGGCCAGCACGGCGGCGCGGCTGAAGACCGAGGCGGCGGCGCCGGCGCGGCCCGAGGCGGAGGCCGGCACTTTCCGGCTGGACGCGGCCGGCGGCCGCGGGGCGGTGGTGCACGTGCCGCCGGGCTACAGCCCGGACCGGCCGGCGCCGCTGCTGCTGCTGCTGCACGGCGCCGGGGGATCGGGGGCGCTGCTGCTGCCGCTGGTGCAGGCGCATGCGGAGCGGCTGGGCGCCATCGTGCTGGCGCCGGACAGCCGCGGCCCGACCTGGGACGCCATCCGCGGCGCGCCCGGCCCCGACATCGCCTTCCTGGACAAGGCGCTGGCCTGGACCTACGAGCGGTTCGCGGTCGACCCGGCCCGCCAGGCGGTGGCCGGCTTCTCCGATGGCGCCAGCTACGCGCTGATGCTGGGACTGGCGAACGGCGACCGCTTCCCCGCGGTGCTGGCCTGGTCGCCCGGCTTCATCCCGGCGCAGCCGGTGCGGGAGGAGGGGGAGCCGCGCTTCTTCGTCACCCACGGCACCGCCGACCCGGTGCTGGAGATCGCCGTCACCAGCCGCCGCATCGTCCCGGCGCTGCGCCGCGGCGGCGCCACGGTGGAGTACCGGGAGTTCGAGGGCGGGCACGTGCTGAAGGGGACGCTCCTGGCGGAGTCGCTCGACTGGGCCTTCGGCGGCGCCGGGCGGTAGGGACGCGGCCCCGCCGGGGCACCCCGCCCGCCCCCGACGCCCGCGCGGCGTAGCCGGCCCTACCTGTCCACGGCACCCGGCCGTCCGTAAGGGCGGATTGCCCGGCGGCACCGCCGCGCCCGACACTCGGCCCCACGTGCCGGCCCCGCGCGGCCGGCGCCCGAGCCCGGGTGAGAGACATGACCTCGATCATCGAACGCCGCACGCCGGGCGCCTCGCCCCGGCGCGAGCCGGAAGCCGACCCCTCGGCGCTGCACGTGCTGCTGCTGGCGGCCTACTGCGACGGCACCGACGTCGGCGAGAGCTTCCTCGCCTTCCGCTGGGTGGAGGAGCTGTCGCGCCGCTGCCGGGTGACGGTCCTGTCGCTGCAGCGCGACGGCCGCGCCCTGCTGCGCGACCAGCTGCCGGGGGTGGAGGTCGTCACCTGGCCGGAGATGCGCCTGCCGCCGCGGCTGGAGCGGTTCAACGCCATGCTGAAGCCCAGCTACGGCCGCTTCTACCGGCAGGCCCGCCGCTGGATCCGGGACGAGCTGGCGGCCGGGCGCCGCATCGACCTCGTCCACCAGATCTCCCCCATGGCGATGCGCTTTCCCTCGCCGGCGGCGGGGCTGGGCGTGCCCTACGTGCTGGGCCCCATGGCCGGCAGCCTGGAGACGCCGGAGGGGTTCCGGCGGGAGTGCGGCACCGCCGCCTGGTACACCCGCCTGCGCCGGCTGGACCGGCTGCGCCTGGGCCTGGACCCGGTGCTGCGCCGGTCCTTCCGCGGCGCCTCCGCCGTCATCGGGGCGGCGCCCTACGTGAAGGATTTCCTGGGCCCGCTGCTGCCCGACCGGTTCGAGGCCATCTCCGAGCTGGCGGTGGACGGGCTGGTGGAGCATCCGGAGTGGCGGGAGCCGCCGCCGGGCCGGCTGCGCCTGCTGCACGTCGCCCGCGCCGTGCGCACCAAGGGGCTGCGCGACTGCGTTCGGGCGCTGGCGCTGCTGGACGATTTGCCGGGCGTGACGCTGGAGGTCGCCGGCGACGGGGAGGAGCTGGCGCCGTGCCGGGCCGAGGCGGAGGCGCTGGGGGTGTCGCGCCGCATCGCCTTCCACGGCCGCCTGCCGCGCGCCCGGGTGGAGGAGCTGTACGCCCGCGCCGACCTGTTCCTGTTCCCCAGCTTCCGCGAGCCGACGGGCGGCGTGCTGTTCGAGGCGATGCGCCACGGCGTGCCCATCGTGACCGTGGACCGGGGCGGGCCCGACCATTTCGTCACCGAGGCCTGCGGGATCAAGGTGCCCGCCCTGACGCCGATGCAGCTGTCGGTCGACCTCGCCGCCGCCATCCGCCGCCTCGCCGCCGACCCGTCGGCGCTGGCGCCGCTGCGCCGCGGCGCGCACCAGCGCATCCGCGAGATCGGCCTGTGGACGCCCAAGATGGACCGCGTCATGGCGCTGTACCACGACGTGCTGGCGGCGAAGGCTTCCGGCTAGGCCTGCTTGGCCCCGGCCTGCCCGCGCTCCACCACGAAGGAGGCGCGGGTGGAGATGCGGCCCTCCGGCACGCGCACCCGGTCCATGACCCGCATGGTCGTCGTCCACAGGTCGGGCGTGACCTCGCAGAGGACGTAGCCGCGCTGGTCGTTCAGGAACCGGAGGTGCGGGTTCTGGGCCAGCAGCTGGTCGGCCTCGGGCCGCTTGTCGCCGCCATCGCCGCCGGACGTGATGGAGGTGCCCACGAACTCCGTCGCCAGCACCGGCGAGCGGTCGTCGCGGTAGTCGAGCCGCAAGTCGCCGACGATGTTCTGGTGCTCGTCCCCGCTCAGCACCACGACGTCGGCCTTGCGCCGCTCCTGCAGCGCCTTCAGCAGGCGGCGGGTGGCGGGGGCGTAGCCGGCCCAGGTGTCCATGTTGAGGAGCACCCGGTCGTCCTCGGCACGGTCCATGGACATCATCATGACCTGCTGGGCCAGCACGTTCCAGCGGGCGCGCGAGCCGCGCAACCCGTCCAGCAGCCAACGCTCCTGCGCATCGCCCAGGACGGTGGCCTTGGGGTCGTCGATGTCGGCGCAGACAGGTTCGAACCCGTCGCCGCAGGGCTGCGGCGAGCGGTACTGGCGCGTGTCCAGGAAATGCAAGTCCATCAGCCCGCCATAGGCGTAGCGGCGGTAGAGCTGGATCTCCGGTCCCTTCGGCCAGGCGCCGCGGCGCAGCGGCATGTTCTCGTAGAAGGCCTGGGCCGCCGCCGCCCGGCGCAGCAGGAAATATTCGGGCGGCGTCTTGTTCCAGCCCTCGTGGTCGCCGACCCAGTTGTTGACGATCTCGTGGTCGTCCCAGGTCACGTACCAGGGAGCGGCGGCATGCGCCAGCTGCAGGTTGAAGTCCAGCTTGTACTGCGCGTAGCGCTGCCGGTAGTTCTCCAGCGAGGTGCTCTCGTCCCCCTCGTGCCGGCGGACGCAGGGGATCAGCAGGTCCTCGTGGGGGTTCCGGTAGAAGTTGCGGGTCCGGTACTCGTAGATGTAGTCGCCGTAATGGTAGACGAAGTCCGGCTGCTCCGCCGCCAGGTGCCGGAAGGCGTCGAACCAGCCCTGCTCCAGGTCCTGGCAGCCGCAGACCGCGAACCGGGCCCGCGCCAGGTCGGCGCCCGCCGCCGGCGCGGTGCGGGCGCGGCCCTGCATGCTGCGCTCCCGGCCGCAGCGGAAGCGGTACCAGTAGTCCCGCCCCGGCTCCAGCCCCGAGATCTCCACATGGACGGCGTGGCCCAGCTCCGGCCGGGCGAAGGCCTTCCCGACGAGCACCTTGTTGCGGAACCGGTCGTCGGCGGCCAGCTCCCACTCCACCTCGACGCCGGCGTTGGGCATGCCGGAGCCGGGCTCCATCGGCTCCGGCGCCAGCCGGGTCCAGATCACGAAGCCGTCCGGCGTCGGGTCGCCCGACGCGACGCCCAGGGCGAACGGGTACTTGGCGAACACCGGCTGCGCCAGCGCCGGAGACGCCGCCGCGGGCACCCCCAGCGCCGCGGCCGCGACGGCACCGAACCTCTTCAGCAGGTCCCGGCGGTCGAAGGGCCGGGGCACGAACACCGACATGCTTTCTCCTCGGGCGGGGCCGGACCTCAGGTCCCGACGATGCCGCCGCCCGCTTTGGTGATTACCACGACAGAGGGCCGCGGTGGCATCTTCTCGTCAAAGTCGGGCCAGCGGGAGCCCGGGTCCTCGAAGGTCGCGGACAGGCCGCTGGCGGTGAACTTCTCCACATTGTCGACGCCGGGGTGCTGGACCGCGACGAACAGGGTGCGGTCGTCGGGCGTGAAGCAGGGGCCGGTCAGCTCCGCCCCCACGGGGGTCTGGAAGAACAGCCGGGCGGTGCCGCGCAGCGGCCCCTCCGTCTCCATCCCGTAGAGCCCGTCGGCGCCGCCGCTGGCCCGTATCCAGCCCCAGCCCTGGTCGGTGCCGACCCAGAGCCGCCCCTGCCCGTCGGAGGCGAGGTTGTCCGGGCAGGCGAACCAGCCGTTGGCCGAGGTGGCGGGGTTGAAGCTGGCGCCGGTCTCCGGCTTCTCCGGGTTGCCGGCCTTCACCAGCAGTTCCCAGGTGAAGCGGGCGGCCGCGTGGTCGCCGCCGGGCGGGATCATCTCCACGATCTGGCCCCAGATGTTGGCGGGGCGCGGGTTGGCGGCGTTCACCGCGGACAGCGGGTTGGCGCCCTCCGGCCGCCGGTCCTCGTTGTTGGTGAGGGTGACGTAGACCTTGCCCGTCCTGGGGTGGACCTCTACGTCCTCCGGGCGGTCCATGCGGGTGGCGCCCACCAGCGTGGCGGCGATGCGGGCGTCGATCAGCACGTCGCCCTGGTCCCTGAAGCCGTTCTCCGCCGTCAGCGGCCCCTGCCCGTGCACCAGCGGCAGCCACTCCAGCGTGCCGTCGGCGTCGAAGCGGCCGACGAACAGCGTCCCCTCCTCCAGCAGGCGCATGTTGGCCTTGCGGTCGGCCGGGTCGTACCGTCCCTTGGAGACGAACCGGTAGACGTGCTCGAAGCGCTGGTCGTCGCCCATGTAGACGACGACGCGGCCGTCGCCGTTCACCACCGGCGTCGCCCCCTCGTGCTTGAAGCGGCCCAGCGCCGTCAGCTTGCGCGGCATGGCGGCGGGGTCGTACGGGTCGATCTCGCACACCCAGCCGTAGCGCAGCGGCTCCTGCGGCTCCTTGTTGACGTCGAAGCGGTCGAAGAAGCGGCCCCAGGGGTTGCGGCCGCTGGGCAGGCCCATGCGGTCGTGGCTGCGCTGCTCGGGGTGCGACTGGTCGATCTTGCCGACGAAGTAGCCGTCGATGTTCTCCTCGCCGGAGAGGTAGGTGCCCCAGGGGGTGATGCCGCCGGCGCAGTTGTTGAACATGCCGATGACGCGGCGCCCGGTCGGGTCGGCCGAGGTCTTCAGCCTGTTGTGGCCGGCGGCCGGGCCGACCATCTCGAACACGGTGTCGAGGGCGGAGACGCGGCGGTTGTACTTGCTGCCGCGGACATAAGCCCAGGCGCCGTCGGCGCCGCGCTTGACCTCCACGATGCTGGCGCCGTGGGCGGCCATCTCCACCTCCGCCATCTCGCGGGTGTAGCGGCTCCAGTCGATGCGCTCCTGCCCCTGCGGGACCAGGCCGGGCAGCATCACCTCGGTGTTGGTGTATTCGTGGTTGACGCAGAGCAGCCCGTGGTCGGCGCTGCGGGAGCCCTGCGGCAGCGGCACGAAGCCCAGGAAGTCGTTGTTGTAGCCGAACTGGCGCAGCTGGGCGGCGGCGGTCTGCCCCAGCGGGTCGAAGGCCGGGCTGTCCTGGAACAGCGGGTCGCCCCAGCGGATCAGCACCTGGGTCTGGTGCCCTTCCGCCACGTGGTGGGTGCGGTCGGCGACGCGCACCAGCTCCTTGAACGGGAAGGAACCGCCGGCCGGGGCCGCCGCCCCGGAAGCGGACGCGCCCTGGGCCGCCGCGTCATGTGCCACCAGCGCGGGGCCGAGGCCGGCGGCCAGCGCCGTGCCCGCGAGCGCGCCGCGCAGCACGTCGCGCCGGCCCATCCGCCGCTGCAGCACCTCGCCGAAGGTGGGGCCGGAGTCGGGGCTGGTGGCGCGGTCCTGGAGGGCGTCGAACTCGGCGTCGGTGGGCGGCAGCGTCATGTCGGCTCCATCGGGGGCGGACCCGGCCGGGCCCCCCGCGAACAATAGGGGGTGGTCCGCCGGATCGCGGCGGGCAGGGGTTTCCGCCTTATAGGGCCGGCATCTTACACGCGCGTGACGGCGGCCGTCAGGCCCCCCGTGTCCCTTCGCCGCGGCCGGCGCGCGGCGCCCGGTTCCGCCCTTGCGGATAGGCCGTCCTTGCCGGCCCGTCCCGATGTCGCTAGGTTTCCACGATTGCCCGGGGGCCGCCCGGGTGACGAGGAAACGTTTCATCCGTCCGGACCCAGGACCCATCGCAGATGCGCCATCCCTTCCGTGCCGCCTTCGCGTTCG
>DASPKT010000253.1:0-13828 GCA_035627915.1 Azospirillaceae bacterium
GCCGACAGCAGCAGCGCCGCCGCCGCGCCGGCGATGATCAGGGTCCCACGCTTGCGCATCTTGACCTCCCATCGGGGTTGTGTCGGAAGGTCAACGGGCGGGGCCTCCGGCCTGTTCCGGTTCCTGCCGTCCATGGGTACCTAGTTCGGAAGGGCGCCGCTCTCCTGGCCCTTCTCCACGGCGGTGCCGCCGGCCCCGCCGACCGCCGCCCCCACCAGCGCCCCCACCGGGCCGCCGACCACCGCACCCGCCAGCGCGCCCGAGGTGGCGCCCGAGGCGGCACTCTCCTCCGTCGTCGTGCCGCAGGCCGACAGGCCCAGGGCGGCCGCCAGCATGGCGGTCATGCACAGACGCTTGCCCATCCGCGTTCTCCTTTGCCGATCAAGGGGATCGCGCGGGGAACGGGGAGGGCGGGGCGGCGGTTCCGCGGGCGCATCGTGCGCCATGCGCGCTGAAAATGCCAGATATATCAAAGGGTTTGCAGAATAGGTATCAGGATACCGCGTGCTAAGTGCTCGCAATCCGGGGCTTTTTTCGAGTTGACAGGGGAGGCGTCCCGGCCTAAATACCCGGCCACTTCGGTGCCATCCCCAGGGGGCGGCGCCCTGGGACCTCTGTTTTGCGAGTGCTCCGAATGAAGACCATGAACCTCAAGCCGTCCGAGATCGAGAAGAAGTGGCTTCTCATCGACGCCGACGGCCTCGTGCTGGGCCGCCTGGCCAGCATCATCGCCATGCGGCTGCGCGGCAAGCACAAGCCGACCTACACCCCCCACATGGATTGCGGTGACCACGTCATCGTGATCAACGCCGAGAAGGTGAAGCTGACGGGCAACAAGCGCGCCGACAGCATCTTCTACTGGCACACCGGCTACCCCGGCGGCATCAAGCAGCGCAGCAAGGGCCAGATCCTCGACGGGAAGTACCCGGAGCGGGTGATCGAGAAGGCCGTGGAGCGCATGATCCCGCGTGGTCCGCTCGGCCGCAAGCAGATGGGCAATCTGAAGGTCTATGCCGGCGGTGCGCACCCGCACGAGGCCCAGCAGCCGCAGGTCCTCGACGTCGCCGGCATGAATCCGAAGAACAAGGGGAGTGCCTGATCCATGGCACAGACGATTACCAGCCTCGCCGACCTGAAGCAGGGCGGCGCCGCCGCCGCTGTGGTCACCGAGGCCGCCGCCCCGGCCGAGCCGAAGATCGACGCCCAGGGCCGCGCCTATGCCACCGGCAAGCGCAAGGACGCGGTCGCCCGCGTCTGGATCAAGCCGGGCAAGGGTGCCGTCACGGTCAACGGCCGTGACATCGCGGTCTACTTCGCCCGCCCCGTGCTGCGCATGATGATCAACCAGCCGTTCCAGATCGTCGGCCGCGTCGAGCAGTACGACGTCGTCTGCACGGTGTCCGGCGGCGGCCTGTCCGGCCAAGCCGGCGCGCTGCGCCACGGCATCTCCAAGGCCCTGACCTACTACGAGCCGGGCCTCCGCCCGGCCCTGAAGGTCGCCGGCCTGCTGACCCGCGACCCGCGCGTGGTCGAGCGCAAGAAGTACGGCAAGGCCAAGGCCCGCCGCAGCTTCCAGTTCTCCAAGCGCTGATTGGGGGACGCCCGGCCTTCCCGGCCGGGTCCAGGGAACAGGGCGTCCCCTCCGGGGGGCGCCCTTTTTCTTTGCCCGCTATTCGGTTGGGAGGGACGGGGATGGAGCAGCAGGACGGCCCGGTGCTGCGCCGGGCGCGGCGCGACGACGTGGCGGCCATCGCCGCCCTCATCAACCAGGACGCCATCAGCGTGGCGCGCAACGGCCCGCCGCCAAGCCTGGAAGAGTACGAGGGCTGGTTCGACCTCATCGACGCCTGCCCAGCCAACGAGCTGCTGGTGCTGGAGTTGGCCGGCCGCGTCGCCGGCACCGCACAGCTGACCTTCATCCCCGGCCTCGGCCGCCGCACGCGCCTGCGCTGCCTGGTCGAGGCGGTGCGGGTGGACGAGGCCCTGCGCGGGCGGGGCCGGGGCTCCTGGATGATGCGGGAGATCCTGGAGCGGGCGCGGGCGCGCGGCTGCACCCTGGTCCAGCTCACCACGGACAAGCGGCGGACCGATGCGCACCGGTTCTACCAGCGCCTCGGATTCGCCGCGACGCACGAGGGCATGAAGCTTTATCTGTAGTCCCGTGATCTACCTGGGGAACGACATGACCAAGGACACCCTGCGCATCGCCATCCTGGGCGCCTCCGGCTACACCGGGGCCGAGCTGGTCCGCATGCTGCTGCGCCACCCCCGCGCGCGCATCGTGGCGCTGACCGCCGAGCGCCAGGCCGGCAAGCCGCTGGCCGAGGTGTTCCCGCACCTGGGCGGCTACGGGCTGCCCGACCTCGTGAAGATCGACCAGGTCGACTTCGCCGGCGTCGACGTCGTCTTCTGCGCCCTGCCGCACGGGACCACGCAGGAGATCGTGGCCGGCCTGCCGGGCCATGTGAAGGTGGTGGACCTCTCCGCGGACTTCCGCCTGTTCGACCTCGGCACCTACGAGACCTGGTACGGCCACGCCCACAAGGCGCCGGCGCTGCAGAAGGAGGTCGTCTACGGCCTGACCGAGCTGGCGCGGGCCGAGGTGGCGCGGGCGCGCGTGGTGGCGAACCCGGGCTGCTACCCCACCGCCTCGCAGTTGCCGCTGGCGCCGCTGCTGGAGAAGGGGCTGGTGGAGGCCGACGACATCATCATCGACGCCAAGTCCGGCGTGTCCGGCGCCGGCCGCGACGCCAAGCAGGCCAACCTGTTCGGCGAGGTGGCGGAGGGCATCCACGCCTACGGCGTCGGCGGCCACCGCCACGCCCCGGAGATCGAGCAGGGGCTGTCGGAGGCGGCGAAGCGCCCCGTCCTGGTGAACTTCACGCCCCACCTGATGCCGATGAGCCGCGGCATCCTCACCAGCATCTACGTGAAGCTGGCGAACGGCGCCACGACGGACGATTTGCGCGCCGCGCTCTCCGCCCGCTACGAGGGGGAGGCGTTCGTGCGCGTGCTGCCCAAGGGCCAGGCGCCGCAGACCCGCCACGTGCGCGGCAGCAACCACTGCCTGATCGGCGTCTTCGACGACCGCCTGCCGGGCCGCGCCATCCTGCTGTCGGCCATCGACAATCTGGTGAAGGGCGCCTCGGGCCAGGCGATCCAGAACATGAACGTCATGCTGGGCCTGCCGGAGACGATGGGCATCGACCAGGCCCCGATGTTCCCGTAAGCGTCGTTGACCCCCACGGCCCGCCCGTCCCAGGATGGGCGGGCCGTCGGACGGGAGGAGAGTGCCCATGACCCCGCTGATCCTGCCCTACAAGGGCGTGCTGCCGCGCATTGCGCCCTCCGTCTTCCTGGCGAACGCCAGCGTCATCGGCGACGTGGAGATCGGGGAGGAGGCGAACCTCTGGTTCGGGGTCACCGTGCGCGGCGACGTGAACTCCATCCGCATCGGCGCCCGCACCAACATCCAGGACGGCTCCGTCGTCCACTGCACCCACCTGAAGTACACCACCACCATCGGCGACGACGTGACGGTCGGCCACATGGCCCTGCTGCACGGCTGCGTGGTGGAGAGCGGCGCCTTCATCGGCATGAAGGCCTGCATCATGGACAACGCCGTGGTCGAGTCGGGCGCCATGGTGGCGGCCGGCGCCCTGGTCACCCCCGGCAAGCGGGTCAAGTCGGGCGAGCTCTGGGGCGGCAGCCCGGCGCGCCCGCTGCGCCCGCTGACCGAGGAGGAGCGGGCCAACCTGACCGCCACGGTGCCGCACTATGTCCGCCTGTCCCGCCAGTACCTGGCCGAAGCAGCGGCGGCCCGCGGCGAGGCGGCGGACTGACGCGCTTTTTCCCCGTGCGGTGAGGCTCCGGCCATATTAGTTTCAACGCGTTGCAACGGAACGCGGCCGGCCGGGAGCCCATGGCGGACGAGACTCAGTCGAGCGGAGCCATCCCGAACGAGGTGCTGGAGCGCTGGATCACGGCCCTGGTCGACTACGCCCAGGACTGGGACCGCACCTTCGGCAACCGGCCCGACTACTTCACCCAGGAATACTGGTACCTGTTCGTGGGCTGCATGACCGGGCGGTGGCGCGGGGCGCCGCTGACCGTCAGCGCCGCCTGCCAGGTCATGAAGTCCGGCTCCAACCGCACCCGCGAGGACCGCATCAAGCGCGCGGTCATGGATGGCTACCTCGCCAAGGAGAAGGGCGGGGAGGACGGCCGCACCACCTTCGTCGTGCCGACGCCGAAGCTGGAGGCGGTCATGCGCGCGCATTTCGAGCGCACCCTGCTGAAGGCCCGCGCCGCCATAAGCTGATCCGGCCCCGGAATAACCGCAGAATCTGCGGAAACCATTGCCGCGGTCTCTTCTCTATATCTTTCCGCCTAGGACTGCTTCCCTGCACCCGACAACGAGGGCACCGGGGAACCGGGTGCCGGACCAGGGGGACAGACCGGGATGAGCGTCACGCGCACCGCCGCCAGGGTGGCGGCCCTACTTCTCGCCCAGGCGGCGGCCTTGCCCGCCGTCGCCCAGGACGCCGGCGACGAGCCGCGGCTGGAGGAGATCGTCGTCACCGCCCGCCGCACCGAGGAGCGGCTGCAGGACGTCCCCGTCGCCGTCACGGCGCTGGGCGGCGAGGCGCTGCGCCGGCTGGACGCGGTCAACCTGGGCGACATCCAGAACGCGGTGCCGAACCTGACGCTGCATGTCGGCGACGCCGCCAACGCGGTGGTCTACATCCGCGGCGTCGGCCAGATCGACAGCCTGGCCTTCGCCGACCCCGGCGTCGGCATCTATCTCGACGATGTCTATCTGGGCCGCGCCCAGGGCGCCTTCCTCGACGTGTTCGACGTAGAGCGGATCGAGGTGCTGCGCGGGCCGCAGGGCACGCTCTACGGCCGCAACACCATCGGCGGCGCGGTCAAGTTCGTCTCCCGCACCCCCGGCTTCGACCCCATGGCGCGCATCGAGGCCACGGTCGGCAGCTACGACCGGCTGGACGTGAAGGGCACCGTCGGCGGCGCGCTGGTGGAGGACAAGGTGGCGGCCAAGGCGGCCTTCGCCTATCTCGGCCGCGACGGCTACTCCGACAACGCTTTCGACGGTCGCGACGACGGCGACAAGGACACCTGGGCCGGCCGCGTCTCCGTCCTGGCCGCACCGTCGGAGCGCTTCACCCTGCAGCTCTCCGCCGATGGCTCCAGCGACACGCCCGACACCTCGCGCACGCCGTCGCGCGAGACGGCGGTGTTCGGCGTCGCCCCCAACACCGACCCGTTCGAGGTGAACGCCGACTTCAACGACCTCTCCAAGCTGAAGGTGCGCGGCGTCGCCGCCACCGCCGCCTGGGACGCCACCGAGACGGTGACGCTGAAGTCCATCACCGCCTACCGGACGATGGACTACGAGACCCACCTGGACCTGGACGCCACCCCGACGCCCTTCTTCGGCGTCTTCGTAGACGAGGCGCAGAACCAGTTCAGCCAGGAGTTCCAGGCGACCTTCACCGGCGACCGCTTCACCGGCGTGGCCGGCCTCTACTTCTTCCGCGAGCACGACGAGACGGAGAGCGGCCTGTTCGGCCCCGCCATCTCCCTGGTGACCGACAGCCTGAACGACCAGCTGAACCGCAGCTACGCCGCCTACGGCCAGGGCAGCTTTGACCTGACCGAGGCGCTGTCGGTCACCGGCGGGCTGCGCTACACCTTCGAGGAGAAGAGCTTCCGCCGCATCCAGGAGTTCTTCGGGCCGACCGACACGCTGCCTCTGCCGCTGGGCACCGGCCTGCGCATCACCGACGTCGACGTCGGCGACGACTGGTCGTCGCTGTCGCCCAAGCTGGCGGTCGACTACCGCTTCACGCCCGACCTGATGGGCTATGTCAGCGCCAGCCGCGGCTTCAAGAGCGGCGGCTTCGACGGACGGTCGAACTCCGCGGCGCAGGCGCTTCCGTTCGATCCCGAAACGATGTGGAGCTACGAGGCGGGGCTGAAGTCCACCCTGTGGGCCGACCGCATGACCCTGAACGCGGCCGCCTTCTGGAATGATTACAAGAACCTCCAGCTCTCCAGCTTCGTCGCCGACAGCAGCGGCGCCTTCGCGGCGCTGTTCACCAACGCCGGCGCCGCCACCATGCGCGGCGTGGACCTGGAGCTGACGGCGCTGCTGGCGCAGGGCTTCACGGTCAACGCCACGCTGGGCTTCCTGGACGCCGAGTACGACCGCTACATCGGCCCGGGCGGCGTCGACATCGCCGACCAGCGGGAGATGGTGAACGCCCCGCGTTGGAGCTGGCGCCTGGGCGCGACCTACGCGGTGCCGCTGTCCTTCGGCGCGCTGACGCTG
Organism: Azospirillaceae bacterium; assembly: GCA_035627915.1. Taxonomy (GTDB): domain Bacteria; phylum Pseudomonadota; class Alphaproteobacteria; order Azospirillales; family Azospirillaceae; genus DASPKT01. The sequence continues at coordinate 6,353 of DASPKT010000253.1, forward strand.
GACGGCGACGTGGCCTACCGCTCCAAGACCTACCCCACGGTCAGCAGCAGCGAGGTGCTGGCGCAGAAGGGCCGCGCCCTGGTCAACGCCCAGGCGACGCTGGAGCTGGGCGAGGGGAACTGGGCGGTCAGCGCCGGGGTGAAGAACCTCTTCGACGAGGAGTACATCAGCCACGGCTTCGACCTCAGCGACAGCCTGGGCTACCAGCTGGGCTACTACGGCGACCCGCGCACCTGGTCGCTGTCGCTGCGGTACAGCTGGTGAGCGCGGCGATGGGCCCCGAACCCGAAACCGCGGCCCTGCTGCGGAGCTTCGCCGACAGCCCCGGCCCGCCGATCGAGCAGCTGACCCTGGAAGGCGCGCGCGAGGGATTGCGCGCCCTGTTCACGGCGCTGGCCGGGCCGCCGGCGCCGGTGGGCTTCGTGCGCGCCGGCACGCTGCCTGGTCCCGGCGGACCGCTGCCCTACCGGCTGTACCGGCCGGAGGGCGGCCCCGGCGGGCGGCTGCCGCTGGTGCTGTTCCTGCACGGCGGCGGCTGGTCGCTGGGCGACCTCGATGGCTATGACGGCTTCTGCCGGTCGCTGTGCCGGGAGTCCGGCATGCTGGTGCTGTCGCTGGACTACCGCCTGGCGCCGGAGAACCCGTACCCGGCCGGGCTGGACGACGCCTATGCGGCGCTGGGCTGGGTCGCGGCGAATGCCGACGCGCTGGGCGCCGACCCCGCCCGCATCGTAATGGCCGGGGACAGCGCCGGCGGCACGCTGGCGACCTCCGTCTGCCGGCTGGCGCGCGACCGCGGCGGCCCGGCGGTGGCGGCGCAGGTCCTGCTCTACGCCGTGCTGGCGCTGGCGGACGAGGAAAGGCTGCCGTCGCGGGCGGAGAACGGGGAGGGCGGCAACTTCCTGACCAACGAGGGCATCGCCTGGGCCAAGGAGATGTACCTGGCCGGCCGGCCGGACCTCGCCCGCGACCCGCTGGTCTCGCCCCTGTGGGCGGAGGAGGTGGCGGGGCTGCCGCCGGCCCTGGTCGTCACCGCCGGGCTGGACCCGCTGCGCGACGAGGGGCGGATGTATGCGGAGAAGCTGCGCGCGGCCGGGGTGGACGCCGACTACCGCTGCCACGAGGGCACGATCCACGCCTTCCTCTCCTTCGCCGGCGCCCTTCGCATCGCCCGCGACGGGATGCGGGAGGTCGGCGCATGGCTGAAAGCCCGGCTGGGGGCGTGATCCCGGCCGGGGCTTGATTCGGGGCCCGCGAACCGGCAACCCTTGCGGCCTTCCCGGGGAAGCGAACGGGTCCCGCGCATGGACGGCCTGCTGACGCTGGACGGCGTCGCCAAGATCTTCGCCACCGGCGTCACGGCGCTGGACGGCGTCTCGCTGTCGGTGCGGCGCGGCGAGTTCCTGTCGCTGGTCGGCGCGTCGGGCTGCGGCAAGAGCACGCTGCTGCGCCTGGTGGCGGGGCTGGAGGCGCCGACCCGCGGCCACCTCGCCTGGGACCGGCCGCCGGGGCCGGGCGGCATCGGCTTCGTCTTCCAGGAGCCGACGCTGATGCCCTGGGCGCGGGTGGAGGACAATGTCCGGCTGCCGCTGGACCTCGCCGGCACCCCCCGGGCGGACTCGGCGCCGCGGGTGGCGGCGCTGCTGGAGCAGGTGGGGCTGTCGGGCTTCGCCCGCGCCTTCCCGCGCGAGCTGTCGGGCGGCATGCGCATGCGGGCGTCCATCGCCCGCGCGCTGGTGACGCGCCCATCGGTCCTGCTGATGGACGAGCCCTTTGCGGCGCTGGACGAGATCACGCGGCAGCGGCTGAACGACGATCTGCTGGCGCTCTGGCGGGCGACCGGGGTCACCGTCCTGTTCGTCACCCACAGCGTGTTCGAGAGCGTCTACCTCTCCACCCGCGTCGCCGTCATGGCGTCCCGCCCGGGCCGCGTCGCCGCCAACATCGCCATCGGCCTGCCGCACCCGAGGGCCGCCGCGCTGCGGCTGGAGCCCGCCTATGCCGGGTGCTGCCGCGCCGTGTCCGAGGCGCTGGCCGCCGCCATGGGGGAGGCGGCATGAGGGGCCGGGTCTTGCGCCTGCTGGCGCCGGTCCTCCTGGCCCTGGCGGTGCTGGGGGCGTGGGAGTGGGCGGTCAGGGCCTGGGCGGTGCCGGTCTTCGTGCTGCCGCCGCCCACGGCCATCCTGGCGGCGCTGGTGGCGGACGCCGGCACGCTGGGCGCGTCGCTCTGGCTGACCCTGACGGTGACGCTGCAGGCCTTCGCGCTGGCGGTCGTCGGCGGGGTGGGCTTGGCGGTGCTGTTCAGCCAGTCGCGCACCCTGTCGGCGGCGCTGTTCCCCTACGCGGTCGTGCTCCAGGTGACGCCCGTCGTCGCCATCGCCCCGCTGGTTATCATCTGGGTGGGGTACGAGCGGGTGAACCTCGCCTTGCTGATCCTGGCCTGGATCGTCGCCTTCTTCCCCATCCTTTCGAACACGACGCTCGGCCTGTCCTCGGCCGACCCGAACCTGCGCGACCTGTTCCGGCTCTATGGCGCGTCGCGCTGGCAGGTGCTGTGGCGCCTGCAGCTGCCGACCGCCTTGCCCTACCTGCTGGCCGGGATGAAGATCTCCGCCGGCCTGGCGCTGATCGGGGCCGTGGTGGCGGAGTTCGTGGCCGGCAGCGGCACCGCGTCGGGGCTCGCCTGGCGCATCGTGGAGGCGGGCAACCGGCTGAACATCCCGCGCATGTTCGCCGCGCTGCTGCTGCTGAGCCTGACCGGCGTGGCGCTGTTCGCCGCCCTGTCGCTGGTCCAGCGCCTGGCGCTCAGGCGCTGGCACGAGAGCGAGGTCAGTCCGCGTAGCTGACGATGGAGTGGCAGGGCACGTCCAGGCGCTCCCGGCCCTTCAGGAATCCAAGCTCGATGATGAAGGCGGCGGCGCGGACGTCGGCGCCGACCGAGCGCAGCAGGTGGATGGCCGCCGCCATGGTGCCGCCGGTCGCCAGCAGGTCGTCCACCACCACGACGCGCTGGCCAGGGCGGATGGCGTCGGCCTGGATCTCCACCGTGTCGGTGCCGTACTCCAGGTCGTAGCTGTAGCGGATCGTCTCGCCGGGCAGCTTGCCCTTCTTGCGCACCATGGCGAAGCCGACGCCCAGCGCCAGCGCCAGGGGGGCCGCCGCCAGGAAGCCGCGGGACTCGATGCCGACCAGCAGGTCCGGCTTGTGCGGCGCCACCTCCTCGGCCATGCGGCGCATCGTCTCCTTCCAGGCGTCGGCGTGCGCCAGAAGGGTTGAGATGTCGTAGAAGAGGATACCGGGCTTCGGGAAATCGGGGATGCTGCGGATGTGCTGCTTGATGTCCATGGGGCTTTCCCTTGTGCTTGGCCCTGCGGCGCATGCCCGGCGCATGGCGGCGGCCCGGTGTTGACCGCCCCGGGCCTATCCTGTCAAGTGCAGCTTGTCTCCGGGACCTGAAGGAAAGGCGTTTCGTGCAGGGTTGGTACCGCACCGCGTGGCAGGACGGGCAGTGGGTGCTGGCGGCCGGGGGCCGCTGGGACCTGGCGGCCGTGCAGTCGCTGGGGCCGTCGCTCCGCGGCCTGGCGCCCGAGCGCCGGCCGGACGCCGTCTACATCGACCTCAGCGAGGTGGCGGCGCTGGACACAGCCGGTGCCCTGACGCTGGAGCGGCTGGCGGACGGCCTGCGCGGGCAGGGGCTGACCGTCGCCGTCGTCGGCGCCAACCCGGAGGTCTGCGTCCTCCTGAAGGAGGTCCGCCGCGCCGCCAAGACGACGCCTGCGGTCCCGGAGCCCAGGCCCGCCCCGGGCCGGGAGTTCGTGGAGCGGGTGGGCCGCTACACCGTGGGGTTCGGGCGCGACGCGCTGGACCTGCTGAGCTTCTTCGGCCTCGTCTCCATCACCGTGGGCCGGGTCATCCGCAACCCGCGGCGCCTGCGCCTGACCCCCTTCTTCTTCCATCTGGAGCAGGTGGGGCTGAACGCGCTGCCCATCGTCGGGCTGCTGTCCTTCCTGATCGGCGTGGTGCTGGCCTACCAGGGGGCGGACCAGCTGCGCCGCTACGGGGCGGAGATCTTCGTCGTCAACATGCTGGGCATCGGCATCCTGCGCGAGATCGGGGTGCTGATGACCTCCATCATCGTGGCGGGCCGCTCCGGCTCCGCCTTCACCGCCCAGATCGGGACGATGAAGGTCAGCCAGGAGATCGACGCCATGCGCACCCTCGGCCTCGACCCGGTCGAGCTGCTGGTGCTGCCGCGCCTGCTGGCGCTGATGGTGGCGCTGCCGCTGCTGGGCTTCTATGCCGACGTGGTGGCGCTGCTGGGCGGCGCGCTGATGAGCCAGGCGGCGCTGGGCATCACGCTGGGGCAGTTCCTGAACCAGCTCCAGATGGCGGTGACCTCGGGCACGCTGTTCGTCGGCCTGGTGAAGGCGCCCGTCTTCGCCGCCGTCATAGCACTGGTCGGCTGCTACGAGGGGCTGCGCGTCACCGGCAGTGCGGAGAGCGTGGGGCGCCTGACCACCCGGTCGGTCGTCGAGTCGATCTTCCTGGTCATCGTGCTCGACGCGCTGTTCTCCATCCTCTTCTCCTGGCTGGGCGTCTAGGCATGGCGGAACAGGACACCCCGCCGGTCATCCGGGTGCGCGGCCTGGTCACCCGATTCGGGTCCCAGACCGTCCATGACGGCGTCGACCTCGACGTCATGCGGGGCGAGGTGCTGGGGCTGGTCGGCGGCTCCGGCACCGGCAAGTCGGTGCTGCTGAAGGAGATCGTCGGCCTTCAGGAACCCACCTCGGGCAGCATCGAGGTGCTGGGCCGCGACACCGGGACCGAGGGCCGCGCCGGCCTGCAGGAGCGCTGGGGCGTGCTGTTCCAGGACGGGGCGCTGTTCAGCTCCATGACCGTGGCCGAGAACATCAAGGTCCCGCTGAAGGAGCACACCAGCCTGCCCGACGACATCGTGGACGAGATCGCGCGGGTCAAGGTCGCCATGGTGGGCCTGCCCGCGGACGCGGCCGCCAAGTATCCGTCACAATTGTCGGGTGGCATGCGCAAGCGCGCGGGCCTTGCGCGCGCGCTGGCGCTCGACCCGGAGATCCTGTTCCTGGACGAGCCCACGGCCGGCCTCGACCCCATCGGCGCCGCCGCCTTCGACGAGCTGATCCGCAACCTCCAGAGGAGCCTCGGCCTGACCGTGTTCATGGTTACCCACGACCTCGACAGCCTCTATGCAATCTGCGACCGTATCGCCGTCCTGATCGACAGGCGGCTGATGGTGGGGACCATCGACAGCCTGCTCCAGGCGGACCATCCCTGGATCCGCGACTATTTCCACGGGCCGCGCGGTCGCGCCGCGGCCGCAGCGAGGACCTGACGGCCATGGAGACCAAGGCCAGCTACGCCCTCGTCGGCGCCTTCGTCCTGGCGCTGACCGCGGCGCTGTTCGTGACCGTCGTCTGGCTCGCCCGGGCGTCGCTCGACCGCGCCTCGCAGCCCTACCGCATCTTCTTCACCGGCAGCGTCACCGGCCTGGTGGAGGGCAGCCCCGTCCGCTACCGCGGCGTCAGCGTGGGCTCGGTCACCGACATCCGCATCGACCCCGACAATGTGGAGCGGGTGCAGGTGACGGTGGAGGTGCCGGAGGACACGCCGATCAAGACCGACGCCGTGGCCACGCTGGAGCCGGTGGGCGTCACCGGCGGCGTCTATGTGGAAATCCAGGGCGGCACCCGCGAGGCGCCGCTGCTGCGCACGGATGCCGAGGGGGTCCCGGTCATCCCGTCGCGCTCCGGCGCCATCACCGAGCTGCTGGCGGGGGCCCCGAAGCTGCTGGGCAACCTGATCCAGCTGTCGGAGAGCCTGGCCGGCTTCATGACGCCGGAGAACCAGAAGGCGGTCTCGACCGTGCTGGCGAACATGGCGGCCGCGTCCGGCGACGCCTCCAACACGATGAAGAACGCCGACCAGCTGATCGTGGACCTGCGCAAGACCGTGAACACGGTCGGCAAGCAGACGGAGACGCTGCTGGCGACCGCCAACGACACGCTGTCCACCGTCGGCGCCGACGCCAAGGAGGTCAGCGGCGAGCTGGCGAAGACGTCGGAGGAGCTGCGCCTGCTGACCCAGTCGCTGGTGACCACGTCGGACCAGCTGTCGGCGCTGATCGCGGAGAACCGCGAGCCGCTGCGCGACTTCACCAACGGCGGCCTGTACGACTTCGGCCTGCTGGTGGCGGACCTGCGCGACCTCGCCGGCAACCTGTCGCGGGTGACCACCCGGATCGAGAACGACCCCTCCAACTTCCTGTTCGGCGGCCGCAAGAGCGGGGTGCAGGTGAAATGAGGATGCTGACCCGCCTTTCCGCGGCCCTGGCGCTGCTGGTCCTGGCCGCCGGCTGCACGCCGCTCGCCGTGTTCAGCACGCCGCCGCGGGTCTTCAAGCTGACGCCCGCGGTGGACCGGCAGGACGGGGCCCCCGTCGGCTGGCAGCTGCTGGTGGAGACGCCGCTGACCTCGGCCATGCTGAACTCCACCCGCATCGTGCTGCGGGAGGAGGGCGGCAACCTGAACTACTACTCCGACGCGGAATGGGCGGAGCCGCTGCCGGAGATGATCCAGGGGCTGATGATCGAGTCGTTCGAGAACACCGGCCGCATCGTCGCCATTGGGCGGGAGACCAGCGGCCTGCGCGCCGACTACGTGCTGCTGACCGAGATCCGCGACTTCTACGCCGAGTACCAGGACGGCGAGCCCGACAAGACCGCCCCGACCGTCCGCGTGCGCATCCGCACCAAGCTGGTCCGCATGCCGAGGCGCACCATCGAGGCGGGCGAGACGTTCGAGGCGACGGTGCGGGCCGGCAGCCCCGCCATGGCCGACATCGTCCAGGCCTACAACACCGCCTTCCACGACGTCGCCCGCCGCGCCGCGGAATGGGCGCTCCGGCCCGGCCAGCGGCCCGCCGGCGGCCGCTGATCCCGGGGGAGGGTCGCAGGGATGATCGGCCGCAGGAGCCTCATCGGCGCCGGGCTCGGGCTCGGGGCCGCCGCGGCGTTGCCGGTCGCCGCCCAGCAGCCGCGCCCGGTGCCGCGCACGCTGCACATCGGCACCGGCGGCGTGGCCGGCGTGTTCTTCCCGGCCGGCGGCGCCATTTGCCGGCTGGTCAACGCCGGCCGGCCGCAGCACGGGCTGCGCTGCGCGGTGGAGGCGACCGAGGGGTCGGTCTTCAACCTCAACGCGCTCCGCGCGGGCGAGCTGGACCTCGCCATCGTGCAGTCGGACTGGCAGTTCTATGCCTGGAAGGGCCAGGGCCGCTTCGCCGGCGCCGGCCCGTTCGAGGCGATGCGCAGCCTGTTCAGCCTGCACGCCGACGCGCTGACGCTGATGACGCGGGCCGACAGCGGGATCGCGGAGCTGTCCCAGCTGGCGCGGCGCCGGGTGAACCTGGGCCCCGCCGGCTCCGGCCCCCGCTCGCTCTTCGA
>DASPKT010000254.1:0-4945 GCA_035627915.1 Azospirillaceae bacterium
GGCCGCGCCTACGTGGCGCCGGGCGATTTCCACATGCTGGTCACGCCGCGCGGCGGCCAGCCCACCATCCAGCTGGTCAAGGACCCGCCGGAGAATTTCTGCCGGCCGTCGGTCGACCCGATGCTGCGCAGCATCGTCAAGCATTACGGGCGCCGGGTTCTGGCGGTCATCCTCACCGGCATGGGCCATGACGGGCTCAGGGGCTGCGAGGGCGTCGTCCAGACCGGGGGCATGGTCCTGGGCCAGGACGAGGCGACCAGCGTCGTCTGGGGCATGCCCGGGGCCGTGGCCACCGCCGGCCTCTGCAGCGCCGTCCTCCCGCTGAAGGAGATCGGCCCCTACATCCGCAAGATCGCACTGAGGACGGCAGCATGAAGGTCGAAGACTTCGACATGCTCTGCACCATGCTGAAGCAGCGGTCCGGGCTGGTCTTGACCAAGGACAAGGCCTACCTCCTGGAATCGCGCCTCATGCCGGTCGCGCGCAAATGGAACCTCAAGGGCCTGGAGGAGCTCGCCGGCGCCGTCCGCACCCGCAAGGACGAGGCGCTGCTGAAGGACATCACGGAGGCGATGACGACCAATGAGTCGTCCTTCTTCCGCGACCAGAAGCCCTTCGACCAGTTCAAGGCCGTGGTGCTGCCCTACCTGCTGGAGGCGAGGGCGGCGAAGAAGACCATCCGCATCTGGTCGGCCGCCTGCTCCTCGGGCCAGGAGGCCTATTCGCTCGCCATGCTCCTGAAGGAGGAGGGCGCGCGGCTGGCCGGCTGGAAGTTCGAGATCGTCGGCACCGACCTCTCCGCGGAGATGGTGGAGCGCTCGCGCAGCGGCGTCTACACCCAGTTCGAGGTGCAGCGCGGCCTGCCCATCACCATGCTGGTGAAATACTTCAAGCAGAACGGCGACAAGTGGCAGCTGGTGCCGGAAATCCGGCAGATGGTCCAGTACCGCGAGTACAACCTGCTGACCGACCTGACGCCGCTGGGCCAGTTCGACGTCATCTTCTGCCGCAACGTGCTGATCTACTTCGACCAGCCGACCAAGGGCAAGGTGCTGGACGCGATGGCCAAGCTGATGCCGCCGGACGGCGTCCTCTATCTCGGCGGCGCCGAGACGGTGCTGGGCATCACCGAGAAGTTCAAGCCCATGGAAGGCCAGCGCGGCCTCTACACGCTGGCCGGCGGCGCGCCGGCGCGGGCGGCGGTGTAGTCCGCCGGGGACGTGCCGGCGGCGGAGATGCCGTCCGGCCACTTGCCCGAGTTCCGGCTGGCAGGCGCCGACGTGCGCCCGGCGACGGGCAGCGGTGGCGGTGTGCGGCCTTCGACAGGCTCAGGCTGAGGGGTGTATCGCTGCTCCCTGCCCAAACCAGGCCCGGCATCTCCCGCCCCTCTTGCTGAACTCGATCAGAAGCACGCACAGCCTCTCAGCCGCACCAACGCCCGTCCGTATGTCGCATGGAGCGGCAGCGGAATGCGACGGGCGGTGCGCGTCGCATTCCGCCTCCGGCTGCGTGCGGCCTACACCCCCCGCAACGCCCACCACGCCAGCGCCGCCAGCCCGACCGCCCAGACCGCCACGATGGCGGCCGCTCCGGCCCGGCTGACCGGGCGGCCCTGCCGTGCGGAGGCGGCGGCGCGGAACTCCGCCATCAGCGCGGGCGGCGCCAGCCGTATCGCCAGCCAGATGCCGGCGGGCACCAGGACCAGGTCGTCCAGGTAGCCCAGGACCGGCACGAAGTCGGGGATGAGGTCGATGGGGCTGAGCGCGTAGGCCGCCACGGCGGCGGCGGCCAGCTTGGCGGCCCGGGGAACGCGGGGATCGCGGGCGGCGAGCCAGAGGGCGACCACGTCGCGCTTCAGCGCCTTGGCCCAGCCCTTCAGCCGGTCGAACAGCCGCCCGCCGGCGCCGCCCAAGGCCGCGCCCCGGGGTCAGCCGGCGGCGGCGGCCGGGGCGCGGCCCTCGGACGGGTCGCGCAGCACGTAGCCGCGGCCCCACACCGTCTCGATGTAGTTCTCGCCCTCGGTGGCCGTGGTCAGCTTCTTGCGCAGCTTGCAGACGAAGACGTCGATGATCTTCAGCTCCGGCTCGTCCATGCCGCCGTAGAGATGGTTCAGGAACATCTCCTTGGTCAGCGTGGTGCCCTTGCGCAGCGAGAGCAGCTCCAGGATGCCGTATTCCTTGCCGGTCAGGTGCAGCGGCTGGCCGTCCACCTCCACCGTGCGGGTGTCCAGGTTGACGGTCAGGCGGCCGGTGCGGATGACGCTGTCGGAATGGCCCTTGCTGCGTCGGATGATGGCCTGGATGCGGGCGATCAGCTCGCGCTTGTCGAACGGCTTGGTCAGGTAATCGTCGGCGCCGAAACCAAGTCCCTTGATCTTGGCGTCCAGTTCCGTCAGGCCCGACAGGATCAGGATCGGCGTATTGACCCGCGAGGAGCGCAGTCTCCGCAAGACCTCGTATCCATCGATGTCCGGCAGCATCAGATCAAGGATGATGATGTCGTAGTCGTAGAGCTTGCCGATCTCCAGCCCGTCTTCGCCAAGATCAGTGGCGTCGACGATGAAGCCCTCTGACTGGAGCATCAGCTGGATGCTCTTTGCCATCGAGGTATCATCTTCAACCAGCAGAACTCTCATGGGCGATTTCCTTGCGGCGGCGGGGGTCCGACTAGGACGCTCGACATGGTTGGAACTATGTTAACAGACGCGTCCGCATTATGCTACGCACCCGGCCCGCCCCCAGAAGGCGTATCGGGATCGATACGTCCGTCGGCGCGGCCGGCCTTCCAATTGGTTAACGAGAGCGCGTCCGGACAGGGGGAGCCAATTCCGTGACATTCGCCCACGACCCCGACCGCATCATCGCCGAGCTCGACTCGCTGCCGGATTACCGCCTTTTCGGCCGCGTGACCTCGGTGCTCGGCATGCTGGTCGAGGTGGGCGGGGTGGAGCGGCGGCTCTCCATCGGCGGGCGCTGCCGGGTGCTTTCGCGCGGCGGGCGCGTGGTCCCGTGCGAGGTGGTGGGCTTCCGGCACGGCAAGGCGCTGCTGATGCCCTTCGGCACGCTGGACGACGTCGGGCTCGGCTGCCGGGCGGAGGTGGCGGAGGGGCAGGCGGCGATCCACCCGTCCGACGCCTGGCTCGGCCGCGTCATCAACGCGCTGGGGGAGCCCATCGACGGCAAGGGGCCGCTGGTGCCGGGCGACCGGCCGGCGCCGGTGAAGAACAACCCGCCGCCCGCCAGCTCGCGCCGCCGCGTCGGCGGCAAGATCGACCTGGGCGTGCGCTCCATCAACACCTTCCTGTCCTGCTGCCGCGGCCAGCGCATGGGCATCTTCGCCGGCTCCGGCGTCGGCAAGTCGGTGCTGATGTCCATGCTGGCCCGCTACACCGAGGCGTCGGTCAGCGTCATCGGCCTGATCGGCGAGCGCGGGCGCGAGGTGCAGGAGTTCATCGAGGACGACCTGGGCGAGGAGGGGCTGTCGCGCAGCGTCGTCATCGTCGCCACGTCGGACGAGCCGCCGCTGATGCGCCGGCAGGCCGCCTACACGACCCTGGCGGTGGCGGAGCATTTCCGCGACACCGACCGCGACGTGCTGTGCCTGATGGACAGCGTGACCCGCTTCGCCATGGCCCAGCGCGAGATCGGCCTGTCCGCCGGCGAGCCGCCGACCACCAAGGGCTATCCGCCCACCGTCTTCGCCGAGCTGCCGCGCCTGCTGGAGCGCGCGGGGCCGGGGCCGGGGGAGGGGACGATCACCGGCCTGTTCACCGTGCTGGTCGACGGCGACGACCACAACGAACCCATCGCCGACGCGGTGCGCGGCATCCTGGACGGCCATATCGTGATGGAGCGCCGCATCGGCGAGCGCGGGCGCTATCCCGCCATCAACATCCTGCGCAGCGTGTCGCGTACCATGCCCGGCTGCAACACGGACGAGGAGAACGCGCTGGTCACCCGCGCCCGGCGCCTGATGTCCGCCTATGCCGACATGGAGGAGATGATCCGCCTGGGCGCCTACCGCCGCGGCAGCGACCCGCAGGTGGACGAGGCCATCCACTTCAACCCGGCGCTGGAGACCTTCCTGCGCCAGGGCAAGACCGAGCGCAGCGACCTCGCCACCGGCTACGCCGAGCTGGCCGCCATCCTGGGCGGCGCCTCGTGAAGGGGCTGAAGACCCTCATCCGCCTGCACAAGAGCGAGGTGGACGAACGCCGCCGCCGGCTCACCGAGCTGCAGTCCATGGCCGAGGGGCTGGAGGAGGAGCGCCGGCGGTTCGAGGAGCAGGTGCTGGAGGAGCAGCGGGTGGCGTCGCTGTCGCTGGAGACCTCGCTGACCTACGCCGCCTTCGCCCGCCAGGTCATCGACCGCCGCGAGCAGTACGCCGCCGCCAAGCGCGAGGTGGAGCGCCGCATCGCCCTGGCCGAGGCCGCTGTGACGGAGGCCTTCCAGGAGCTGAAGCGCTTCGAGCTGGCCGAGGAGGACCGCGTCCGGCGCGAGCAGGCCAGGCTGAAGCACGCCGAGGCCCTGATGCTGGACGAGGTCGCCTCCCAGCGCTTCCAGCGCAACCAGGCGGAGGAGTAGGGGGGCGGACATGGCGCCGCCCCGACGCGCGTGCAGCGGGGGCGCGGTACGGCCTTCTGACCGAACTCAGGCTGAGGGGCGTTGAGATGCTCCCCCGGAAGGTTGCTGAGCGCCCGGACGCCGGGCCCGGCATCCACCCTCCCTCAGGTTGAGCCCGTCGAAGCCCGCACACCCTCCCTGCCGCACCACCAAGCCTGCCGCGCCCCAAGGCCTCACACCCACACCCCCGCCAACTCCACCTCGCGCCCGCCCAGCCCGCGCTTGAAGCGGTTCACCCCCTCCGCCTTGGGCGTCAGGCCGCCGAGGTCCAGCCGGGTGCGGCCCTGGGCCTTCAGGGCCAGGGCGGCGCGCCAGAGCAGCAG
>DASPKT010000255.1:0-2196 GCA_035627915.1 Azospirillaceae bacterium
GACGACCGCGTCCACGACATCCGCAACTACATCCGCAAGGGCAAGCTGTGGGAGGCCTTCGAGGCCGAGGTGCCGCCCGTGCTGCTGATCGACGAGATTGACAAGGCGGACATCGAGTTCCCGAACGACCTGCTGCTCGAACTCGACCGGATGGAGTTCTTCGTCTACGAGACGGGCGAGACCATCAAGGCGCACCGGCGCCCCATCGTCATCATCACCTCCAACAACGAGAAGGAGCTGCCGGACGCCTTCCTGCGCCGCTGCTTCTTCCACTACATCCGCTTCCCCGACGCCGACACGATGGCGAAGATCGTCGAGGTGCACTTCCCCGACCTGAAGCAGGAGCTGCTGCGCGACGCGCTGACCCTGTTCTACGAGGTGCGCGACGTCCCCGGCCTGAAGAAGAAGCCCTCCACCTCGGAGCTGCTGGACTGGATCAAGTTGCTGATGGTGGAGGACGTGTCGCCGGAGGTCCTGCGCCAGCGCGACCCGAAGAAGCTGATCCCGCCGCTGCACGGGGCGCTGCTGAAGAACGAGCAGGACGTGCACCTGTTCGAGCGGCTGGCCTTCCTGGCCCGGCGGGAGCGGGGCGGGCAGTAGCGCCCGGCCGGTTACCCCTCACCCTCCCACCGCTCCGCGGCGGGCCCCTCCCTCTCCCTCAAGGGGAGAGGGGACAGGAAGCGCGGCCTAAATCCCCTCTCCCCTTGAGGGAGAGGGAGGGGCCCAGGCCGTCAGGCCTGGGAGGGTGAGGGGTTACAGCACCAGTCCAGGCCGTCAGGCCTGGGAGGGTGAGGGGGCTCGCCGCCACCCCGCTCCCCATCCAGGCTACCTCCATCACACCTCCGTGACGGCGCCACCCGCGGGGTGACCGGGGCGGCGGTACGGCCTACCTTGGTCGGGAGAACCGCCGCGGAGGAACCGTGCCCGACGCCGTCCACGTCCCGCCGCCGGCCGCGGCGCTGCTCGACCGCTTTGAGCGCGTGCGCGCCCGCACCCTGGCCCTGGCCGAACCGCTGTCGGCAGAGGACATGGCGGTGCAGAGCATGCCGGACGCCAGCCCGGTCAAGTGGCACCTGGCGCACACCACCTGGTTCTTCGAGACCTTCCTGCTGCTGCCCCACGCCGGGGCGGCGCCGGTCGACCCCGCCTACGGCTACCTCTTCAACTCCTACTACGAGGCGGCCGGGCCCCGGCACGCGCGGCCCAAGCGCGGCCTGCTGACCCGACCCTCCCTGGCCGACGTGCTGGACTACCGGAGCCGGGTGGACGGGGCCATGCGCCGCTGGCTCGCCGGTACGCAGCAGGCGCCTGAGGTGCTGGCGCTGCTGGAACTCGGCCTCAACCATGAGGAGCAGCACCAGGAGCTGATCCTCACCGACCTGAAGCACCTGCTGTCGGAGAACCCGCTGAAGCCGGCCTATGCGGCGCCCGCGGCGGCGGAGGGGAAGGCGCCGGCGCTGTCCTGGCACCCGCACCCGGGCGGGCTGGCGGAGATCGGGCATGCCGGCCCCGGCTTCGCCTTCGACAACGAGGGGCCCCGGCACCGGGTCTGGCTGGAGCCGTTCGAGCTGGCGTCGCGTCCCGTCACGGCGGGGGAGTACCTGGAGTTCGTCCTGGACGGCGGCTACCGCGACCCCCGCCACTGGCTGTCGGACGGCTGGGCAGCGGTGCAGGCGCAGGGCTGGGCGGCGCCGGCCTACTGGCGGGAGGAGGGGGGACGCTGGCTGGTCTTCACCCTGTCGGGCGAGCGCCCGCTGGCCCCGGACGCGCCCGCCTGCCACCTCAGCCACTACGAGGCCGACGCCTATGCCCGCTGGGCCGGCTGCCGCCTGCCGACCGAGGCGGAGTGGGAGACGGTGGCGGCGCCCCTCTGGCGCCAGGTCGGGCAGGCGCTGCACCCGCCCCCGGCCGCCGGCTTTCCCGCGGGGGTGTGGGAATGGACGGCGTCAGCGTACCTGCCGTACCCGCGCTTCCGTCCGGCCGAAGGTGCCGTCGGCGAGTACAATGGCAAGTTCATGTCCGGCCAGATGGTCCTGCGCGGCGCCTCCTGCGCCACGCCGGCCGGCCATTCCCGCCCGACCTACCGCAACTTCTTCCCGCCCGGGGCGCGCTGGCAGGTCTCCGGCCTGCGCCTCGCCCGCGACGCCTGAGCCCCCGAGGAGGGAGCCCGCCCATGCGACCGACCGCGCTCGCCGC
>DASPKT010000256.1:0-16480 GCA_035627915.1 Azospirillaceae bacterium
CTTCTTCAAGGACCTGGTCGAGTTCATGATCTCCGGCCCGGTCGTGGTGCAGGTGCTGGAGGGTGACAACGCCGTGGCCCGCAACCGCGAGATCATGGGCGCCACCAACCCGGCCAACGCCGCCCCCGGCACCATCCGCAAGGATTTCGCGGAGTCGATCGAGGCGAACTCGGTCCACGGCTCCGACAGCGCCGAGAACGCCGCCCGCGAGGTGGCCTTCTTCTTCAGCGGCATCGAGATCGCCGGCTGATCCCTCCGGGGAGCGCTGATCCAGGAACAGGCCGCCGGGTCCGCCCGGCGGCCTTTTTCTATACCCGGGAACGGGGAGCGGCCGGGACCCGGGACATGCGAAAGGGCCGCCGGATCGCTCCGGCGGCCCTTTTCCGTGCGACCCGCGAGGGTGCGGCCGTCAGACCTTGCGCAGCGCCGCCATCAGGGCGAGCACGACGTAGGAGATGAACAGCAGGAACATGGAGAAGCCCCAGCCCACCGCGAACTGCAGCGCGAAGGCGATGAGGAGCAGCACCACGGCGATGATGCCGATGGTCATGAACCGGGTGAACTCGTGCCACCCCTCCGCATGCTCGCGGATCACTTCCTCGCTGACCGCCGCGGGCCTGTTGTCGCCGGCCATGACTTTCTCCCCCGATGAACCGAAAACTGGATGCCCCGTTTAAGCGCCTGCGCCCCCATTTTGCAAGGGCGATCTGGCCTCAATCCGCGGGGTTCAGCGCCGCGGGCGGCGCGGAGGTGCCTTCCAGCACGACCAGGTTCCCCTCCACCCGGGCGCGGCCCTCGGCGATGAGGCGCACGGCCAGCGGATAGGCGCGGTGCTCCTGCTCCAGCACCCGGGCGGACAGCGCGTGCTCGTCGTCGCCGGGCAGCACGGGCACGGCCGCCTGCACCAGGATCGGGCCGTCGTCCATGGCCTCGCGCACATAGTGCACGGTGCAGCCGTGGAAGCGCACGCCCGTCTCCAGCGCCCGGCGGTGGGTGTCCAGGCCGGGGAAGGAGGGCAGCAGCGACGGGTGGATGTTGATGAGCCGGTCGTGCCAGTGCCGCACGAACCAGGGCGACAGCAGCCGCATGAAGCCGGCGAGGCAGACCAGCCGCACCCCCGCCGCCTCCAGCTCCGCCGTCATCGCCTGCTCGAACGCCGGCTTGTCGGGGAAGCCCTTGTGCGGGACCACGGCGGTGGCGATGCCGGCCGCGCGCGCGCGTTCCAGCGCATAGGCATCGGGCTTGTTCGACAGCACCAGCGCCACCTCCGCGGGGAAGGCGGGGTCGGCGGCCGCGTCGATCAGCGCCTGCAGGTTGGAGCCGCGCCCCGAGACGAGGACGCCCAGCCTCAGCCGCGCCATGCCTGGTCCATGCCGGTCACGGTGACCCGGTGTTCGCCGGCCGCGCTCACCACGCGGCCGATGCGGAAGACCGTCTCGCCGCCGGCCGCCAGCAGGCGCTGCGCCTCGTCCGCCTTGTCGGCGGGGCAGACGACGGCCATGCCGATGCCGCAGTTGAAGGTGCGCGCCATTTCGGCCGGGGCGATGTTGCCGACCGACGCCAGCCAGCGGAACACCGGCGGCAGGGTCCAGGCGCCGGCGTCCAGCTCCACCCCCAGCCCGGCGGGCAGGACCCGCGGGATGTTCTCGATCAGGCCGCCGCCGGTGATGTGGGCCATCGCCCGCACGGTGCCGGCGCGCACCGCGGCCAGCGTGCTCTTCACATAGATGCGGGTGGGCGTCAGCAGCGCCTCGCCCAGCGTGACGCCCTCGGCGAAGGGGCAGGGGGCGTCGTAGCCGAGGCCGGCGACGCCGACCAGCTTGCGCACCAGGGAATAGCCGTTGGAATGGACGCCGGAGGAGGCGAGGCCCAGCACCACGTCGCCCTCGGCCACGCCGGCGCCGGTCAGCACGTCGGTGCGGTTCACGGCGCCCACGGCGAAGCCGGCGAGGTCGTAGTCGCCCTCGGCGTACATGCCGGGCATCTCCGCCGTCTCGCCGCCGACCAGCGCGCAGCCGGCCTGCCGGCAACCCTCGGCGATGCCTGACACGATCGCCCGGCCAGCCGCCACGTCGAGCTTTCCGGTCGCGTAATAATCCAGGAACAGCAAGGGCTCGGCGCCCTGCACCACGAGGTCGTTGACGCACATGGCGACGAGGTCGATGCCGACCGTGTCGTGCCGCCCGGCGTCGATGGCGACCTTCAGCTTGGTGCCGACGCCGTCGGTGGTGGACACCAGCAGCGGGTCGGTGAACCCTGCGGCCTTCAGGTCGAAGAGCGCGCCGAATCCGCCCAGGCCGGCGTCGGACCCGGGGCGTGCGGTGGACTTGGCCAGCGGCTTGATCGCCTCGACCAGCGCGTTGCCCGCGTCGATGTCGACACCGGCGTCCTTATATGAGTAGCTGGTCAAGCGTCCTCACAGATGGCGTTCCGAAAGGGGCTGGGCTAAGAAGTCCGGCGCAAACGGCCGGGCTTGAGCGTTTCAACTGCCCGGGCGCCCGAGTGGCGCCGAACATAGCAAGACTGGAAGGCATTGCAATGCTGCACCGCTGCATTCCCGCCCTGCGGCACATGGGCTTCCTGCCCCGGCTCCTGGTCCTCCTGGCGCTGGCCCTGCTTCCCGCCGCGGCGCCGGCCGGGGCGCAGGAGAGCGAGGTGTTCACGGTGCGCGACGTGGTGGTGGACGTCACCGCCGGCAGCAGCGCCGGCGCCCGCGACCAGGCCATCGGGCAGGCGCAGTCGCAGGCCTTCGACATGCTGGTCCGCCGCCTGACCCCCCGCAGCGACGGCCGCCAGGCGTCGGCGCTGGCCGGCGGCGGCGTGGAGACGCTGGTCGACAGCTTCGAGGTGCAGGAGGAGCGCAGCAGCGCCGTGCGCTACATCGGCACCTTCACCGTCCGCTTCCGCCCGGCGGCCGTGCGCCAGCTGCTGCTCTCCAACGGGGTGCGCTACGCCGAGGTGCGCTCCAAGCCCGTGCTGGTGCTCCCCGTCGAGCATGCCGGCGGCCAGCCCGTGCTGTGGGAGCGGGAGACCGCCTGGCGCCAGGCCTGGGCGGAGAACGCCTCGCCCGACGGGCTGCTGCCGGTGCTGGTGCCCGCCGGCGACGTGGAGGACGTGGCCGCCGTCGGCGCCGCGGAGGCGGTCGCCGGCCAGGCCGACGCGCTGGCCCGCATCGCCCAGCGCTACGGCGCCGGCGAGGTGCTGGTGGCCGAGGTGGGCGAGGGGGTGTCGGGCGTGAAGCTGACCCGCCACCGCCCGGGCGGCCGCCCGGACACCGACCAGGCCCCCCTCCAGGGCGCCGGGCCCGAGCCGTACGCCGCCGCCGTCACCGCCGTCGTGGAGCGGATGGAGGAGGAGTGGAAGCGCCGCAACCTCGTGGAGACGGGGGCGGAGAGCCTGCTGACCGCCGCCGTGCCGATCCAGGGCATGCAGGACTGGGCGGAGACCCGCAAGCGCCTGTCGCAGGTGCCCACCGTGACGCGCACCCGCGTCGTCTCGCTGAACCGGAGCGAGGCGGTGGTGGAGCTGGCCTATCTGGGCGACGTGGAGCGGCTGCGCACGGCGCTGGCCCAGCGCGACCTGGGCCTGTCCCCGCTGCCGGCCGGCCGGCCGGTCCCGGCGACCGGTGCCGTGCCGCAGTGGCAGCTGGCCTGGAGCGGCGCCGGCCGCACCGCTGCCCAGCCGGCCGTGCAGCCGGCGCCCCAGCCGGCCGGCACGCCCTGAATCCCGGCGCGGGAGCGGCCCCATGCAGGTCCTGACCGTCCCCAACGCCATCACCTTCGCGCGGGTGCTGTCGGTGCCCGTGGCGGTGTGGCTGATCCTGAACGGGCACCTGACCTGGGCCTTCTGGTGGTTCGTCGCCGCCGGCGTGTCGGACGCGCTGGACGGCTTCATCGCCCGCAGCTTCCGCTCGCGCAGCAAGCTGGGCGGCTATCTCGACCCGGCCGCCGACAAGCTGCTGCTGGTGGCGACCTACGTTGCGCTGGGGATGGAGGGGTTCCTGCCGCTCTGGCTGGTGGTGCTGGTCGTGACGCGCGATATCATCATCGTGGGCGGGGTGACCGTCCTGCATCTGATGAGGGAGCGCCTGGCCATGCAGCCGCTGGTCGTCGGCAAGCTGAACACCTTCGCCCAGCTGGCGCTGGCCGCCCTGGTCCTGGCGGTGGCCGGGCCCGGGGTCGGGCTGGACTTCTGGATCGGGCCGGCAACCTGGCTGGTGGCGCTGACCGCCAGCTGGTCGCTGCTGGCCTATGTCTCGCGGGGCGTGCTGATCCTGCGCACGCGGGAGAAGGCGTCGTGACGGCGGGCCGCCAGGTGCGGTTCTGGCTCGTCGGATTCGCCGTCTTCGTCCTGCTGGTGTGGGTGCTGCGGGACATGCTGCTGCCCTTCGTGGCGGGTATGGCCATCGCCTACCTGCTGGACCCCGCGGTGGACCGGCTGGAGCGGGGCGGGGCGCCGCGCTGGCTCGCCACCACCCTGGTGCTGCTGTCCTTCGTGCTGGTGGCGCTGCTGGCCGTCGTGCTGGTGGTGCCGCTGATCCAGGGGCAGGTCTCCGACCTCATCGACCGGGTGCCCGCCATCGTCGCCTGGTTCAAGCGCGAGGTGCTGCCGCGGGTCGAGCGGCTGGTGGCGCGCCTGTCGCCGGAGGAGGTGGAGCGGCTGCGCACGGCCGCCGGCGACTATGCCGGCACGGCGGTGTCCTGGGCCGTGGACCTGGTGAAGGGCATCTTCACCGGGGCGGTCTCCTTCTTCGACGTGCTGTCGGTGGTCCTCATCACCCCCATCGTCGCCTTCTACCTGCTGCGCGACTGGGACAAGCTGGTCGGTGCCGTGGACGGCTGGCTGCCCCGCGCCCACCTGGGCACCATCCGGGAGCAGGCGCGCGAGGCCGACCGGACGCTGGCCGGGTTCGTGCGCGGGCAGGCGGCCGTGTGCCTGGTGCTGGGCCTGTTCTACGCGGTGGCGCTGACCGTCGTGGGGCTCGACTTCGGGCTGGTGGTCGGGCTGGTGGCGGGGCTCCTGTCCTTCATCCCCTTCGTGGGCTCGCTGGTGGGGTTCATCAGCAGCGTCGGCATCGCCTTCTTCCAGTACGACGAGCTGTGGCGGGTGGGCCTGGTCGCCGGCATCTTCATCTTCGGCCAGGCGGTGGAAGGCAACGTGCTGACCCCGAAGCTGGTCGGCGACCGGGTCGGGCTGCACCCGGTCTGGGTCATGTTCGCCCTGCTGGCCGCCGGCAGCCTGTTCGGCTTCACCGGCGTGCTGCTGGCGGTGCCGGTCGCCGCCGTCATCGGGGTGCTGGTGCGCTTCGCACTGCGCCAGTACCTCGCGAGCGGTTATTATACCGGCGCCGCGTCCGTGTCCGCGGAACCGGCCGGCTTCCCGCCCGACTCGCCCCTCGCCCACCCGGCGGGGGAGGGGATGCGGGTGCATGCCGCCGCCGATGTCCCGCCGCCTTCCGCCTGAGTGATCATGACCGGTCTGAAGCAGCTTCCCCTCGACCTCGGCCACCGTTCGGCCATGGGGGAGGCGGATTTCCTCGTCGCCCCCGGCAACGCCGACGCCGTCGCCTGGCTCGATTCGTGGCCGGAATGGCCCGCGCCGGCGCTGGTGCTGTACGGCCCCTCGGGCTGCGGGAAGAGCCACCTGGCGAATGTCTGGCGCGCCCGGTCGCGCGCACCCCTGCTGGGGCCGGAGGATCTGGACCTGGCGGAGGTGCCGCGCCTGCTGGGCCCGACCCGCACCGCGGTGCTGGACCGCGCGCACGAGGTGGCGGGCGACCCGGCGCTGGAGCGGGTGCTGCTGCACCTCTACAACGTGACGCGGGAGGCCGGCGGCCACCTGCTGCTGCTGGCGGGCTACGCGCCGGTGAACTGGGTGATGCGGCTGCCCGACCTGCGCTCGCGCCTGGTGGCGGCGCCGGCGGTCGGGATGGCGGCGCCGGACGATTCGCTGCTGATGGCGGTGCTGGTGAAGCTCTTCGCCGACCGGCAGATCCGGGTGGGGGAGGACGTGATCCTCTGGCTGATGACCCACACCGAGCGCTCCTTCGACAGCGCCCGGCGCATCGTGGCGGAGCTGGACCACGCGGCGCTGGCGGCCAAGCGCCCCATCACCGTGCCCTTCTGCCGCTCCGTCCTGGCGCCGCCCGCCCCGGTTCTGCCCGCACCGACCTCAGAAGAGCCGACGGCGGGCGGCGCCTGAGGGGTCAGGCCCGGTCGATCCGCGCCGCGTAGCAGCCGCGGCGGGCGAAGTGGACGTGCAGGTAGGCGACGTCGGGGCGGGCCAGGAAGCGCCCGGCCAGCGGTTCCAGCTCGCGGCCGTCCACCACCTCCGCCTCCACCATCATGCCGGCATCGTCGTAGGCGCGCACCGACAGCAGGCGGCTCGCCAGGTACTCCGGCACCGTGCCGGCCGCCCGCGCCCGCTCCGCCGCCGCCTCGCGCACGAAGATCGGCCCGCCCGCCCGGTAGGGGGAGGCGGCGGGCTGGTGCTCATAGGCCAGCAGAAGCACCGTCTCGCCCGGTTCGGCGTCCTCCAGGGTTATGCGGCAGGGGAAGCCCGGCTTGGCGTCGACGGTCCGGCGCACGATCCCCGCCGCCGCCAGCTCGGCGTCGGACAGGGCGAAGAGGGGACGGAACGGCTCCGGCGACAGGCCGGTGATGATGAGGCTCATGGCATGGCTCCTCGGGGTTGGGGAGCCCCGACCATGCCGGGCGCCGGGACCCCGGGCCACCCGGTTCCTGCGGCGGGCTATGCCTCGTCGGGAAGGCTGTGCGCCGCCACCCAAGCGGCGAAGGCGTCCTCGGCCAGCGTTCCCGCGGCGAGGGCCAGGATGGTCGCCGTGGCATCGCGCTCGGTCGCGTCGAGATAGAAGCCGTTCAACCCCAGCGTCATACCGAGGGCGGCGAAGGCGGCGCGCTTGTTCCCGTCGACGAAGGGATGGTTGCGGCACACGCTGACACACACGGCGGCCGCGAGCCGCGCCACGGACAGCTCCTCCCCGCCCGCATAGGCGAGCATCTGCCGGCCGCGGGCCAGCGACGCCTCGAGCGCGCCGCGGTCGCGCAGGCCCGGCGCGCCGCCATGCTCGATCAGCAGTTCGTGATGCAGGTCGATGATGGCTTCGATCGGCGGGAACCGGACGCCGGTCATGCGGGCCGCGTCACTTCGCGAGGTCGGCCATGGTCCGGCGGTACCTGGCGGCGAAGCGGCGCCCGACCGCCATCGCCTCGGCATAGTCGTCCCCGGCCGCAGCGATCTCTATCCGGCCGTCCTTGACCTCGACGGTGACCGCATCGCCCCGGTCGAGCTTGGCGGCGGACAGGATGTCCCGGGGCAGGGTGACGCCGGTCGAGTTGCCGATCCGCAGCAGCTTCGTCTTGTACATGGCGGCCTCCGGGAGACGACATCCAGAATGTAATAACGGGCGTTATAACGGGCAAGGTCCCAGTCAGGCCGTCAACCCGCCGCCCAGAACGGCTCCATCCCCCGGAACGCCGCCAGGGCCGCGGGCAGTGCTGCGGCCTCGCGGGCGAGCTGCCGGCGCAGGCGGGGCTCCAGCGCCTTCAGGGCGGCGCGGGCGGGGCGGGCGCGGCAGTCCGCCAGCAGGGACAGCGCCTGGTCGAGGTCGACCGCCGGCTTGAGCGCGGCGCGCAGCGCGTCCACCGCGTCCAGGGCGGGGCGCAGCCGCTCCGGCGGGAACAGGCCGCGGCAGAAGTCCAGCGCGTAGCGCAGCCGCATCACCCGCCGCCACAGCCGGGCGCGCGCCTGCGCGTCCGCGGGGTCGAGGCCGGCGGCGGCCCGGCGCACCTTGGCGAGGCGCCGGTCCAGCAGGCCCGGCACGACGGCGCTCATGGGCGCGTCAAGGGCGGCGCCCCGGCGCCACTCCCCGCCCTCCAGCCAGCCGGCGAGGCCCAGCAGCAGGGCGGTGCAGCGGGGGCCGTGCAGCGCCTCCAGCAGCGCCAGCCTGGCGTCGCGCCGCGCCCTGGCCAGCGCTGCGGCCAGCACCGCCGGCACCGCGGTGGCCGGCAGCAGGGCAAGGCGCTGCGCCAGCCGGTCCTGCGCGCGGGCGGCCTCCAGCCGGCGGCCCAGCCAGCGCAGCTCCTTGCGCAGGCCGGCGCCGCGGGGGCAGCGCACCAGCCCCTTGAACAGGCGGAAGGCCGCCTCCAGCCGCCGCACCGCGGCCGCCATCTCGCGCAGCGCCTCCGGATCGGCGCCGGCGGTCACCGCCGCCTCGTTGTCCAGCAGGTGGGCGAGGCAGTTGCGCACCACCTGGCGGAAGCATTCGGCCGCGGTGCTGGCGGGGCCGAGGCCCAGCGGCTTGGCCCGCACCGCGGCGGGGCCCCGCCCGGTCAGCAGAGCGAACCCCTCGTCCGCCTTGCTGCGCGCGGACAGTCGCAGCGGCACGTGGCGGTTCAGCACGGCGGCGACCTCGAACAGCCCGGCCACGCGGCCGGCCTTCAGCTCCAGCTCCACCTCGGCGATGGCGCGGTGGGCGGTGGCGGAGCCGGCCGGCGGATGAGCGGTGACGTGGCCGGCGTCCAGCGCCATCTCGATCTCCGTCCCGTCAGAGGGGCGCAGGCGCAGCACCGTGCGCCGCACGTCGGTGGTGAAGACCGGGCGCAGCCGGTCCAGCGCCTCCTGCGGCACCGCCCCGCGCAGCTCGCCGGCCCGCAGCGGCTCCAGGTCCGGGGCGTCGCCGGCGATCGGCCACTCCCACTCCCGCCGCACCGCCAGGCCGGCGGCCTCGCCGGCGCCGCGGCCCAGCGTCTTCACCGCCTGGACGCAGCGCTTGCCCTCGCGCCGCACCCGCAGCGCGACCCCGTGCGCGGCCAGCTCCAGCCCGTCGGTGTCGAAATAGGTGGTGCGCTGGCGCAGCGTCTCCGCCGGCCCGGCCGACCAGGAGCCCGGCAGGGGAGCGGCCGCCAGCCGGGCCAGGTCGCCCGGGTGGGCCAGCAGCTTCAGCTCCACCTCGCGCGTGGGCACAGGAAGGGCGCCCGGTCGCTCCGGCGGGGTGGGGGAGGTGGGGTCCGGCCGCCGCGTCACGCCGCCTGTGTCTCCGCCTGCATGGATCGTCCCCCTGCTTAGCGCAGCCGGGCCGGCGGCGCTAAGGGAGATTGCGGGGGAGCACGAACTCCATGAGCCGCCCGTCGCCGGGCCGCAGCCGGCCCCAGTCGGCGACGTCCAGCTCCAGCCGGGCCAGCGCGCCGGTCGGGTACTTGGCGCGCGCCTGCGCCATCAGCCCCTCCGCCCCGCCGCGGGCCAGCGAGAGGGTCAGCTCCTGCAGGTCGGGGTTGTGGGCGATCAGCAGCACCGCGTCGATCCCGTCGGCCAGCGACCGCAGCCGGCGCAGCAGCGCGTCCGCCCCGCAGAGGTACAGCCCGTCCTCCTCCAGCACGGGCGGGCGGGGCGCCCAGGCCGGCAGCACGGCCGCCAGCGTCTCGCGCGCCCGCCTGGCGGTGGAGCAGAGCACCAGGTCCAGCGGGGGTGGGCCGCCCGGCCGCTTGCCTATATAGTCGGCCATGGACGCGGCCGCCTGCCGCCCCCTGGGGGCCAGCGGGCGGTCGTGGTCCGCCAGGCCGGGGTCGGCCCAGGCCGACTTGGCATGGCGCAGCAGATAGAGGGTCTTCATGGCACGCCGGCGCGGGTCGATGGTTGGAGGGGACGGGCTGGCGGGCCCGGCGACGCGCGCCCGCGCTCCCTCAACCGTAACCGACGCCGGTTATGCTATGGAGTCCGTTCGACACTTTTCCGCAGAGGCCCCCGTGAGCAGCGTCCAGGAACTCGAGACCGACCGCATCGACATGTCCTCGCCGGACCGGTTCATCAACCGGGAGCTTTCCTGGCTGGCCTTCAACCAGCGCGTGCTTGAGGAGGCCTACAACCGCTGCCACCCGCTGCTGGAGCGGCTGCGGTTCCTGTCGATCTCCGCCAGCAACCTGGACGAATTCTACATGGTCCGCGTCGCCGGTCTGAAGGCGCAGGTCGCCGCTGGGGTGACGACGCCGTCCGACGACGCGCTGACCCCGGCGCAGCAGCTGGCCGCCATCAACGCGCGGGTGACCGACCTGATGCGCGACCAGCAGGCCTGCTGGCTGACCATGCGCAAGGAGCTGCGGGACAACGGGATCGCCGTCGTCGACCCGGAGGAGCTGACCCCGGCCGAGCACGACTGGCTGGAGACCAAGTTCCTGGACGACATCTTCCCGGTCCTGACGCCCATCGCGGTCGACCCGGCGCACCCGTTCCCCTTCATGCCGAACATGGGCTTCGCGCTGGCCCTGCAGCTCTACGATCCCATCAAGGGGCAGAACCTGGACGCGCTGGTGCCGCTGCCGTCCCAGCTTGAGCGGTTCGTGCGCCTGCCGGGCTCGGAGGTGCGCTTCATCCTGCTGGAGCAGGTGGTGCGCACCTTCATCGAGCGGCTGTTCCCGCCCTTCACCCTGAAGGGCCACGGCGTCTTCCGCCTGCTGCGCGACAGCGACATCGAGATCGAGGAGGAGTCGGAGGACCTGGTCCGGACCTTCGAGAGTGCCTTGAAGCGCCGCAAGCGCGGCAACGTCATCCGGCTGGGCGTGAACGCCGGCATGTCGCGGGAGCTGCGCGAGTTCCTGCGTTACCAGCTGCACGTGGCGACCGACGATCTGTTCGTGCAGGACGGGCTGATCGGCCTGTCGGATACCAAGCAGATCATCGTGGACGAGCGGCCGGACCTGCTGTTCCCGCCCTACAACGCCCGCTTCCCCGAGCGCATCCGCGACTTCGGCGGCGACTGCTTCGCCGCCATCCGGCACAAGGACATCATCGTCCACCACCCGTTCGAGAGCTTCGACGTGGTGGTGCAGTTCCTGCGCCAGGCGGCGCACGACCCGCAGGTGCTGGCGATCAAGCAGACGCTCTACCGCACCTCCAAGAACTCGCCCATCGTCGCGGCGCTGATCGAGGCGGCGGAGGCGGGCAAGAGCGTCACCGCCATGGTGGAGCTGAAGGCCCGCTTCGACGAGGAGGCCAATATCCGCTGGGCCCGCGACCTGGAGCGCGCCGGCGTGCAGGTGGTCTACGGCTTCGTCGACCTGAAGACCCACGCCAAGGTGTCGCTGGTGGTGCGGCGCGAGCCGGAGGGCGTGCGCTCCTACGTGCACTTCGGGACCGGCAACTACCACCCGATCACGGCCAAGGTCTACACGGACTTCAGCTTCTTCACCTGCGAGCCGGCGCTGGGCCACGACGCCGCCCACATGTTCAACTACATGACCGGTTACGCCACGCCCCGCTCGCTGGAGAAGATCGCCATCGCCCCCATCGGGCTGCGCCAGCGGCTGGCGGCGCTGATCGACGCGGAGATCGCCCACGCCCATGCCGGCCGGCCCGCCCAGATCTGGGTGAAGCTGAACTCGCTGGTGGACAGCCGCATCATCGACAAGCTCTACGAGGCGTCGCAGAACGGCGTGCAGATCGACATGGTGATCCGCGGCATCTGCTGCCTGCGCCCGGGCGTGAAGGGTTTGTCGGAGAACATCCGGGTCAAGAGCATCGTCGGCCGCTTCCTGGAGCACGGCCGGGTCGTCTGCTTCGGCAACGGCCACGGGCTGCCGCACGAGAAGGCGAAGGTGTTCATCTCCTCCGCCGACTGGATGCCGCGCAACCTGGACCGCCGGATCGAGACGCTGGTGCCGATCGAGAACCCCACCGTCCACCAGCAGGTGGTCGACCAGATCATGGTCGCCAACCTGAAGGACGAGGCGCAGAGCTGGCGCTTGGCGCCGGACGGCACCTACCAGCGGGTGGAGGCCGGCATGGCGGCCTTCAGCGCGCATACCTATTTCATGACCAATCCCAGCCTATCCGGGCGCGGCAGCGCCCTGTCGGAGGCCCGCGTGCCGCCGCGCCTCGTCCTCAGCAAGCAGGCGACCTGATCCATGCCCCTCAGACTGGACCGCCAAGCCCACAGCATCGCCGCCGCGGAACGGATCGCGGTGATCGACATCGGGTCGAACTCCATCCGCGTCGTCGTCTACGACCGGCTGAGCCGCGCCCCGGTGCCGATCTTCAACGAGAAGATCATGTGCGGCCTGGGCAAGGGGGTGCAGCGCACCGGCCGGCTGAACCCCGACGGCGTGCGCCTGGCGCTGGAGAACGTGGCCCGCTTCCGCCGGCTGATCGACGGCATGGGGGTCGGGCGCGTCGACGTGCTGGCGACCGCCGCGGTGCGCGACGCCAGCGACGGGCCGGCCTTCGTGGCGAAGCTGGAGGCGGTCGCCGGGACCGCCATCTCCGTCCTGCCGGGCGAGGAGGAGGCGCGGCTGTCGGCGCTGGGCGTCGTCTCCGGCACGCCGGGGGCGGACGGGCTGATGGGCGACCTCGGCGGCGGCAGCCTGGAGCTGGTCGGCCTCGACCGGGGGGAGCTGGGGCCGCAGGTGACCCTGCCGCTCGGGCCGCTGCGCCTGTCGGAGGCGACGGACGGCAAGCCGGGGGCGGTCGCCAAGCTGATCGACCAGCACCTGGCCCGGCTGCCCTGGATCGGCCAGGCGAAGGGCCGCAGCTTCTATCCCGTGGGCGGCGGCTGGCGGGCGCTGGCCAAGCTGCACATGGAGCAGGTGCGCCACCCCCTGCACATCATCCACCACTACGACGCCGACGCGGGCGAGATCGCCGACTTCGCCGGCCTGATCGCGCGGCAGAGCCGGTCGTCGCTGGAGAAGATGCCGGGCGTGTCGAAGCGCCGGCTGGAGACGCTGCCGCTGGTGGCGCTGGTGCTGGAGCGGCTCCTGAAGACGGTGCAGCCGGCCCGCGTCGTCTTCTCCGCCTACGGCCTGCGCGAGGGGCACCTCTACGACCTGCTGCCGCCGGAGGAGCGCCGGCAGGACCCGCTGCTGGCGGCCAGCCGGCAGGTGGCGGAGTTCCTGGGCCGCTTCGGCGTCGCCGACACCATCGCCCAGTGGACGGCCCCCCTGTTCGCCGGGGAGGACGAGGCGGCGGCGCGGCTGCGCATCGCGGCCTGCCTGCTGTCCGACCTCGGCTGGGCGGAGCATCCGGACTACCGGGCCGAGCACACCTTCATGCGAATCCTGCGCATGCCCGTGGCCGGCATCGACCATGCCGAGCGCGCCTACCTGGCGCTTGCCAGCTACATCCGCTACGCCGGCACCCTGGATGCGACCACCGCGGTCGCCCGCGGGCTGGTCAGCGAGACGCAGATGGCGCGGGCCAACATCCTGGGCCTGGCCCTCCGGCTCGCCCACACGCTGACCGGCGGCGCCGCCACGCTGCTGCAGCGCACGGCCCTGCGCCTCGGCGACGAGACCCTGACCCTGGCCCTGCCGGAGGACGCCGCCATGCTGAGCGGCGACGTCGTCCAGCGCCGCGTCGAGGCCCTCGCCAAGGCGCTGCACCGCCGCGGCGAGATCACCGTCCAGCCGACGCCGCGCCTGGCGGGGTGAACCGCCCTCTCCCCCCGTGGGAGAGGGAAGGGGCCCGCGGCGCAGCCGTGGGAAGGGTGAGGGGGCTCTTCCAGCCGGAGTTTGGGCAGCGGGGGCGTGGTGCGGCCTTCGACAAGCTCAGGATGAGGCTTCGACAGGCTCAGCCTGAGGATCGTTGAGCTGCTCCCCAGGGAGGTTGCTGCTCCCGACCACGCCGGGCCAGGCATCCACCGCCCCTCATGCCGAGCCTGTCGAAGCACGCACAGGGCCTCAGCCGCACCCAGGCTCCGACGCCCGGCGTCCCGATTCCCACCCCTCACCCTCCCACCGCCTTGCGGCGGCGGGTCCCTCCCTCTCCCTCAAGGGGAGAGGGGAAGGGGCGATGTGGAAGGGTAAGCCGCCCCCCGTCTCAGCCCGGGCGCTTGGCGTAGACGTCGACGGCCTTGTTCCACTGGTCGGACATGGCCTTGTGCTCGTTCTGGGCGTCGAACTTGGCCTTGTCCAGGCACTTGATGTAGGCGTTCATCTTGCCGGTGTAGTCGCCGAGCGCCTTCTGGGCCGCCTCCATCTCCGCCGTCTTGGCCTTCTTGGCGTCGGGCAGCTTGGGCTTCTCCGGCCGCGCGCAGGCTGCACCCGCGGCGGCGGGCTTCGGCGCAGCGGCCTTCTCCTTCTGCGCAAGCGCCGGGGCCGGCGCCAGGGCCGTCAGGGCGGCGGCGAGGAGGGCGGCGAGGGGCATCGACAGGGTGCGCACGGGGACGGTCACTCCCAATTCCGGACGGGTAGCTTAGAGCTCCTAACAGTACTGCGCGTCGCCGCGACGGCCGGAGTGCCGGTTTGTGGCCAGGAAGGCGGCGCGGCGCGATGCGGCGCATCGGGCAAGCCGCGTGACGCAGACCACGGGCCGGCAATCCGGCCGCCCCTCCGGGGTGGTGAGGTTTGCTCGTCATCCGGTGCGTCGGACCGCCTCGCCGGGGCGCCGCCCCGCCTTCGGCGCTCCTCCTGCCGGACTGACGGCAAACCTCACCATCGCGGCTGGCGCGCAGTACTGTTAGGAGCTCTACTACCCCCAAGGAACCCGGGCCGGCAAGTGATCAAGAACGGCCCTTGCGCAGCACCTCCAGCACACCCGTGTAGGGGCCGAGGTCGTAGCCGGCGCCGGCGGCGCGCGACGCGATCTCGTCCAGCGGGGTCTTGCCGTGCGCGGCCTCGGCCATGGCCCAGAGGATGGTGGAGCGGGTGCCGGAGCGGCAGTGCGCCAGCACCGGGCCCGGATGGTCCTCCAGCACCTCCGCGAAGGTGGGGACGGAACCGGGGATGCTCTGCATGGTGACGGGCAGGTAGACGTACTCGATCCCGACCTCGCCGGCGAGTTCCTCGGCCCGGCGGCTATCGAGCTGGCCGGCCTCCTCGCCGTCGGGGCGGTTGTTGACGATCGTCCGGTAGCCGAGGCGGGCGGCCTCGCGGATGTCGTCCTCGGTGATCTGCGGGGCGACGGACAGGCCGTCGGTCAGCTTGCGGTGGGTCAGGGGCATGGGGGCCTCCTCCGGATGCGGGACGCGGGTCTGCAGGTCGGCGGGAAGGCTAGCCCAGCCCGCCGCGCCGCACCACCCCCGCCCGGCTCCACCCCGCCCCGCGTCAGCAGGCCTTGCGCAGCGGGACCGAGCGGATCGGCTCGGCGCTGCGGGCGCGGTCGCGCAGCACGGCCAGCGTCTCCATCAGCTGGACCCGCTGCTCCGTCGACAACCCCTCCAGCAGCATGTCGTTGACGGCCCGGCGCAGCGGCTGCAGCCGGCGCAGCAGGGCCATGCCCGGCGGCGTCACCGACAGCAGCTTGCGCCGCCGGTCGGCGGGATCGTCGGCCTGCTGCACCAGCCCCTTGCGCAGCAGGTCGGTGACGGTGGCGCTGATGTGGGGGCGGGACAGGCCGCGGTTGGCCGCGATCTCGGAGGAATAGACCGCCGGCCCGGCGCCGCCGGCGTCGCGGAAGTTGGCGTCGCCGGCGATGTTGAGGAGGACAGTCCATTGCGGCGCCGTCAGCCCGGCCTCCTCCAGCACCGCCTCGCTGTGGCGGGCGAGCGCGTTGCCGATGTCGACGACGGCGAGCGCGATGGCGTCCTCGGGGCGGAACTGGAAAGCCGTATCGGTCATGGCCCTGCATCCGGGTTTGTGATTGCCCAGCATGGCGCCTCCCGGGGGCGCCGGCATTGACCAGGATCAATAATGATTGCGCCTCCGAACCGAGGCGTCCCGAACCGTGGCGCCCTGGTTGGGGTTGGCGGTGCCGGGGCCGGAGACGCCGGCCCGGCCGTCCGCTAGGATGGCCCCGGCGGACGGAGGCGGCGCGACATATGTTCCAGCTCACCTTTCCCGGCACCGGGGCGGCGGTGCCCGGCGCTGCCCGCGGCCTCGCCGCCCTGCTCGTCGAGCACGACACCTGCCGCTTCCTGGTGGATCGCGGGGAGGGGACGCCGCGCCAGATCCGCGCCGCCCATGCCGGCATCCGGCGGCTGGCGGAGAAGGCCGGGGTGGGGGAGCTGGTGCCGACCCACCAGTCCGGCCGCTACGACCCCGCCGAGGTGCTGGCGGAGGCGAGGGAGCGCTTCCCCCGCGTCCGCATCGCCGACGACGTCGACAAGGTCCGGGTGATGCCCGCCCGCTGATGCCGCTGCAGAACCGCGTCACCCCCTTCGGCGAGATCGTCGCCGTCCCCGACCGGGGCTCCCTGATGGGCAACCGCGGCGGCTGCCTGCACGACGGCGCCCGCCGGCTGGGCCGGGCGCGCTGGCGCAGCGCCGCCTGGATCGCCTGCCTGCTGGACTTCAAGGGCCGCCGGCGCACGCCGATGACGCCCGGCCTCTATACCGAGCTGTTCTTCCTGGACGAGGCGACGGCGCTGGCCGCCGGGCACCGCCCCTGCGCGGAGTGCCGGCGGCCAGCCTTCGAGGCGTTCCGCCGCGCCTGGGCCGCCGCCTCCGGCACGGCACCGCCCCGGGCGCCGGAGATGGACCGGGTGCTGCACGCGCAGCGCCTGGACGGGCAGGGGGGCAAGCGGCGCCACGAGG
>DASPKT010000257.1:0-14856 GCA_035627915.1 Azospirillaceae bacterium
GAAGGGCTGGCCCTCGACCAGCGGCACGCGCAGCTCGCCGAACAGTTCCTTGACGTTGAACGAGCCCTCGATGCCGATGGTCGGGCCGCCCTGGCCGGCCAGGTCGCCGGTGGTGAACGCGTTGTCCGTGCGCAGCAGCAGCGCCTCCTTGCGGTACTCGGCACCCAGCGCGATGCCGACGCCGCTGGTGGCGACGGGGCTCTGCACGCCGTACTGGCCGAGGTCGCCGGAGAGCGAGCCGGACGCGATGTACTGGCGGGTATGGCCGCGCTGGAAGCCCGGCGTCTGCAGGTAGGCCAGCGCCGCCGGCGTCACGCCGTTGGCCGAGAAGATGTTGTAGGGCACGCAGTTCGGGTCGGTGCCGTCCAGCACCGAGGCGCAGACCGCCTGGCCGGTGGCGGGGTCGCGGACCACGTTCAGCGCGCGCTGGCCGCGGGCGACGGAGAAGTCGTTCAGGTAGGTCTCGGCGAAGACCACCTCCCCGCGCGAGCCGTAGACGTCGTAGTTCCAGCCGCCGCCCAGGTCGCCGCGGAAGCCGCCGACCATGCGGTAGGAGGTGTGCTGGCGGTCGTCCTGGCGCCCGCCGCCCTCGACGTTGCGCTTGCCGATCAGCACCGTCGCCGTGTCGTCCAGCCCGTAGCCGAGGTCGGTGCAGAGCTTCTGCACCTGGTCCGCCGACAGCAGCGGGTTCGAGCAGGGTACCTGGTAGAAGTTGCCGTAGAACAGGCCCGACGGGGCGATCTGGGCGATCGTGCGGTCGTCGTGGAACATCAGCTGGGCGTAGACATCAACGGCCTCGTTGATCTCGTAGTGGCCCATGGCGCCCATCGTGTACCGCTTGTCGGGGCGCTGGTAATAGTTGTACGGGGCGAAGTTGAAGGCGTCGCGGGCGCCGACATAGGGGCGGAAGGTGTTCCCCGTGCCCGGGTCCAGCGTGTAGTTGGTGCCGAGGTTGCCGTCGGGGGTGACCGCCTGGATGCGCGCCGGCGAGGTGGTGCCGGAGCCCGAGCAGGTGAGCCCGGTCGCGTCCGAGCCGGTGGCGCAGGCGCTGAAGTCGCGCTCGGCCTGGGTCAGCGCGTCGATCTCGCGGTAGCCGGCGTAGAGGGTCAGGTTGCCCTTGCCGTTCTCCGAGTTCACGCCGAGGACGGCGGTGACGTCCTTGGTGAAGCCGTCGGTGACGTTCTTGTCCGGCAGATCGAAGCCGCGGGCGCGGACGATGTCGGCGACCTTGTTGTCGTTCTCGTGCTGGTAGAAGCTGTACTGCGCGTCGACGCGGACGCCCTCGAAGTCGTCCTGCATGATGAAGTTAACGACGCCGGCGACGGCGTCGGAGCCGTACACGGCCGAGGCGCCGCCCGTCACCACCTCGACGCGCTCGATCAGCGCGGCCGGGATCTGGTTCAGGTCGGGCGCCACGTTGGCGGCGGTGCCCGAGGTCGGCGTGCCCGCCGGCAGGCGGCGGCCGTCGACCAGCACCAGCGTGCGGGTGGGGCCGAGGTTGCGCAGGTTCACGGTCGCGGTGCCCGACGCGCCGTTGGAGACGGCGCCGCCCTGGTCGGCGAAGGCCTGCGGCAGGTTGTTGACGAGGTCCTCGACCCGGGTGGTGCCCTGCAGCTTCACCTCCTCGCTGCCGATCACGGTCACCGGGCTGGTCGACACCAGGTTCGCGCTGCGGATGCGCGAGCCGGTGATGACGATCTCCTCGAGCTGCTGGTCCTGGGCCTGGGCGGTGCCGGCGGCCATGCCGGGCAGCACCAGGGCGAGGGCTGCGGTCCCCTTCAGCAGGGACCGCCAACTGGCGGTAGTGCGCATAATCTCCGATCTCCTTGACGTGAGGCGGCAAGCGGCCACCGGCCGGGCCGCCCCTCCCCGGGGCGGCCCGTCGGCCGCGATGCCTTTTCGTTGCGGAGGCGCCGGGCCGCCTCCGTGTGCGGCCGGCGGGGACGAAGCCCGCGCCGCCCGCGTCGGCGCGCTTCAGTGGCGCGCGCGGTACGGGGCAGCCACGGGGCGGACCAGCGCGGTGCGGGCCGGAGGGGCGGCGGGCAGCGGCCCGTCCTCCTCCTCCGGCGCGGGCGCCACCGGGCGCGCCTCGGCGACGACGCCGTTGATGCGGTCGCGGAGCGCGCGGCCCTCGGCGGTCAGGCGGACGATCTTGACCCGCCAGTCCTGCGGCCACGGG
Organism: Azospirillaceae bacterium; assembly: GCA_035627915.1. Taxonomy (GTDB): domain Bacteria; phylum Pseudomonadota; class Alphaproteobacteria; order Azospirillales; family Azospirillaceae; genus DASPKT01. The sequence continues at coordinate 2,180 of DASPKT010000257.1, forward strand.
CGCAGGTCGACCAGCGGCGGGCCGCCGGCGACGCCCTCGGCCAGGTAGGCCACGGTGCGGGTGGTGGTGGAGCGGCTGGTGCCCAGCAGGTAGGCGAGCTCGCCCACGCTGATCCCCTCGTTCTCGCAGACGTAGAGGAAGGCGCAGACGTCCTTCAGCGCCACCTCCGGATCGATGCGGCGGAACGTCTCCAGGATTTCCAGGGGCGAGCTGCGGCGGCGCGGGCGGGCGGCGTCGATGGGCATCGGCCGGGCCTCCTCAATGCTCGTAGCTGGGCAGGCGCCCGGTGCGCGGCACGATGGTCAGCACGGGCGGCTCGCGCCGCTGGGGCTTGGCCCGGCGCTCCCGGAAGTCCAGCTCGACCTGGGCGTAGCGGCCGCCGAGATCCTGCTGGAGCCGGCGCAGGTAGCGCTCGTGCTCCCCGGCCTCCACATAGTCGGCGACGTCGATGTCGATGGTCAGCGTTGCCTTCATCCGCATGTCGTGTCACTCCCTGGCGCCATCCGGGACGCCACCTGGCGGCCTCGTGGCGGCCCCTTCGACACTAGGGGTGACAGCGGCCCCCCGCCCCCTCCATGGAGGCGGGACGATGATTTGCCGATGATTTGGTGATGAGGCCGGCGGACGCAGCAAATCCAAGGACTTGCGCAATCAAGGTCACGGTGGGCGATGAACCGTCCCCGGCCGTGGCAGGGGCGGCCCAGGATGGGCTACTCCCCCTACACCGTCCCGGCGGCACCCTCCCCCGTGGCAGGATGCGACCCATGATGGACGGATACATCGATCTCGCCGAAACCGCTCTCCCCCTCCCCGATTTCGCGGAGGGTGCGGAGCTCCCCGCCACCCCGGTCCCCGCCCCGACGGGGTACTACTTCGCCCTCGACAGCGAGCGGCGGATCGCCTGGCCCTTCCGGGTCGCGCGGCTGCCGGACGGCGTCCTGCGGGCGGAGCGCTGGCGCTTCGGCCGCTGGGTCGGGGGGGCGGAACTGGCCCCCCTGGTCAACGGCGAGGACGACCTCTGGATCGAGACGACGGCCGACGAGGCCGCCGCCTGGATCGCCCGCGAGATGCGCCGCTTCGGCATCCGCCCCGCGGCGTGAGCTGCCGCTCCCCGCTGCCGGGGAGCCGTCCAGGGTACCATTCCACTTGGCATGTTCGTCCGTCATTCCGGCGAAAGCCGGAATCCAGGGGCGGCTTGCCTTAGCGCCCGTGGCCCCTGGACCCCGGCGTTCGCCGGGGTGACGCAACAAGTATGTGGTCGCGGCAATCGGTCAGCGGTAGCGGGCGGCGATGGACTCGGCCGTGCCGTCGGTCCGCAGCTTCACCAGCGCCTTGCGCAGCCGCTCCACCACCGCGTCGCTGGTGGACGGGCTGCACGCCATCCCCAGCTCGGCGCTGGTCAGCCGGTACACCGGCTTGATCGACACCGCCGCCTGCCGCGCCATCCACGGCCCGCCGTAGGAGCCCAGCGCCGCCAGGTCGGCGCGTCCGCCCATCAGCATCGGCAGGATGGAGCGCAGCGGCACCGAGGTGACGTTCAGCCCCAGCTTCTTCAGGTGCTCCTCCAGCGCGCCGCCGGCCTGCACGATGATGGTCAGGCCGCGCAGGTCCTCGTCCGACCGGACCGTGCCGCCCCAGTCGGGCCGCGCGAACAGCACCCAGCCGCCCTCGGCGATGGGGCGCACCCACTTGAACAGCGGCAGCCGCTCCGGCGTCGGGTTGGCGACGAAGACGCAGGTGTCGGGCTCCGTCTGCGCCATCTGGTAGGCCCGGTTCCAGGGCAGGACCTGGATGTCGTAGGCGATTCCCGCCTCCCGCATCATCAGCGGCACGAAGTCGCCGGACAGGCCGGACAGCTTGCCCGTGGAGGGGTCGGTGAAGTTGTAGGGCGGGTTCTCCTCGGTCAGCAGGTGCAGCCGCGTCTCCGCCGCCCGGGCCGGGCCGGCCGCCGCCAGCGCCAGCAGGGCCGCCAGGGCCGAGGCGACCGCCGCCCGCCGGCCGCGCCTCACCGGTAGGCCCCGTTCAGCCGCTCCACCGTCCCCTCGTCCCGCAGCGCCTTCAGCGCCGCGCGCATGCGGGCCAGGAGCCCCTTGTCGAGGCCGGGGTTGCAGGCGACGCTGAGGTCGGTGTCGGTCATCCGCAGGACCGGCTTCAGCTCGATCCCCGCCTGCCGCGCCAGCCAGGGGCCGTTGGCGGCGCCGATGGCGACCAGGTCGGCCCGGCGGTTGGCCAGCATCGGCATCATCGCCCCCATGGCGGTGACCGGCACAACGGCGACGCCGCGCTCCACCAGGTGCGCCTCGATCCCGCTGCCGGACTGCACGACGACGGTGACGTCGCCCAGGGTGGCCAGGTCCGTCACGCTGCGGTTCCAGTCGGGGCGGCCGAACAGGGTCCAGCCGCCATGGGCGACCGGCCCCACCCACTCGAACAGGGGCAGCCGCTCCCGCGTGACGTTGATGGCGAAGACGCAGGTGTTCGCCTGGCGCTGCGCCATCTCGTAGGCGCGGCGCCAGGGCAGCATCTGGACGTCGTAGGCGATCCCCGCCCGCTCCATGATGAGGGGCACCAGCTCGCCGGCGATGCCGGTGATGCGGCCGGTGACGGGGTCGGTGAAGTTGTAGGGCGGATCCTCCTCCGTGGTCAGCAGCAGGCGCGCCGGCTCGGCCGCCGCCCCCCGCCAGGGCAGCGCCAGCATGGCGGCCAACAGGACCCAACCCGACACTCTCATCCGCGCGCCCAACTCCGCTCCGGGTTCCCCCTTAGATGTATCAGTTTCATGACGCCGTTCCAAAGGCCTGCGGAACCCTTGCCGCGGCCGCGGCGCGCCCTACCCTCCCTACCGCTAAATAGTCATGCCCGGCACCGCCCGGCGCGCTTCCGCCGGGGAGGGGAAAATTGATGCGGGGCCGGAACGCAGATACCATCACGGGCCTAAGCACAAGCCCCGCACCACCAAGGAAAAGCGGGAGCCGAGACAAAGTCGACAGGGAACCCGCGCGGATGCCCGCGCGGCTGGCCAACGATCCAGGGAGACGCAGTCCATGACCGACGCGACCAAGCCTCTCACCGCCGCCCCCGACACCGCGACCGACACCACCCCCGTAGCCGAAACCAAACCCAAGCGCGCCTCGCGCCGCCGCTTCCTCGGCGTGGCCGCGGGTGCGGTGGCCGGCACCGCCGCCGGCGGCATCGCCATGCCCAGCGTCTCGCGCGCCCAGACCACGACGCTGCGCTTCCAGAGCACCTGGCCCGCCCGCGACATCTTCCACGAGTTCGCCGGCGACTACGCCAGCACGGTCAACGCGCTGTCCGGCGGCCGGCTGAAGCTGGACCTGCTGCCGGCCGGCGCCGTGGTGGGCGCGCTGCAGCTGCAGGACGCCATCATCTCCGGCGCGCTCGACGGCGGCCACGGCGTGACCGCCTACTGGTACGGCAAGCACAAGGCCTTCTCGCTGTTCGGCACGCCGCCGGCCTATGGCTGGCGGGCCAACCACCTGCTGGGCTGGATCAAGCAGGGCGGCGGCGAGCAGCTCTACAACGAGCTGATCCAGGACGTGCTGAAGCTGGACCTGGTGGGCTTCCTCTACGGGCCGATGCCGACCCAGCCGCTGGGCTGGTTCAAGAAGCCGATCGCCGCCATCGACGACATGAAGAACATGAAGTACCGCACGGTGGGCCTCGCCGCCGACCTCAACAAGGAGCTGGGGGTGGCGGTCACCATCATGGGCGGCGGCGACATCGTGCCGGCCATCGACCGCGGCCTGCTGGACGGGGCGGAGTTCAACAACCCCTCGTCGGACCGGGCGCTGGGCTTCACCGACGTCGCCAAGAACTACATGCTGGGCAGCTACCACCAGTCGGCGGAGAGCTTCGAGATCCTGTTCAACAGGAAGAAGTTCAACGGCCTGCCGCCGGAGCTGCAGACCATTCTGCGTGTCGCCGCCGACGCGGCGTCGGCGCAGATGAGCTGGAAGGCCATGGACCGCTACTCCAAGGACCTGGAGGCGATCAAGGCGGCCGGCGTGAAGGTGCAGAAGACCCCGGACACCGTGCTGAAGGCGCAGCTGGAGGCGTGGAAGAAGGTGGTCGACACCTATTCCGCCGCCGATCCCTTCTTCAAGAAGGTGATCGACAGCCAGATGGCCTTCGCCAAGCGCGTCGTCGGGTTCGAGCTGGAATACGAGGTCCAGCAGCAGATGGCCTACGATTTCTTCTTCAAGAAGGCGTGACCGCAGGCCCGGCGGGCGGCTCCTCCCGAGGCGCCGCCCGCCGCACCCCCCTTCCCTGGCCCGACGGGACACGCCCATGCAGCCGGTACTCCTCGCCATCGACCGCACCAGCGTCCTGGTCGGCAAGCTCTTCTCCTGGTGCATCGTGCTGCTGACGCTGGCGGTCAGCACCGAGGTCTTCATGCGCTACGTCCTGGGCCAGCCGACGGAATGGGCCTACGACGCCTCCTACATCCTCTACGGCGCCCTGTTCATGATGTGCGGGCCCTACCTGCTGTCCCGCAACGGCCACGTCCGCGGCGACTTCCTGTACCGGACCTGGCGCCCGCGGGTGCAGGCGGGGGTGGACCTGGCGCTCTACCTCCTGTTCTTCTTCCCCGCCGCGGCGGCGCTGATCTACACGGGCTACGACTTCGCCAAGCTGTCCTGGGTGATGAAGGAGCACAGCTCCTTCAGCCCGAACGGCGCGCCGCTCTACCATTTCAAGTCGCTGATCCCCATCGCCGGCGGCCTGATGTTCCTCCAGGGCCTGGCGGAGGTGGCGCGCTGCGTCGCCTGCCTGCGCGCCGGCGCCTGGCCGCAGCGGCTGCACGACGTGGAGGAGCTGGAGAACCTCATGCTGGCGGAGGCCGCCCAGGCCCAGGGCATCCCCCCCGGGTCCCAGGTGCGGCCGGGAGACGGCGTATGAGCGATCCCGCCATCGGCATCCTGATGCTGGTGACCTTCATCGGCACCATCCTTCTCGGCTTCCCCATCGCCTTCACCCTGGTCGCGCTGTCCGTCGGCTTCGGCTACTACGCCATCGGCGACACCATCTTCCCGCTGCTGGTCCAGCGCACCTACGGGGTCATGTCGAACGACGTGCTGATCTCGGTGCCGCTGTTCCTGTTCATGGGCTACATGGTGGAGCGCTCCAACATCCTGGACCGGCTGTTCACCTCCATCCAGCTGGCGCTGCGCCATGTCCCGGCCTCGCTGGCGGTGGCGACGCTGGTGACCTGCGCGCTCTTCGCCACCGCGACCGGCATCGTCGGCGCCGTCGTCACGCTGATGGGCGTGCTGGCCCTGCCGGCCATGCTGCGCGCCGGCTACGACAAGCAGCTCTCCACCGGCGTCATCGCCGCCGGCGGCTGCCTCGGCATCCTGATCCCGCCCTCCATCATGCTGATCCTCTACGGCGCCATGGCCGGGGTGTCGGTGGTGCGGCTCTACGCGGCGGCGCTGCTGCCGGGGCTGATGCTGGCCGGGCTCTACATGCTCTACGTCATGGGCCGGGCCATGCTGAACCCGTCGCTGGCGCCGAAGCTGCCGGACGCGGAGGCCAGGGTGCCGGTGGGGCGGGTGGCGTGGATGCTGCTGACCTCCTTCGTGCCGCTGGCGACGCTGATCTTCGCGGTGCTGGGGGCAATCCTGTTCGGCCTCGCGACCCCGCACGAGGCGGCGGGCATCGGCGCGCTGGGTGCGGTGCTGCTGGCGCTGGCCTACCGGGCGCTGACCTGGACCAAGCTGAAGGAGGCGGTGTTCCTGACCGGCCGCGCCTCGGCCATGGTGTGCTGGCTGTTCGTCGGCAGCTACATCTTCGCATCCGTCTTCGCGCTGCTGGGCGGCCACCACCTGATCGAGGAATGGTTCGCCACGCTGGACCTGTCGGCCTGGCAGTTCATGCTGCTGACCCAGATCATCATCTTCCTGCTGGGCTGGCCGCTGGAATGGACGGAGATCATCGTGATCTTCGTGCCGATCTTCCTGCCGCTGCTGGACAATTACGGCATCGACCCGGTCTTCTTCGGGGTGCTGGTGGCGCTGAACATCCAGACCTCGTTCCTGTCGCCGCCGATGGCGATGTCGGCCTTCTACCTGAAGGGCGTGGCGCCGAAGGGGATCGAGCTGGGCGACATCTTCCGCGGCATGATCCCCTTCATGCTGCTGGTGCTGCTGTCGCTGGTGCTGTTCTACGTCTTCCCCGGCATCGGCATGTGGCTGCCGGACAAGCTGTACGGCTGATCGCGGACGGCGGGGCCGCGCGGCCCCGCCTCCCGCCTCCTCAGTGCCGGTCCAGGCCGACGCTGGGGGTGCGCCGGCTGTCGCTGTCGATCCCGCTCTGCAGCTCCGACGGGCTGCGCATCCGCGTCTTGCGGGACCGCAGGAAGCCGTAGGCCACCGCGAGGCCCAGCAGGATCGGGCCGCCGACCACGGCCAGGAAGTAGAAATAGTCGGCCAAGGTGGTATCGCTCATGGGTCGCCGCGCCCCTTCCCCGCTTCAGTTTCCATCCTTCCGGTCAAACGGGCGCGGCGTTTCCCTGTTCCCCTGACGACTCAGGCCAGCACCCCGACGCCGACGACGGAGACGTCCGCCAGCGCGCCGCCCAGCGGCACCCAGGCCGTGCCGTTCCAGTAGGCGCTGTTGCCGCCCGTGTGCTGCACCAGCAAATCGTCCAGCCCGTCGCCGGTCAGGTCCTGGAAGGCCCGCACGGTCCAGTCCTGGGTCAGCATCGCGAAGTCGCGGAAGCCCAACCCGGCTTTGGCCATCTCCCAGACCAGCGTGGCGCTGCTCTGGCTGTTGCGGAACACCAATTCCTCGGCCGCGTCACCGGTGACGTTGCCGATGCCGGCCAGGCTCCAGCCCGATCCCGGCGAGAGCCCCAGCAGGTCGCGCCACTGCCCGTCCATGGAATAGGCGTAGACGGCTCCGGTCGCCTGGTTCAGGAAGACCAGCTCGTCGCCGCCCTGCCCGTTGATGTCGCCGGTCCCGGCCAGGCGGGTGTCGGCATCCAGCGGCATCAGCCGGCTCACCGTTCCCCCCGACACGTCGTGGATGGAGAGGTAGCGGGCGGCCGCGTCGAACAGCAGCAGGTCGTCGGCGCCGCTGCCGGCGAACTGCTCCACCGCGGCCACGCCGGCACCTGCGTGCCCGTTGGTCAGGGTGAAGCCCGTCAAGCCCTTGGAGGGGTCCCACCAGAGGTTCTGGCCGGACTTCTGCTGCAGGAAGAAGTCGGCCTGGGCATCACCGTCGAAGTCGCCGGTCGCGAGCACCGCCGTCTCCGCCGGGGCGAAGCTCGTCAGCGTCCTGAAGCCGGCCTCGCCGCGGTCGGGGTCCCAGGCCACCAGGTCGCCGTTGGGGCGCCGCAGCATCAGCATCGCGTCGCCGCCGACCGGAGCCTCGCCGCCGGTGCCGGAGTTCTGGAAGCGCCAGTGGTCGGCGGAGAAGCTGTCGACGCCCCGGAAGCCGGAGATCGAGCTTTCCTCCAGCCTCAGCACCCGCGGCGTGCCGTCGGCGGCCGGGCCGAAGTCCAGCGCGATGCTGCCGTTCTCCCAGCCGACGATGGTGGAGGTCCCGTCGCGCGGCCCGTAGTAGCCGGGCCCCTCCCCGTGGCTGTAGCCGATGCGGCCGGAGCGGATCATGGAGACGAACTCGGCGAAGTCGTCCACCAGCTCGCCCCCCACCCGCAGATCGCGGAAGACGATGCGGTCGGTCACGCCGGGGAAGCGCGGGTCGCCGTCCGGCGTCGGCGCATAGCCGGTGGAGCCGCCGAACTGGTGCAGCGTGGCCGAACCCTTGCCGTAATAGTGCGCCACGTCGGCGCTGCGCCCGACGCCGTTGTCGTAGACGGTGTCGTTGCGGCCCTCCAGGTGGAACTCGGCCCGCATGTCGGCGTCCCAGCGCAGGTCCCAGAAGTCGACCGCGGTCTCGTACTGGCCGCCCCAGCGTTCGGACAGGATGAAGCCGAAATTCTCGAACACGTTGTCGCCGGTGCCGCCATACATCACGTCGCGGCCGTCGGGGCCCGAGAACATGAGGTCGTTGCCGGCGCCGCCGCGGATGACGTCGTCGCCGTGGCTGCCGACCAGCGAGTCGTCGCCGCCGTCGCCCTCCAGCGTGTCGTTGCCGGTCCAGCCGAACAGCCAGTCGTGGTCGTCGCGGCCGGCCATGTAGTCGTTGCCGGCGCCGCCGTCCAGGATGTCGTTGCCGCGGTCGCCGTAGATCTTGTCCGCCCCGTCGCCGCCCTGCACGAAGTCGCGCCCGGGCCCGCCATAGAGCAGGTCGGCCCCCTGCCCGCCGTCCACCCAGTCGTCGCCGTCCTGTGCTGCGACGGTGTCGTTGCCTCCCCGGGCCCGCACAAGGTCATGCCCGGCATTGCCGGTGACGTTGTCGGCCGTGTCGCCCCGCGCGATCTCCCGGCCCGTCATCTTGGATTTGAAAGTACTGAGGTCGCCGTAATGCCAGCCGTACAAGCTGTCCCAATTCGTGACCATGATGTCCTGTTCCCCCAAGTCGCACTTTTACTCAGAGGATGACAGGCCGAAGCCGGCGGAATCACGCCCGGCGAGGGTCAATGTACACAATCACCGCCGTCTAATCCGCCTACCTCCAAATTGTGGGGGAGTTCTATGGCGGGGCCGGGGCATGCGGAAACGCGCGCCGGCGTTTCGGGGGTCCGGAACGGAAAAACGGCCCGGCGACGGGGTGCGTCGCCGGGCCGTCCTGTCCTTTGGAGGGGGGCCGTCGGGGAATGCCGGTCAGGCGGGCCGGCGCAGGGCCGCGGCCTCGCGGGCGAGCGCCGTGATGCCGGCCCAGTCGCGCGCCGCCACCAGCTTGGCCGGCGCCACCCAGGAGCCGCCGATGCACACCACGTTGGGCAGCGCCAGATAGTCCGCCGCCGTCTGCGGGGTGATGCCGCCGGTCGGGCAGAACTTCACCTGCGGCAGGGGCGAGGCCAGCGACTTCAGCAGGTCGATGCCGCCCACCGCCTCGGCCGGGAACAGCTTCTGGAAGCGCACGCCGCGCGCCAGCAGCGCCATCGCCTCCGACGGGGTGGCGACGCCCGGCAGGTAGGGCACGCCCGAGGCCAGTACCGCGTCCACCAAGCCCGGATAGGCGCCGGGGCTGACGATGAAGCGGCCGCCCGCGTCCACTACCCGGTTCACCTGGGCCGGCGTCAGCACGGTGCCGGCGCCGACCACGGCGTCCGGCACCCGGCGGGCGATGGCGGCGATGGCGTCCAGCGCCGCGTCGGAGCGCAGCGTCACCTCCAGCGTGCGGATGCCGCCGGCCACCAGCGCCTCGGCCAGCGGCACCGCGTCGTCAAGCCGGTCGACGATCAGCACCGGGACGACGGGGGAGAGGGAGACGATGTCCTCGATGCCGAGGGGGCGGGCCTGCGCCCGCTCTGCTGCCATGCTCATTCGGTCGGTCCACCCAGGGAAGAGGCGCCCTGCTCCGCCCCGCCGACGACGGCGCGGAAGCTGGCGAAGAGGTTGCGGCCCATGCCCCAGCCGTTGCGGGACAGGTCGGGCCGGTCGGGCGTGCGGGCCTGGAACGCGTCCGCGTCCACCAGCACGTCCAGCGTGCCGGCCTCGGCGTCCAGGCGGATGGGGTCGCCGGTGCGCACCCGCGCCAGCGGGCCGCCGGCCAGGCATTCCGGGGTCACGTGGATGGCGGCCGGCACCTTTCCCGACGCCCCGCTCATGCGGCCGTCGGTGACCAGCGCCACCTTGAAGCCCCGGTCCTGCAGCACGCCCAGGGGCGGCGTCAGCTTGTGCAGCTCCGGCATGCCGTTGGCCTGCGGGCCCTGGAAGCGGATGACGGCGACGAAGTCGCGCTCCAGTTCGCCCCGCTTGAATGCGGCGATCAGGTCGTCCTGGTCGTCGAACACGATCGCCGGCGCCTCCACCACCCGCTTCTCCGGCTTCACGGCGGAGGTCTTGATGACCGAGCGGCCGAGGTTGCCGGTCAGCAGCCTCAGGCCCCCCGTCGCGTCGAACGGCTCCGACGCCGGCCGGACGACGGAGGTGTCGGCGCTGATGCGCGCACCCGGGCGCCAGGCGACGCGGCCGCCGTCCGCCAGGAACGCCTCGTCCCGGTAGGCCTCCAGCCCGCCGGGGCCGGCGACCGTGGTCACGTCGCCGTGCAGCAGGCCGGCGTCCAGCAGCTCCCCGATCAGGAACTGCATGCCGCCCGCGGCGTGGAAATGGTTCACGTCGGCGACGCCGTTGGGATAGACGCGGCAGAGCAGCGGCACCGCCGCCGACAGGTCGGAGAAGTCCTGCCAGTCGATGCGGATGCCCGCCGCGGCGGCCATCGCCACCAGGTGGATCGTGTGGTTGGTGGAGCCGCCGGTCGCCAGCAGCCCGACGATGGCGTTCACCACCGCCCGCTCGTCCACCACGTCGCAGATGGGCGTGTACTCGGTCCCCAGCGCCGTGATGCGGGCCGCCCGCTCCGCCGCCGCCACCGTCAGGGCGTCGCGCAGCGGCGTGCCCGGGTTGATGAAGGAGGCGCCCGGCAGGTGCAGGCCCATGATCTCCATCATCATCTGGTTGGAGTTGGCGGTGCCGTAGAAGGTGCAGGTGCCCGGCCCGTGGTAGGACTTCGACTCCGCCTCCAGCAGCTCCGCCCGGCCGACCTTGCCCTCGGCGTAGAGCTGGCGTACCCGCGCCTTCTCCGGGTTCGACAGGCCTGACGTCATCGGGCCCGCCGGCACGAAGATCGCCGGCAGGTGGCCGAAGGACAGCGCGCCGATCAGCAGGCCCGGCACGATCTTGTCGCAGACGCCGAGATAGAGTGCCGCGTCGAACATGTTGTGCGACAGGGCGACCGCGGTCGACATGGCGATGACGTCGCGGGAGAACAGCGACAGCTCCATGCCGGGCTGGCCCTGGGTGACGCCGTCGCACATGGCGGGCACGCCGCCGGCGAACTGCGCCACGGCGCCGGCCTCGCGCGCGGCCCGCTTGATCAGCTCGGGGAAGCGCTCCAGCGGCTGGTGGGCCGACAGCATGTCGTTGTAGGCCGACACGATGGCGAGGTTCGGCGTGGTGCCGCCCTTCAGCGCCTCCTTGTCGGCGGCGGGGCAGACGGCGAAGCCGTGGGCGAGGTTGCCGCAGCCCAGCACCTGGCGGTGCGGGCCCTGGCGGCCGGCGGCGCGCGACCGCTCCAGGTAGGTGCGGCGCGTGTCGGCGCTGCGCTCCCGGATGCGGTCGGTGACCCGGCGGATGGCGTCCTGGACGGGCATGTCCGTTTCCTCAGAACTCGCTGTCGTGCCAGCGGCGGTTGTCGCGGTCCAGCAGCAGGGCGGCGCTGATCGGCCCCCAGCTGCCGGCCGGATAGGGCTCGGGCTTCACGTCCATCTCCTCCCAGGCGGCCTGGATGGTGTCGATCCAGGCCCAGGCGGCGTCCACCTCGTCCCGGCGCATGAACAGCGACGGGTTGCCCCGCACGATGTCCATCAGCAGCCGCTCGTACGCCTCGGGATAGCGGTCCTTGAAGGTCTCCGCGTAGGAGAGGTTCAGGGGCACGGAGCGCAGGCGCAGGCCGCCCGGCCCCGGCACCTTGGTCATGATGGAGAGCTTCACGCCCTCGTCCGGCTGCAGGCGGATGACCAGCTTGTTGGCGGTCAGCTCGCCGGCGCCGCGGCCGAAGGCGTTGTGCGGCACCGCCTTGAACTGGATGATGATCTCCGAGCAGCGGGTCGGCATGCGCTTGCCCGTGCGGAGATAGAAGGGCACGCCGGCCCAGCGCCAGTTCTCAACCTCCGCCTTGATCGCCACCAGCGTCTCGGTGTTGGAGGCGTTGCGGCCGCCCAGCTCCTCCAGGTAGCCCGGCACCGGCTGGCCGTCGATGGCGCCGGCGCGGTACTGGCCGCGCACGGTCTTGGCCTTCACCTCCATCGGGCCGATGGGGCGCAGCGCCCGCAGGACCTTGATCTTCTCGTTGCGGATCTGGTCCTCGGTCAGGCTGGCCGGCGGCTCCATCGCGACCAGGCAGAGCAGCTGCAGGAAATGGTTCTGCACCATGTCGCGCAGCGCGCCGGCCTTGTCGTAGTACTCGGCCCTGCCCTCCACGCCGATGCGCTCGGCGACCGTGATCTGCACGTGGTCGATCCAGGAGGAGTTCCACAGCGGCTCGAACAGCGCGTTGCCGAAGCGCAGCACCATCAGGTTCTGGACCGATTCCTTGCCCAGGTAATGGTCGATCCGGTAGATGCGCTCCTCCGGGAAGACCTTGCCGACCTCGTCGTTGATGGCCTGGGCGGAGCGGCGGTCCTTGCCGATCGGCTTCTCCAGCACGACGCGGCAGCGCTCCGTCACCAGCCCGGCCCGGGACAGGTTGGCGCAGATGGCGCCGAACAGGTTGGGCGAGGTCGCGAGGTAGCAGACCCGCGCCTTCTCCTCCCCCCCCTTCAGCAGGGCCTGGAGCGTCTCCCAGTTGTCCGGCTTCGTGGCGTCAAGGCCGACATAGTCGATGCGGCGCGCGAAGCGCTCCCACACGGCCTTGTCCTGGTCCTCGGCGGGGACGTATCGTTGCAGGGCGTCGTGGACGCTGGCGCGGAACTGGTCCGCCGTCTGCTCGGTGCGCGAGACCGCGATGATCCGGCTGTCGTCGGTCATCTGCCGGTCGCGCTCGCGGTAGTAGAGGCCGGGCAGCAGCTTGCGCAGCGCCAGGTC
>DASPKT010000258.1:0-8503 GCA_035627915.1 Azospirillaceae bacterium
GCCAGCCCCACGCCAAGGAATATGCCCGCCTCCTGTCCGAGGGCATCGACCGGCTGCGCCGGGACGGCACGCTGGCGCGCATCCTGGCCGCCTACGGGCTGAAGGACTGGGCGCCGGCGCGCCGCTAGCGGCCGGATCCCGCGGTCCGGGGCCGGTTCAGCCGGCGTCGCCGACGATCAGGAAGGAGCCGTAGGCCCAGGGCGGGAACCGCTCCCCCGGCAGCCGCGACACCCGCCCGGAACCGCACCAGCGCACGGCATGGAAGCCGGCATCGTTCATCATCACCTTCAGCGCCTTGGGATAGTGCGCGGAGACATGCGCGCCGCCCACCGTGCTGCGCCCGGTGAGGACCAGACGGACATAGTCGGGGTAGGCCGCAGGGCTTTCGCGCCTACAGCCTCACCAGGGGCCGGAAGCCGCCATAGATCATCCGGCGCGCGTCGAACGGCAGGTCGGCCGGGTCGCACTGCAGCCGGGGATCGGCCATGACCTTGGTGTTGACGGCGTCGCGCTGCTCCCGCGATTCGAAGACGATCCAGGAGAAGAGGACGACCTCGTCCTCCGCCGCCTGGACGGCGCGGGGGAAGGAGGTGACCTCGCCATGGGGCACGTCGTCGCCGACGCATTCCCAGAAATCCAGCGCCCCGTGCTCCTTCCAGATCGCCCCGGCCCGGCGGGCGAGGTCCTCGTAATCCGCCAGACGCGCCTTCGGCACGGCGAGCACGAACCCATCGACATAGGCCATGCGGCCCTCCCTTCTGCTGGTTGCCTTCCCCGAGGACGATCCGGCGGGCACGGTCCCGACACGCCGCTCCGGCATTTTTCCCTGGCCCGGCCGGGCCATCACGGAATCGCCACGATCCCCTGTCACGGTATGGTCGCTGGCACCGCTCCGGGGCCGGTGCGATGGTGCCGAGATGACGAGCCGCAGGCCAGACCCGATCGACCTCCTGCTCCCGCCTTCGGTGGCGGCGGCCGCCCCGACGCGCGGCGCCGGGCTGCGCCGGCTGGCCCTGCTGGCGGCCGGCTGGACCATCGTGGCCCTGGGCATCGCGCTGGCGCCCCTGCCGGGGCCCTTCGGGCTGCCCGTGGCCGCCGTCGGCGGCATGCTGGTGCTGCGCAATTCCCACGACGCGCGCAAGCGCTTCGTGCGCGCCAAGCGCCGCGCGCCGGCCATGCTCGCCCCGCTGGTTGCCCGGTTCGAGGGGTGGCGCCGCCGCCGCCGCGCCCGGCGCCTGTCCGACGCGCGGGCTTGACGCCGGCCCCGGCTTGGCCCAAGAGCGGAAGGCAGACCCTTCCGGCCAGGAGCCAGCCATCGTGAAGTCCGGCAACGCCGTCCTCTCCTCCTACGGCACGACCGTGTTCGAGGTGATGTCCCGCTTGGCGGGGGAGCACAAGGCCGTCAACCTCGGCCAGGGCTTCCCCGACGACCGCGGCCCGCCCGACGTGCTGGCGGAGGCCGCCAAGGCCCTGACCGAGGGCTGGAACCAGTACCCGCCGATGATGGGCCTGCCGGCGCTGCGCCAGGCGGTGGCGGCGCACGCCCGGCGCTTCTACGGGCTGGAGGTCGACTGGCAGGCGGAGGTGATGGTCACCTCCGGCGCCACGGAGGCGCTGGCCGCCTGCCTGTTCGGGCTGATCGAGCCCGGCGACGAGGTGGTGCTGTTCGAGCCGCTCTACGACAGCTACGTCCCCATCATCCGCCGCGCCGGCGGCATCCCGCGTTTCGTCACCCTGCGGGCGCCGGGCTGGAACTTCACGCGCGAGGACCTGGCCGCCGCCTTCTCCGACCGCACCAAGCTGGTGGTGCTGAACAACCCGCTGAACCCCGCCGCCAAGGTCTGGTCGGAGGCGGAGCTGTCCCTGCTTGCGGAGTTCGTGGCCGCGCACGACTGCTTCGCCGTCTGCGACGAGGTGTACGAGCACCTGGTCTTCGACGGGCGCCGCCACGTGCCGCTGATGACCCTGCCCGGCATGCGGGAGCGGTGCCTGCGCATCGGCTCGGCCGGCAAGACCTTCTCCCTGACCGGCTGGAAGGTCGGCTACGTGACCGCGGCGCCGGCGCTGCTGCAGCCGGTGGCCAAGGCGCACCAGTTCCTGACCTTCACCACGCCCCCCAACCTGCAGGCCGCGGTCGCCTACGGCCTCGCCAAGGACGACGCCTACTTCCAGGGCCTGGCGGCGGAGATGCAGCGCAAGCGCGACCGGCTGGCCGCCGGCCTGCGCGACGCCGGGCTGCCGGTGCTGCCGGCGGAGGGGACCTACTTCGTGGTGGCGGACATCGCCGGCCTGGGGTTCCAGGGCGGCGACGCGGCGTTCTGCCGCCACCTGACCGTGGAGGCCGGCGTCACCGCCATCCCGGTCGGCGCCTTCTACGAGGCGCGCGAGGGCGCCGCCCCGCCCGCCAACCTGATCCGCTTCTGCTTCTCCAAGCAGGATCCGGTGCTGGACGAGGCGGTGGCGCGGCTCACGCGGTTCTTCCGCGCCTGAGCGCCCACCAGCGCATCGCCGCCATCGCCGCCGCCAGGGCCGCCAGCCAGACGATGCGGCCCTGGTAGCGGTCGTGCGGGTTGGACAGCGCGCCGCAGATCAGCGCGTTGCCCAGCAGCGCCAGCCAGACGAAGGCGGTGAAGGCGGCGAGGTCGCCCTGCCCTGCCCTGAGCGCCCAGGCCAGCGCCAGCAGCGACAGCGCCATGGAAAGGTAGGCGACGGGCACGTGGACCGCGTTCAGCGCGTCGAACAGGCCTTGCGTGACCTCCTCCCGCTGCTGGCGGGCGTCCAGGAAGCCCGGGTTCAGGTGCGGCAGGTAGCCCGACACCATCCAGCGCGTGACCTCCTGCCATTCGTCCAGCCCGTCGCCGGTCTTCAGCTTCACCAGCTGCTCCAGCGTGGAGGCGGCCGCCGTCTCCAGGTGCATCAGGGGATAGCGCTCCAGGCTCTCCCGCGTGATGCGGGACATCTCCGCGTCCGCCCCGCCCCAGCCGCCGATGGCCTTGAACGGGCTGTCCTGGTGCCAGATCCAGTCGTTGGCGGTGGTGGGCATGCGGTCCCGGTAGGCGCAGAGCCGGTAGGCGGGGTCGGGGCACGCCTCGTCCAGGAAGCGCTGGGCGATGCCGTCCTGCACCAGCCGGCCGAAGACGAAGGCCGGCCCGCCGGGGGTGAAGGCGAACTGCCCGGCGATGGCCCAGGTCAGGGCCGGCATGGCGGCGACGGTGGCCGCGACCAGCAGGGCCGGCACCAGCGGCCGCGGCGCCGGCAGCGCCCGCCACCGCCGCGCCGCGGGAAGCGCCAGGGCGGTGCAGGCCACCAGCCCGGCGGCGAGCGCCATGCTGGACATGTGCGACAGCAGCGCCAGCACGGCCACGGCGCCGACGCCTACCTTCTCCCCCATGCCCAGCCGGTCGCGCCGGAACCCCAGCAGCCAGAGGCACAGCACCAGCAGCGGCGCCAGGATGTCCGGCATCAGCTGGCCCACGTACCAGGAGATGCCGGTCAGGGCGGAGAGGCCCAGGGCCAGGAGTGCCGTGGCGGCGGGGCCGGCCGGCAGGTCCGCCGTGCGCAGCGTCAGCCGCAGCAGCCACAGCGTCGCCCCCGCCTGCAGCAGCACCGGGCCCCACAGGCTCATCCAGCCGAGGCTGCCGCCGGCCAGGAACAGGCCGTAGAAGATCGAGCGGCCGGGCTCCAGCTCCAGGTCGAAGGCGCGCTTCACGTAGCCGCCGGTGTCGAAGAACACCAGCGGCCAGCCGTTCCACAGCGCCGGCGCCAGCAGGGCGGCCAGGGCTGCCGGGAGGGCGGCGTACCAGAGGGCGGAGCGGTGCATGGGGCGGCCGGCGATGAGGTCTCTGTGACATCCGGGCATGCCACGGCGGGCAGGCGGCGGCAAGGGGCCAACACTCCTGTTGCAAACATAGTGAAAACCGCTCCAATTGGCCCAACCGGCGCCACACTCCGCCGCCACCCTGCGCGCCCTCGCGGGCCGGGGTCGCGGAGGCGCGTCGCCGGCCTTCCTTCCCCGGGGGGTGGCGCCGCCCCCCGGCAACCTGAATGTCCGATCCGGGGTAGAGGTCCCGCCCTCCATGGTGCCTAGTCTCTTGGTGCGCAGCCTTGCCGTGCTCGTCGCCGCGACCGCCCCCCTGGCGGCGCAGGAGGCGGCGGCGCCGGTGACGGCCACCCCCGCCGCCGCCCAGGCGCAGCCGGCTACCCAGGCGCAGCCCGGCCCGGGCGCCCCACCGGCCGGCGCGCCCGCGGCCCCGGCGGCGCCCAAGCCGGAGGACCTGCCGTTCGGGCTGACCGGGGTGGAGGTGGCGGCGGAGCGCGACCATCCCCAGGCCTGCTTCGCCTTCAACCGCCCCCTGATGAAGCCGCGCCGCGGCGCCAAGGGCTCCCGCTACGAGCAGTTCGTGGCGGTTGAGCGCGCGGGTGCCGGCGCGTCGGAGCACCCGCTCGTCGTGCGCGACAACGAGCTGTGCGTGGAGAACCTGGCGCACGGCCAGCGCTACACCGTGACCCTGAAGGAGGGCTTCCCCTCCGCCGACGCGCGCGAGCGGCTGGCCGCGGCCGAGCAGCGCCAGATCGACGTCGCCAACCGCAAGCCGGCGCTCGCCTTCCGCGGCGCCGGCTACGTGCTGCCGCGCATCGGGCCCGAGGGGCTGCCGCTGCGCACCATCAACGTCGACCGCGCGCGCCTCCAGGTGCTGCGCATCAACGACCGGGCGCTGGTGGAGCAGATCTACTACGGCCGCATCAACCAGACCCTGACCGACTTCGACGTCGGCCAGATCGTCGAGCAGAAGGGCGAGCTGGTCTGGCGCGGCGAGATGGCGATCGGCTCCAAGCTGAACCAGGCCGTCGTCACCCCCTTCCCCCTGGAGGCGGTGGTGGGCGAGCCGCAGCCGGGCGTCTACGTCGCCGTGGCGGAGGACGCCCGCATCAAGACCCAGGGCTGGGACACCAAGGCGACCCAGTGGTTCGTCGTCTCCGACCTGGGCCTGACCACCTTCTCCGGCGCCAACGGCGTCATGGCCTTCGCCCGCAGCCTGTCCTCGGCCAAGCCGCAGGCGGGGGTGGAGCTGCGCCTGGTCGCCCGCGACAACCGGGAGCTGGGCAAGGTGACGACGGCCGAGGACGGCACCGCCCGCTTCGACCCCGCCCTGGTCCAGGGCACCGGCGCCGTCGCCCCCCAGGTGCTGTTCGCCTACGGCCCGGCCGGCGACTTCGGATTCCTGGATCTGGGCGCCGAGGGGATCGACCTGTCCGACCGGGGCGTGCGCGGGCGCCGGGCGCCGGGCGCGCTGGACGCCTGGATCGGCACCGACCGCGGGGTCTACCGACCGGGCGAGACGGTGCATTTGTCGGGCCTGCTGCGCGACGCCGACGCCAACGCCGTGGCCGGTCGCACCCTGACGCTGAAGCTGTTCCGCCCGGACGGGATGGAGACCGACCGCCGGCCGCTGCAGGATCAGGGCGCCGGCGGCTACGCCACCGCCCTGGTGCTGCCCGGCTCCGCCTTCCCCGGCCAGTGGAAGGCCAGCGTCCATGCCGAGCCGGACGGCGCGGCCATCGGCGAGGTGCAGTTCCAGGTGGAGGACTTCGCCCCGCCGCGGCTGGAGTTCGAGCTGTCGGCCGACCGCGCCCGGCTGGGGGCGGACGGCAGGGCCGTGCTCTCCATCGCCGGGCGCCACCTCTACGGCACGCCGGCGGACAGCCTGCCGGGCGAGCTGTCGGTGACCCTGCGCGCCGCCGAGACGCCCTATCCGGAGTTCGCCGGCTACCGCTTCGGCCTGGCGCAGGAGACCTTCGACGGGGAGAAGCGGCCGCTGCCCGGTTTCACCACCAACGCCGAGGGCGACGCCACCGTGGCGGTCGAGGTCGGCGCCCGGCCGGAGACGACCAAGGTGCTGGAGGCGGTGTTCCGCGCCACCGTGTTCGACATCGGCGGCCGCCCGATCAGCCGCGAGCTGGCGGTGCCCATGGCCAACCAGCCCTTCGCCATCGGCATCCGCCCCCGCTTCGCCGGCGACGCGCTGCCGGAAGGCGCGTCGGCCGGGTTCGACGTGGTGGCGCTGTCGCCCGAGGGCAAGCCGGTGGACAGGCCCGGCCTCTCCTACGACCTGTTCGAGGAGGAGTACGAGTACGTCTGGTACGAGGCCAACGGCCGCTGGGACTACCGCACCACGGTGCGCGACCGCCGCCTGACCGGCGGCACGCTGGACGTGGCCGCCGCCGCGCCGGCCGGGCTGGAGGAGCAGGTCAAGGCCGGCCGCTACCGGCTGGAGGTGTTCGACCCCGCCACCGGCGTCGCCACCAGCGTGCGCTTCTCCGCGGGCTGGTGGGTCGCGGCCAAGCTGGGCGACACCCCCGATACGGTGGAGGTGGTCGCGGCCGAGCGGTCCTACCGCCCCGGCGACACCGCCCGCGTCTTCGTCCGCCCGCCCTATGCCGGCACCGTGCTGGTGACCGTGGCCGACCGGCAGGTGCGCCGCACCTTCATCCGCGAGGTCGGCACCGACGGCGCCTTCCTGGACGTGCCGGTCGAGGCCGACTGGACCGCCGGCGCCTATGTGGTCGCCACCGCCTTCGCCCCCGCCGACCCGACCCGCCGCGCCCTGCCGCGCCGCGCCATCGGCGTGGGCTGGCTGGCGGTGGCGCCGGAGGCCCGGGCGCTGGAGGTGACGCTGGAGGCGCCGGCGGAGACCCGCTCGCGCGCCACCCTGTCGGTGCCGGTCGCGGTGTCGGGCCTGGAGCCGGGCGCGTCTGCCTTCGTCACGGTGAGCGCCGTGGACGAGGCGGTGCTGGCCCTGACCGGCCGCCCCGCCGCCGACCCGGTGGACTGGTATTTCGGCCGCCGCCGGCTGGCGGTGGAGATGCGCGACGTCTACGGCCGCCTGCGCCAGGCGACCGCCGCCCCCGTCCCCGCGGGCCCGCGCCCGGCGGCCGAGCGTGCCGCGGCGCGCCCCGGCATCGTCCCGTCGCGCTTCGACAAGGTCACGGCGCTGTTCTCCGGCGTCGTCGCCGTCGGGCCGGACGGCCGCGCCCAGGTGCCGCTGGAGGTGCCGCAGTTCGCCGGCCGCCTGCACCTGACCGCGACGGCCTGGTCGGCCGGCCGCATCGGCCGGGCGGAGGCCGCGGTGCCGGTGCGCGACCCGGTCACGGCCGACCTGTCGCTGCCCCGCTTCCTCGCCCCCGGCGACAAGGCGCAGCTGGCGCTGACGCTGGAGAACCTGTCGGGCAAGCCCGGTGCCTACACCGCCACCCTGACCGCGCAGGGCCCGGTCGTGCTGGACAACCCCACGGTCCAGTTCCAGGGGATGACCAAGGGGCGGCGCGTCACCGCCCGGCGCACCCTGTCGGCCACCGGCGTCGGCGAAGGCCGCATCGTCATGACCGTCAAGGCGCCCGACGGCAGCACCACGGTGCGGGAGATCCCGGTCAGCGTGCGCCCCGCCATCCCCTTCGCCACCCGCCGCCAGGCCGGCGACATAGCGCCTGGCCAGGGCCTGATCCTCTCCTCGGGCCTGGCCCAGGGGCTGCGGCCGGAGACGGCGACGGTGGCGCTGTCGGTCAGCTCCCTGCCGGAGATGGACCTGGCCGGCATGCTGCTGGCGCTGGACCGGCAGAAGCCCAGCGGGGCGGAGCGCATCGTCAGCCGCGCGCTGCCGCTGCTCTACGTCAACGAGACCGCGAAGGAGCTGGGCCTGCCCGCCGACGCCGCGCTGAAGGAGCGGGTGCAGCAGGCGACCGACCGGCTGCTGTCGCTGCAGCGCGCCGACGGCGCCTTCGCCCAGTGGACGCCCCAGGGCCCGGCGGAGCCGTGGCTGACGGCGGCGGCGATGGACTTCCTGACCCGCGCGCGCGACGCCGGCTACCTGGTGCCCGAGGTGCCCTACCGCAAGGGCGTGGACTGGCTGGTCCGCACCGTCGGCAACAGCTGGGTGGAGGACGAGGAGCTGCCGGGCCGCGCCTACGCCCTCTACGCCGCCGCCCGCGCCCGGGCCATCGACGTGTCGGCCGTCCGCTACTTCCAGGACACGTTCTGGAACCGGCTGCCGACGCGGCTGGCGCGGGCCCAGGTGGGCGGCGCGCTGGCGCTGCTGGGCGACGGGGCGCGGGCGCAGGACGCCTTCTCCCGGGTGGAGGGGCCCCGCCTCGCCACCGCCGGCATGCGCGACTTCGGCTCCGAGCTGCGCGACCGCGCCGCCGCCATCGCCATCCAGGCGGAGCACGGGGTGGACACCGGCCGGCTGGTGGACCAGGCGCGCGAGGTGCAGGGCATGCTGCGCGACCCCTCCGACAGCAGCGCGCAGGAGCAGTCCTGGCTGGTGCTGGCGGGCGACGCGCTGATCCAGCGGGCCGGGCCGATGCGCCTCGCGCTCGACGGTCAGCCGGCGGCGGAAGTGCGGCCCTTCGTGCGCCAGTTCCCCGCCACCGGCAAGGCGCCCTCCATCGTGAACGCGGGCGAGCAGCCGGTCAGCCGGACCGTCACCGTGGCCGGCGTGCCGACCCA
>DASPKT010000259.1:0-4289 GCA_035627915.1 Azospirillaceae bacterium
CGCGCGCGCCGCCTGCGCCTCGCCCTTGCCCGCACCGCCTGCGCCGAGGGGCGCTGGGCGGACGCCGCCGCCCTCGACCCGGACGGCGACCCCCTCCTCCTGCGGCTGCACGCACTGGCCTCGCTGCGGCTGGACGCCGACGCGGCGCCCGACCACGCCCCGGTCCTGGTGGCGGACGCCGGCGCGCTGGATGCCGCGGAGGCCGGCTGGCTGTCGCGCCTGTTCACCGACCTCGTCGCCGCCGGCCGGATCGATGCCGCGCGCGCCCTGGAAGCGGCCGTGCCGGCGCTGGTGGCGGGCGACCGCCTCGACCCGGCCGCGCGGGGCGCGGTCCTGATGGCCGCGGGGCTGCTGAACCAGCAGGCCGGCGGCGACCCGGAGACGGCGCGAAGAGCCTATGCGGCGGCGGCCGAGGCGTTCGCAGAGGCGGCGGACCTCGGCATCCCCGGTGCGGCGGACTACGCGCGCGCGTGCCGGGAGCGGGCGCACGCGCTCGACGCCGCGTCGGACACGCCGACGCCGGCATGACGGCAGCGCTTGCCGACAGGCCCGGCGGCCGCGGGGACAGGGTCCGGCCCAGGATGATCGCTGGCGGAGACAGCCCCGGCCCGGATATGCTGCGCCTGCCGTTCCCGCGGCGCCGAGGCTCCAGGCGTCGCCGGCGCGGCCGCGACGGCTGCACCGCCCTGTCCACCCTGCCCGTGCCGTCCCTGCCGTGACTGCCTCAGCCGCCTCCCTGGAGATCGAAGGGTACCTGGAGTCCTACGACGGCCGGACCGTGGTCGGCTGGGCCTGGCTGCCGGGCGAACCGGCGGCCCGCATCGTGGTGGAGGTGCTCGTCGATGGGGTCCAGACCGTCGCCGGAGTGGCGAACCTGCACCGGTTGGATGTCGAGGAAACCGGCCGCGGTGATGGCCGCTATGGATTCCGACTGCCGCTGGTCCTCACCTCGGCAGGCACGGTCACCGCCCGGGCGGCGAATACCGGCATCCTCCTGCACGGGGCGCTCCGCGTCGGCGATGCCGGGGCCCTTGATCCGGCCGCACCAACGCCGTGGGACGGACGGGTGGACGCCGTCCGGGGGCTTACCATCACCGGCTGGTGCTGGCGCCCCGCCGAGCCAGACGCCCATCTGACGGTCGAGGCGGTCCTTGATGGCCGCACCGTGGCGACGGCGACGGCCGACCGCTTCCGCGGCGATCTGGTGACTGGTGGCATCGGGTCGGGCGACCATTCCTTCGACCTCGACCTGCCGCTGTGGCTGGCCGACGGGGTGCGTCGGCTGCTGACCGTCCAGGTGCAGGGGGGCGGGCAGCTGGTGGGCAGCCCGGTCGAGGTCGCCGCCCTCCAGGAGGGGCCCCTGCCCCTGGTGGACCAGCTGCGGGAGGCGTTCCCGGGGCCGCCCCCGCCCGAGGCGGAGGCCGCCCTCGGCTTGCTGGGCGCCTATCTCCGGCAATCGGAGGCCCTGCTGCCGCGGTCGCTACCCTGGTCGGAATACCCGGCCTGGCGGGCCGCTATGTTCCCCAGGTCAGCTCCGGCCTCCCCCGCCGGCGAGGGGCTGGACCGCCTGGCGGCGGGCACCGCGGTCCTGCTCCCGGGGGAACCGGAGGCCGTCGTCGCCGTCCTGGATGCCGGCGCCGAGTTGCTGCCGGGTGCCCTGGCGCGGGCGCGGGCCGTGTTCGCCGAGACGCAGGCCGACATCCTCTACGCCGACGCCGAGGTGGACACGGCCCTGGGGCTCCTGCCCTGGTTCCGCCCCGCCTGGAGCTACGATCTGTTCCTGGCGCAGGACTATACGCGCGGCCTCCTGCTCCTGCGGCCGTCGCTGCTGGCGCGGGATGCCCGGGTCACCTCGCTGGCCGACCTCAAGATGGCGGCGGTCGAGGCGGCGGCCCCCGGCCGCATCCACCATCTTCCCGAAGTGCTGGTGCGCCTCCGCAGCGGCGAGGCCGACGGCTCGGCTTGGCTCGGCACCGTCGCGTCCCATCTGCGCCGGCGCGGCGTCGCGGGGTCCGTGGTGCCGCTCGATGCCGGGGCCACGCGCCGGCGGGTGCATTGGCCGGTGCCCGATCCCGCCCCCCTCGTCAGCCTCATCATCCCGACGCGCGACCGCTGCGACCTGCTGGTCCCCTGCATCGAGAGCATCCGACGGCTGACCACCTACGCGCCCTACGAGATCATCGTCATCGACAACCAGAGCCGCGAGGCGGAGACGCTCGCCTATCTGCGCGCCGGCGCCGCCACGGGCGCGTTCCGGGTCGTCCACTACGACGCCCCGTTCAATTTCTCCGCCATGAACAACCGCGCCGCCGCGCAGGCGCGGGGCCAGATCCTCGGCTTCATCAACAACGACGTCGAGCTGATCTCGCCGGACTGGCTGCAGGAGGCCGTTGGCCTGCTGGCCCGGCCCGAGGTGGGGGCGGTCGGCGCCCGCCTGCGCTTCGCCAACGGCATGATCCAGCATGGCGGCGTGGTCCTGGGCGTCGGCGGGCTCGCCGAGAACGCGTTCCAGCACCTGCATGCCGGGGACGAGGGGTATTTCGGGCGCACGCAGGTCGCCGGCAACTATTCCGCGGTCACGGCCGCCTGCCTGTTCTGCCGGGCGGAGACATTCGCCGCGTTCGGCGGCTTCGATGCGGCGAACCTGCCGGTCGCCTTCAACGACGTGGACTTCTGCCTGCGGCTGCGTGAGCGCGGCGACCTGGTCGTCTGGACCCCGCATATCGAGCTGTACCACCACGAGTCGGTCAGCCGCGGCCGCGACGCCAGCGCGGAGCGGCGCGCCCGGGCCTACAAGGAGGAGGCGTACATGAGGCAGCGCTGGGCATCCGTGCTGCTGCGCGATCCCTACTACAGCCCCAACCTCAACCTGGACCGCCGTCCGTACACGGGCTTGGCCCTGCCGCCCCGGCAGCCCTGGGGCGCCGCACGGCGCGGGGAGCGCGCATGATCTACGGGCATTTCGATTGCGTGACCGGCCGCGCGGTGTGCGGCTGGGCCTGGGACGCCGAGCGCCCCGGCGTGGCGATCAGCATCGAAGTTCAGGTCGACGGCACGACCGTCGTGGCGGGCGCCGCCAATCTGTACCGCCCCGACCTTCAGGACGCCGGCATCGCCGACGGGTGCCACAGCTACGCGCTGCTGCTGCCCGAGACAGTGATGGACGGTCGGGAACACGATATCACCGTGCTGGGCGATGGGATACCGCTGCTCGGTACGCCCAGCCGTCAGGTGCTGCCGGATCTGCGCTTCGTGCCGCTTCCCGCCGACGACCGGGCCTATCCGGTCGAGCTTGCCATCTGCGCCATCGCCAAGAACGAGGCGCGCTATCTGCGGGAGTGGGTTGCCTTCCACCGGCTGGTCGGGGTGGAGCATTTCCTGATCTTCGACAATGACAGTACGGACAGGACTCCTGCCCTTCTGGCTGAGATAGCGGCCGAGGGCTTTCTCGACTGGATGCCTTGGCCGTCGCAGCCGGGCACGCCGCCACAGCTTGCCGCCTATGGGGAGGGGCTGCGTCGCCTGCGCGACCGTTGCCGCTGGATCGCCTTCATCGATCTGGACGAGTTCCTGGTGCCGCTGGAGGGGACTGATGTGAAGCCAATACTGCGGGACTATCAGACCGCCGGCGGGCTGGCCGTACCCTGGCGCATCTACGGCTCCTCCGGCCTGCACGAGGATGATGGGAGGCTGGTGCTGAGCCGCTTCACTCGCCGGGCGGCTGACGATGATCCGGTGAATGGCACGGTCAAGACCGTCGTGCGCGGCACCTATGCCAGCGCCCCCGGCGTCCATGTGCCGCAGCTGTCGGCCGGCAGAATCGTCGACGAACACCGGCGCGTGGTCGGCGCCCTGGGTGATCCCGACCGTCATGCGGTGCCGGACGCGCGCCGCTTGGTGCTCCGCCACTACTTCTGCAAATCCTGGGCGGAGTGGGAGAACAAGCGGAACCGGGGCATCGCCACCGCCGAACCGGGAGCCGCGTCGCACATCCGGCCGGACAGCCATTTCCAAGCGCATGACAGGAACGAGATTCATGATCCTATGCCGGAAGCGTTCCTTCAGGGCATGGCAGAGCAGATGCGACGATGACCGCCGACCTGAGTGCCGAGGCAAGACGCCAAGAGGCGCTACATATTCGGGAGAAGATGACGAGCTGCGGAAGCACGCACGCAAATGGGCTAGGAGATCTACTTTCCAGAAACAGGCGCATTGCCCTCACTTTCTACCTAGGCAAAAAGCTATATCCACTTTTGCAGAGAATGCCTGCTTGATGTATCAACCTTCAA
>DASPKT010000260.1:0-11152 GCA_035627915.1 Azospirillaceae bacterium
GGAACCGCCGTCACGACAACGGCGACGGAAAAGAGTCCCAGCAGGCGCAGAAGCATGGTGGCCTCCTCGATGTCATGCCCCCCCGGCAGCCGGCCGTTGCGGCCCTGGGGGCGAGGACCCGGCAGCCCGCTCCCCCCGGAGAAGGGTCCGGAGGTCCGCTCCTAGGGGAGCAACGTGCTCGGCGTGGCCATGTCCATCTCGACCGCCCTCACGCCGGAAAGGCTGCGGGCGGCGATCTCCAGGGCCTTGCGCTCCGCTTCGGAATGGACGAGCCCGCTGTAGCGGACGACGCCGTCCTCGACGACGACGTTGACCGTGGACAGATCCGCCCAGGGCTCCCGCTCCAGCATGCGGACCAGGTCGGCGCGCAGGCCGTCGTCCGTCTGCTGCCCGGCGGGAGGACGCGCCCTGCCGGCCAGGGCCAGGGCCCTCAGGAAGTCCGACCGGCTGAGGATGCCGACAAGCCGCCCGTCCCGTGTCACCGGCACCCGCTTGATGCGGTTCCGGTCGAAGACCTGGAGGACCTCCTCCAGGCTGGTGTCCTCGTCGACCGTCACGACGGAGGCGGTCATGATGTCCGCCGCCCGCGTCCCGTGCGTCTTGACGAAGTCGGAGGCCATCATCGTGCGCCCGCCGAACAGGGCCTCCCACCAGCCCAGCCGGTGCACGGCGTCGATCTCGGAGCGCCACATGAGATCGGCCTCCGTGACGATGCCGACCAGGCTCCCCGACCCGTCGACGACCGGGACGCCGCTGATGCGCCGCTCCAGGAGCAGGGCCGCGATCTCGTTGACCGGGGTGTCGGGATGGACCACGGCCACCTCCCGATGCATCAGGTCGCGTGCTTTCATGATGCCACCTCCCGCTCAGACGGACTGAGCGCCGTAGTACAGGTTCACGGTATGTTTCGCCTCGGCGAAGAACAGCCAGCGCTCGGCGATCAGGCCCAGCGCGGCGCCGAGGGCGGCCGCCACGGTCGCCGCGGCGCCGGCCGCCCCGGTCCCCGCCTGCATCGCCGCCGCGGTGAGCAGGAGGGGCAGGCCGAACCCGGCGATGCGGGCGATGGTGCGCAGGCGGGCCGCGTGCTTGCGCCCGACCTGGTAGCCCATCTCCTTGAGCAGGTAGTTCGCTTCGGTGTGCGGCGCCTCCAGGAGCCGGACCCGCCCGAGATGGCCCAGGCCCGTGGCCGTCTCGGGCGTGCTTGCCGCCCGGGTGGTGGCGATGAAGCGCCAATATCCTTCCTTGAGCGCCCACGCCACGGCGGTGGCCGCCAGGGTCAGCAGGCCCAGCCACGGCCGGCCGGCGCCGAACAGGTGGGTGATGGCGTTCAGCAGGAGGGCGCCGCTCATCAGCGCCAGGGCCAGGTAGTTGAGCGGGACCCAGCCGTTGTGCCACTGGTGGATCGGCTTCAGCGAGGCGTAGATCATCGCCGTGCAGTAGACGGTGACGACGGCCATGGCGGCCATCAGCCAGCCGGCGACGCCCATCAGGCCGCCCGTGGCCGAGAAGAACACCCAGCCGACGGCGAAGACCGCCGCCGGAACATAGGTGATCACCGACGCCACCCCCTCGCGCGACAGCCAGGACGAGCGCCACTGGGAAAAGGCCCGCCAAGCCCGCTCCGGATGCGAGAGGTGAAGGGTCGAGGCGGCCAGCCCGAGCGTCACCAGCCCGAGGCCCAGGGCGAAGCCGGCGAAGCCGAAGCCGCCGCTGGACGGCAGCAGTCCCAGCGGGCCGAACAGGCCCATCAGGATCAGCAGCCCATAGCCGGCGCCGGCCGCCGTGGTGAAGAAGATGATCGAGAAGGCGGGATGCATGCTCAAGCCTCCTTCAGCGCGCCAGGGCCCGGTCGACCCAGCGCAGCAGCGCCGGCATGACCGCGCCCTCCCCGTCGCGGGCCAGCCTGGCCAAGCTGAGGACCTGGTTGTCCTGCGACACCGCGGGACGGGGGCGCGGCGGCAGATGCTTGTTGGTCGGCTGGTAGCCGAGTTCCGGCATCAGGTCGTAGCCCCCGCGGTCCCGCACCAGCCGGGAGACGTTGGAGTTGGGGTCGCCGAGGTCGCCGAAGTGACGGGCGCTGACCGGGCAGACCATGACGCAGGCCGGCACCCGCTCGTGCTCCTCCAAATTCTCGTTGTAGATGCGGTCGATGCAGAGGGTGCACTTCTTCATGACGCCGGCGCCGTCGTCGAACTCGCGGGCCCCGTACGGGCAGGCCCAGGAGCACAGCTTGCAGCCGATGCAGAGATCCTCGTTGACGAGGACGATGCCGTCCTCGGCCCGCTTGTAGGAGGCGCCGGTGGGGCAGACCGTCACGCAGGCGGGCGTCTCGCAATGCAGGCAGGCCTTGGGGAAGTGGGTGGTCCGCGAGGAACATCCCTCCCCCTCCTCCCCGACCTCGAAGGTATGGATGCGGTTGAACCAGAGGCCGTCCGGCGCGGCGCCGTAGGCGTCGCGGTCGGGCAGCGGGGCGAAATGGCCGCCGGTGTTCCACTCCTTGCAGGCGACGCCGCAGGCATGGCACCCGACGCAGGTATCGTGGTCGACCACGAGGCCCAGCTTCTTCCGGCCGGGCATGGGGGTGGGCAGGCTCGTCATCTCAGGGCTTCCCCCGGCTGCGGACCCGCTCGGCCCGGAAGTCGGCGCCGTAGCGGAGGTTCTTCGGTGGCGGTTCGAGGCCGGGCGGCCGCGCCTGCGCCGGCACGATCGGCCAGGTCTCGCCGGCCTCCTCGGGCGCCGCCTTCTCCATCCGGACCCGCAGGTCGTACCAGGCGGCCTGCCCGGTGACCGGATCGGAGTTCGAGTAGCGGTAGCCGCCCTGCTCGGGCAGGAGTTCCGTGATCAGGTGGTTCAGCAGGAAGCCCTTGCGGTATTCCGGCGCCGCGGGATCGAGGTTCCAGGCGCCGGTCCGTTTGCCGATGGCGTTCCAGGTCCACACCGTGGAACGGTTGACCCCCTCCATCAGCTTGATCTGGACCTTGATCCGGCCGTGCGGGCTGGTGATCCAGACCCAGTCGTGGTCCTCCAGCCCCATCTCGGCGCCGAGGTGGCGGCTGACGTAGAGCCGGTTGCGGGCGTAGATCTGGCGCAGCGTCGAATTCTGCGTGCCCCACGAATGGTACATGGGCATCGGGCGCTGGGTGATGGCGTGGAGCGGGAACTCGGCGCCGTCGAAGGCCTCGTATTCGAAGGGCGTGTACCAGATCGGCAGCGGGTCGAAGTAGCGGTCGACGCGCGCCCGCTTTTCGTCCGGCGGCTGGACCGGGCCATGCCCCCGCGCGGCGAGGCGGAAGCGCTGCATCGGCTCGGAATAGAGCTGGAGGACGATGGGCTCCGGGCTGTCCAGCAGCCCCAGTGACGTCGCCGCCTCCAGATAGTCCTTGTTGGCGAACTTGAAGAACTGCGCGCGCATCGGCAGCTCGTGCCGCCAGAAGCATTCGTTCTCGACGTACTTCTTGAGCTGGTCCGGGTTGGGCGCGCCCTTGCCGATCTCCGTGCCGAAGGCGCCGCGCCAGCCGGCCAGCGGCCCGATGCCGGGCTTGCGCTGGTGATTGACGATGTAGTCCGGATAGCCGCCGGGATACTTCGGGCTGCCGTCGGCGTTGGCGAAGGCGGGCAGCCCCAGCCGGGCGCCGATCTCGATCAGCACCTCCTGGAACTGCCGGACGTCCCGGTCGGGCTTCAGGACGGGATGGCGGATCGAATCCCCGGGTCCTTCCGCGCTGCCGATCGGCCGGTCGAGCAGGGAAATGGCGTCCCAGCGCTCGAAATAGGTCGTGTCCGCCAGCACCAGGTCGGAATAGGCCACCATCTCGGAGTCGTAGGCGTCCGAGTAGATGATGAAGGGGATGCGGTACTCGCCGGTCTCCGGGTCCTTGTCGGTCAGCATGCGCATGGTCTCTGTCGTGTTCATCGACGAGTTCCACGCCATGTTCGACATGTACATCAGCAGCGTGTCGATCGGGTAGGGATCGCCCTTCCACGCGTTGGTGATGACCATGTGCATCAGGCCGTGTACCGCGAGGGGCGCGTCCCAGGAGAAGCCCTTGTCGATGCGCAGCGGCTGTCCCCGGTCGTCGACCAGCAGGTCCTCGGGCGCCATGGGAAAGCCGAGCGGCAGGCCGGCCATCGGGTTGCCGGCCTTGACGTCGCCGGAGCGGCCGGACGGCCTCGGGCCGGGCGGGCACTGCTTGGGATAGGGCGACTTGTAGCGCCAGCTGCCGGGCGTATCGACGGCTCCCAGCAGCAGCTGCAGCAGGTGAAGGGCCCGGCAGGTATGGAAGCCGTTGGAGTGCGCCGAGATCCCGCGCATCGCATGCATCGCGACGGGGCGGCCGACCATGCGCTCGTGACGGCGGCCGGCCCAGTCGGTCCAGGGCTGCTCGATGACCACCGGCTCGTTGAAGGCGACGTGCGCGATCTCGGCGGCGATCCGGCGGATGGTCTCGGCCGGGATGCCGCACTGGGCGGCGACGGCCTCGGGGGCGTAGGCCGGGTCGAGGTAGCGCTCCGCCATCAGGTGGAAGGACGGGACGGCCTTGCGGCCGTCCGGCAGGACGACCTGGCCGGCCAGGGTGAGGCGGCGGCCGGCCGCCAGGGCGGAGACCGGCTGCTGGTCATCGGCGTCCCAGGCCAGCGGATTGCCGTCGCCGTCGCGGGCGAACAGGCCGTCGTCGGCGCCGCCGGGGTTCTGGACGACCAGCCACGGCGCGTTCGTGTAGCGCACCAGGTACTCGGCGTCGATGCGGTCGGCCCTGAGCAACTCATGGACGAGGGCCAGCACGAAGAGGCCGTCGGTCCCGGGGCGGATGCCGATCCATTCGTCGGCGATGGCCGAGTACCCTGTTTTGACGGGATTGATGGAGACGATCTTCGCGCGGGCCTGCTTCAACCGGGACAGGCCGATCTTGATCGGGTTGCTGTCGTGGTCCTCCGCCACGCCGAACAGCAGCATGTAGCGGGCGCGGTCCCAGTCCGGCTCGCCGAACTCCCAGAAGCTGCCGCCCACGGTGTACAGGCCGGCGGCGGCCATGTTGACCGAGCAGAACCCGCCGTGGGCGGCATAGTTCGGCGTGCCGAACTGGCTCGCCCACAGGCCGGTCAGCGACTGGCTCTGGTCGCGCCCGGTGAAGAAGGCGAGCTTGCGCGGATCGCTCTCGCGGATGCGCCGCAGCCGGTCGACCACGATCGACAGCGCCTCCTCCCACTCGATCTCGCGGAACTCGCCGGCGCCGCGCTCGCCCGTGCGCAGCAGGGGCTTGCGCAGCTTGGCCGGCGAGTACTGGGTCATCATCCCCGCCGCCCCCTTGGCGCAGATGACGCCCCGGTTCACCGGATGGCGCCGGTTGCCCTCCAGGAACCTGATCTTGCCGCCCTGGAGATGCACCTTGATGCCGCACCGGCAGGCGCACATGTAGCAGGTCGTGTACTTGACCTCGTCGGAGACGGTCGGGGCCGTGTCCACGACCTCGCGCGGGTCGGTGTAGCGCTCCAGCAGGGTCCCCTTGCGCGGCCGCGGATCGGCGGACCCGGAGACGTCGGTCGGCTGCGGGTCGAACGCGAAGCGCGGCAGCAGGTGGCGGTCTCGCTTGTCGAGCTTACTCATGAACCCTCCCGTCGCCCGGGGCGTCACCCCGGGCGCGATCCGTCATCTGGTGGCGACGAGGCGGTCGCCCGTTGCCTGAAGGCGCTGGGCGACCTCGTCCGGCGTGTCGACGACGGCGACGCCCGCTTGTTCCAGCGCCTGCCGCTTGGAGGCGTAGCTGCCGCGGTTGCCGCTGACGATGGCGCCGGCATGCCCCATCTTCTTGCCCGGCGGCGACGCCGCGCCGGCGATGAAGGAGACGATCGGCTTGCTGATGCCGACCGCCAGTTCGGCGGCCTCCTCCTCCATGGTCCCGCCGATCTCGCCGCACAGGACGATCGCGTCGGTGTTGTCGTCCTGGGCCAGCGCCGCCAGCGCGTCATAGGTGGTGGTCCCGATCATGGGATCGCCCCCGATGCCGATGAAGGCGGACTGGCCGAAGCCGGCGCGCACCAGGTTGAGGCAGATCAGCGTGCCGAGGCTGCCGCTGCGCGAGATCACGCCTACGCGCCCGGGCTGGAAGACGCGCGGGTTGAAGGCCGGCATGATGCCGACGAAGCACTCCCCGGGCGTGACCAGGCCGGCGGTGTTGGGCCCGACGATCCGGGTGCCCCGCTCGGCCGCGGCGGCGTGGATGTGCATGACGTCGTGGGCCGGGATGTGCTCGGTCAGGACCACCAGCGTCTTCACCCCCGCCTCGATGGCGTCGAGCGCCGCCTCCAGGACGGCCGCCGGCGGGATGAACATGACGGCGGTGTCGAAGCCGACCCCGGCCATGGCGTCCTTCGCGGTGGCGAAGATCGGCACGCCGCAATGCTGCGTGCCCGCCTTCTTCGGATTGACGCCGCCGACGACGGTCGTGCCGTACGCCTGCATCTGCTCGGTCCAGAAGGTGCCCTGCTTGCCGGTGATGCCCTGGACCAGGACCCGGTTGGCTTTGCGGATGATCATCGTGCGGCCTCCACGGCGGCTTTGACGGCGTCTTCCATCAGGTCGTAGGGCTCGATGCCCAGTTCGCTGCGGACCATGCGGACCGCCTCGTCCTCGCCCGTCCCATGGATCGAGAAGAAAACGGGCAGGGTCGGGTTCAGCTCCTTCCACGCCTTGATCACGCCGCCCGCCATCACGTCGGTGCGGGCGAAGGCGCCGCAGAAGTTGACGACGAGGCTGCGGACGCCGGGGTTGGACAGGACGAGGTCGAGCGCCTCGGTCCCCTTGGTGTAGGCCTCCCCGCCGATCTCCAGGAAGTTCGCGGGGCGGCCGCCGAAATGGCTGATCACGTCCATTGTGGTCATGGTCAGCCCGGCGCCGTTGGCGAGCACGCCGACATTGCCTTCCAGCTCGATGTACTTGAGATGCAGGTCCTGGCCCCGCCGCTCCAGGTCGGTCGCCTTCTCCGGCGCGCCCAGCCCGGCGATGTCGGACTGGCGGTACAGGCTGGAATCATCGACGCTCAGCTTGCAGTCGAGGGCGATGACGCTGCCGTCGCGCAGCAGCGCCAGCGGGTTGATCTCGACCAGCTCGGCGTCGTGCAGCCGGTAGACGCGGTAGAGCTGCTCCAGCATGGCGGCGACCGCGTCCTCGGCGCCGCCGAGGTCGAGCCCGTCCACCAGCCGCCGCGCCGCGGCGGCGGAGAAGCCCTTGCGGATGTCGACCGTCGCGCGGCGGAGCGCGTCCGGCCGCGTGGCCGCCACCTCCTCGATGTCCATGCCGCCCTCGGTGGAGAACAGCACCAGCGGGCTGCGGCTGGCGGGGTCGTTCAGCACGGCGGCGTAGAACTCGCGGCCGATGTCCGCGCGCTCCTCCACCAGCACCTCGCGGACCGGGTGGCCCCCGATCTCCATGCCGATGATCGCCCTGGCCGCCTCCGCCGCCTCTTCGGGGGTGGCGGCCAGCCTGACGCCGCCCGACTTGCCGCGCTTGCCCGTCGGCACCTGGGCCTTGACCACCACCGCCCCGATGGTGCGCGCGGCCTCCGCCGCGTCCTCCGGGGTCGCGCAGCGGCGGCCCTGGGGAACCCGGATGCCGGCCCGCGACAGGATGGTCTTCCCGGCCTGTTCCTCGAAGTTCATGGGTCTTCTCCTCAGCGTCCGTGGCGGGCCCAGAAGGGACCGAACAGTTCCTCCTCGCTCGGCTTGTCCTCGGGGATCGGGGTCACGAGGTGGGTGATGTTGATGAAGTGCCTGTAGTTCAGGTTTTCGGAGATGGTGTTCTTCTGCCAGCTGCCGCAGCCCATGCTGAGCGTGAAGTTCAGCCCGCTGTCGAAGCCGCCGCCATTGCCGAAGGTGTGCGCGAAGTTGACCAGCACGCGGACCACCTCCAGCTCTTCGGCGAGTTCGCGGGCCCGCGCCGGGTCCTTGGTGTGGATGCCGCAGGAGTGGCCCTTGCCCTGGTGCTCCAGGATCTCGCGGACGCGGGCCTTCGCCGCCTCGAAGTCGGCCGCCCGGTACACCGTGAGGACCAGCGACAGCTTCTCCCCGGAGAAGGGGAACGCCTTGCCGACGCCGGTCTCCTCCACCAGGAAGAACCGGGCCTTCCCGGCGTCGGCCGGCAGGCCGAAGCTGCGGGCGAGGACGTCGGCGTCACGGGCGATCAGGTTGCGGTTGAGCTTGCCATTCTTCCACAGCTCGGCCTGGACGCGTGCCTTCTCCTCCTCGGAGCAGACGAAGCCGCCGACCTCCTTCAGCGCCGCGATGGCCTGGTCGTAGACGGCGTCGAGGATGACGATCGAGTTCTCCGACGAGCACGAGGTCGAATTGTCGAAGGTCTTCGATGCGTGGATCTTGCGGGCGGCGTCGGCCAGGTCGGCGCTCTCGTCGATGATGACCGGCACGTTGCCGGCCCCGACGCCGATGTCCGGCGTGCCGCTGGTGGCGGCGCGGCGGACATTGTCCTGCGACCCCGTCACGACGACCAGGTCGACCGCCTCCATCAGGGCCTGGGTCAGCTCCTTCGTGATCGGCGACGGCAGCACCTGCACGAGGTCGGCCGGCGCGCCGATGCGGGTCAGCTCCTGGCGCATGTAGTGGACGACGCGCTCGGTGGTGGCCGCGCCCATCGGCGAGGGCGCGATGATGATCGCGTTGCGGCCCTTCAGCGCCATCATCGCCTTGTTCACCGGCGTGGCGCCGGGGTTCGTGGAGGGCGTGACCGCCGCCACCACGCCCATCGGCTTGGCGTACTTGACGATGCCCCTGGCCTTGTCCTCCTCGATGATGCCGACGGTGCGGACCCGCAGGAGGTCGCGCAGGGTGCCGAAGGTCTTGCGCTGCTTCTTGGTGATCTTGTCGGCGACGTTGCCGAGGCCGGTGTCGGCGACGGCCAGCTCGGCGATCTCCCGCGCCCGTCCGGGCTCGTAGAGGGCCCAGGCCAGGGCGGTCACCGCGTCGTCGGTCTCCTGCTGGGTGGCGGTCGCGAAGGTGCGCTGCGCGGTGCGGGCGCGGTCTACGAGGGCGGCAACCAGCGCCCGCTCGTCGGTCGGGGCGTCACGGGTTGCAGGGGCTGCGTTCGTCATGGTTTCCTCCAGAATTCCCCGGTTGTTCATGGACGCAGGCCGACGGGCCGCCCGGCACGGTCCTCGGCGGCGTCGTGCTCGGCGTGGCTGCGGGCGGAGCGGTAGCGGATGATCGGCCGGATGAGCGGCCACAGCGACCAGAGCACGAAGATCGCGGAGAGGCCGAGGATGGTGGCGCTGATCGGCCGGGTGAAGAAGATGGCGAAGTCGTTGTCGTAGTTGGCCAGCGAGGTCAGGAAGTAGCGCTCCGCCAGGGGCCCGAGGATGACGCCCAGCACCAGCGGCGCTGACGGGAAGTTCACCCGCTTCATGACGTAGCCGAGGACCCCGAAGGCCAGGCAGACGTAGATGTCGAACACGTTGTTGCGGACGCCGTAGGCGCCGACGACGCTGAGCACGACGATGAAGGCGCCGAGGATGGCCGGCGGCACCCGCATGAGGGTCGAGAAGACGCGCGCCACCCCGAGTGCGGCCACCACCATGAGCACGTTGGCGACCAGCATGCTGGCGAAGATGGTGTAGACCAGCGTCGGGTCCGTCGTGAACAGCAGCGGGCCCGGGTTGAGGCCGTGGATCAGCATGGCCGCCAGCATGATCGCGGTGGCCGCGCTGCCCGGGATGCCGAGGGTCAGGAGCGGGATCATGGCGGCGCCGGTGGTCGCGTTCTTCGCGGATTCCGGCGCCGCCAGCCCCTGCTCCACGCCGGTGCCGAAGTCGGCCGCGCGCCCCGACGCCTGCTTCTCCACGCCGTAGGCGATCACCGCCCCGACGGTGGCGCCGGCGCCCGGCACCATGCCGATCATGCAGCCGATGCCGGTGCCCCGGAAGATCGATCCCTTGATGCGCCAAATCTCCCCCAGGCGCAGCTGCGTGCCGGCCTTGGCCGCGAAGCCGGTCCGCATGTTCATGTTCTTGGTGATGAGGTCGACGACCTCGCTGATGGCGAACAGGCCGATCATCACGACGGTGAAGTTGATGCCGCTCTGGAACTCCGGAAGCCCGAAGGTCAGCCGGGTCATGCCGAACATCGGGTCGACGCCGATGGTGCCGATCAGCAGCCCCAGGAACATCGACAGGGCGCTCATGACCGGCGCGTCCTTGGCGATGGCGATGACGCTGGCCAGCCCCAGGATCGTCGCCGCGAAGAACTCGGGCTGGTCGAAGGTCAGGGCGAAGCGCGCGAAGGGCGGTGCCGCGAAGGTGAGCAGCAACGCGCTGGCCATGCCGCCGGTCGCCGAGGCGGTGATGGCGATGCTGAGCGCGCGCTTGGACAGGCCCTTGCGCGTCATCGGATATCCTTCCCAGCAGGCCGGCAAGGACGCGGGCGTCCCGGGGATGTTGATCAGGATCGAGGAGATCGATCCGCCGAACACCCCGCCGACATAGATGCCGCCGAGGAAGGCCATCGCCGTCACCGGTTCCATGAGGTAGGTGAAGGGCAGCGCCATCGCCATGGCGTTGACGAAGGAGATCCCGGGAAGGGCGCCGGCGACGACCCCGACCATCAGGCCGATGACCAGGAACATGAAGTTGTTGAGCTCGAAGGCTCCGGCCATTCCGGCAGCGAGAAGTTGAAGGGCTTCCATGGCAATCTCCCGCTGGCGGCTAGTAGATGCCGAGCATCGTGTAGAGGGTGACCGTGGCCGTGTCGAAGACGCCCACGCCGCGGCTCAGCGGCATGCTCGCGATCATCACGAACGTGTAGAGCAGCACCAGGCAGCCCAGCACGCTGACCGCGGCGACGAGCACCGGCCTGCGGATGCCGCCGAGCAGGCACCAGCCGGCGATGAACAGCACCGTGGCCAGGGCGAACCCGAGCCAGGGGATGGCGATGCCGTAGAGGACGACCATGCCGACGCCGAGCAGGGCGAGGCCGTTGCCGGTCTCCCCCTCCGCCGGCGGCTCCTCGGCGACCACGCGGTTCCCCTGGCGCATCAGCCAGATCTCGCGCGCCGCCCAGATCAGGGAGCAGAGCACGATCCCGGCGATCATCGCCCGCGGCCATCCCGCGGGCCCGACCGGCCCGGGCACCATCTCGAGCATCTCGGGATCCG
>DASPKT010000261.1:0-17806 GCA_035627915.1 Azospirillaceae bacterium
CGTAGAACGTATCGCGCAGTTCCGCGTAGACCTCGAACGTGAGCGCGTTCAGCCGATCGGGACGGTTCAGCGTGATGGTGGCGACGCCGGACGAGGCGTCGTGCGCGTAGAGGAAGCTGGCCGGCTGGATCATGGGATCACGGCGGTCGCTTCGATCTCGACGACGGCACCCTCGTCGACCAGGCCGGTGACCTCGACCACCGACATGGCCGGGTAATGCCGTCCCATGCGCGCCTTCCAGACGGCGCCCAGCTCCTTGAGGCTGGTCCGGTAATCGCCCAGATCGGTGATGAAGACGGTCATGCGTGCGATGTCTGTCGGCCGGCCGCCCGCCGCCTCGACCACGGCGCGCGCGGCCTCCGACCGGTTGTCGTGGTCGACCAGGAGAAGCTCCAGGCCGGGCCCGCCGGCGGTCGCCTCCAGCGCCGCCAGGCAGCGCCGCAGCAGCAGCGGCTGCTCGTGCGTCGCGACGATGACCGACACGCGGCCCGGCCGGGCCGCCGGCAGGACGCGGCGCGCCTCCGGCCCCTCCCCCCTGATCCGCAGGCCCTGGCCCGCGCACCAGGCCGCCGCCGCGGGCGCCAGGTCCAACGGGGCCAGGCCGGGCTCCCGGTCGCTGAGCCGGACCGGCAGGTGGCGCACCCCGGCGGGACCCCGCTCGAACAGCTCGCCCACCAGCAGCTCCGGCAGGGGCGGCTCCGCCCGGCCGCGCCAGCCGCGGCGCAGGGCCAGGAAGGCGGAGACGTCGTCGCGGGCCAGGCACAGCTCCGGCGACCAGGCGCACTTCGCCATCAGCTCGGCCGGCGCGCCGTCGGCGCCCAGCAGCACCTCGTCGGCATAGAGCGCCTCCCACCCGGGCTCGTCCCGCCACAGCCGGGCCAGCAGGTAGAGCGCGTAAGGGCGGGGCAGCGCGCCCTCGCGCAGCAGCAGCACCGGCCCCTCCGCCGCCTCGTCACGCTCGACGACGTGGAAGCGGCGGTAGGCTTGGCGCTCCAGGGCGGCGTCCAGGCGGGCGCGCCAGGGGGTGCCGGGGGGGCCTAGCGGAACGACGGCGATGGACGGGGCGGGCCCCTCCTCCAGCGCGGCGCAGAGCCTGATGAGGTCGAGGGGGTCGGGGCGGTAGAACGCCTCCAGCCAGTCGGCAAGGCTCAGCACGCGGTCACTCCGATGGCCGGTCCCGCACCGGCCCGCCCGTTCTTGGTGCCTGCTGCCGCCCCCGATTGCAAGGGCGCGCCGCGCCCGCCGCGGTCAGTGCAGGCCGACCGTCTCGCGCACGGCCCCGACGATGGCGGCGGTGCGGTAGCCGACGCCGGCCTTGAACACCAGCGGCATGGCCCGGATGTCCTGGATGCGCCGGGTCGGGTCGCCCTCCACCACCAGGATGTCGGCGCGCTTGCCGGGCTCGATGGAGCCCACCTCGCGGTCGCGGCCCAGGTAGCGGGCGCCGTTCAGCGTGGCGATGCGCACCGCCTCCTCCACGCTGAAGCCGGCCTCGACCAGCAGCTCCACCGCCCGCTTGGAGGAGAAGCCGGCGATCACGCCGCCGTAGCCGGTGGGATCGGTCCCCGCCATCAGGTGACCGCCGGCGGCGACGAACATGCGCTCCAGCCGCATCGCCTTCTCGAAGGCGACGGCCCAGGTGCGGTCCTCCTGCCGGGAGATGCGCTCCCACTGGCGCTCGTACTGGGCGCGGACCTGCGGGATCAGGGTCGCCAGCGCCTCCTCCGGCGCCTTCGGGCGGCCGGGGGCGAAGGTCTCGAACACCGTCAGGGTGGAGGTCAGCGCCACCTTGCGCTCCACCAGCGTGCGGATCAGCGATTTCACCGCCTCGGACCCCAGGTCCAGCTCGGCGATGGACTTCAGGGTCGCCATCGGGCTGGGGCAGACGTCCGGCTGCTTGCCCGGCACGAAGTCGGTGGCGACGGCGAAGCCGTGCTCCAGGTTGTCGATGCCCATCTCCGCGGCCTCGCGGTGGGTGACCGAGCAGAGGTGCGCCGTGACCTTGTGGCCGCGGGCGTGCGCCACCTGGATGATCCGGCGCAGCTCGTCCCGGCGGATGTGCATGTAGGCCTTGTAGGAGGTCACCCCCTCGTCGGCCCAGTAGGAAACCATCCGCTCCGCGTCGTCGGGCCCGCCCAGCGGGTTCACCTTCAGGATCGGCAGGCCGGGGCCGTTCAGGTAGGGCGCCGTCACGTCCATGTCGGGGCCGGGCACGGCGCCCGACGCGATCTCCGCGCGCAGGTTCAGGTCGGCGTAGGGCGACATGGTGCCGGCCGTGCGCAGCGTCGTCGTGCCCCCGGCCAGGTACAGCCGGGGGAAGCTGTACAGCATCTCCGTGTAGTTGCGCTGGCCGGTCGGGTAGAACATGTGCTCGTGCATCAGCACGAAGCCCGGCAGCAGCGTCCGCCCGCGCGCCTCGATGACGGTCGTGTCGTCCGGCAGCTTGACCGTGGCGGACGGCCCCACTGCCTTGATGCGCCCGTCCTCGATCAGCACCGTCACGTCGTCGCGCGCCGGCGCGCCGGTCCCGTCGATCAGCCGGGCGTGGGTCAGCGCGATGCGCTTCTCCGCATGCTGGATGAAGTCGGCGTCGGCCCCCCAGGCGGCGGGTGCCCCGGCGAGCGGCAGGCACGCCAGCAGCAGGGTGGCGAGGCGGCGGATGGAACCCATGTCAGAGGTCTCCGGTGAGAATGTCGATGGCACGGCGCACCTCGTCGCGCCGCGGGCCCAGCGACCCGACCGTGCGGCCGATGGCTGCCGTCCGGATCGAGGCCATCTGCGGCGTCATGAGGACGAGCGTCTCGCCCGCCACCTCGACGACCGGCGTCAGGTCGCGGATCAGGGCGCCGGCGGCCGCCCGCCGGACAAGCGGGATCACGAGCCTGGTCGAGCGGACGTCCACATAGTCGCCCTGGACGACAAGCAGGTAGGGGACCGGATGGTCGGGATCGGCCGACGCGTCCGGATTGGCGCAGACGTCGAGGAACCGCATCAGAACAGGCGCTTGCCGTCACCGAATACCCCGTGCCGCTCCACGAAGGCATCGTAGTCGGCGAAGGCTCCGGCGTTCTCCCGACGCCAGCGGTCCCGGCGGGCCGTCCTCACCCGCTCCTCCACGGCCTCGGGCGTCAGGCCCGACAGGTCGATGCCGAACGCCTCCGCGTCCCGGATGATCTCCGGGGAGAGCGATGCGCTGGCGGAACCGCTTGGGCGGTGCCCGGGGCGTCCCATCCTGTCCTCCTGGTCCGACTGCGGCAGGATAGGCCCGCCCGGCGCGGCCGACAACCCGGCATGCCGTCAGGATGGCGGCAGCCCGAACAGCCCCTCCAGCGCCGGCAGCCCGTCGCCGGCGCGCAGGCGGGCGACGCAGCCGGCCATGGCCTCGGCGAAGGCGGGCTCGGACTTCTCCTGCAGTATCTGGACGAAGCCGGCCCCATCAAGGTAGAGGCGGCGGCCGGAGGCGTGGATGCGGCGGATGCGGTCCGGCCCCAGCCGCGCCTCCGCCGCCGCGACCAGCGCCACCTGGTCCAGGAAATAGGCCATCAGCCCCTCCCCGAACCAGTGCAGCAGGAAGTCCGCGGCCCCGCGGGCAAACGACAGGGCGGCCGGCTCCTGCGCCAGCGCCAGGATGCCGCCGCCGACAGCATCATAGGGGGCCGCCAGGTTCTCCGGCCCGTAGAGCAGCGCGGCCGGGCGCTCCGCCGTCAGCCCGGCCGCGAACAGGGCCGGGTCGGCCAGGAAGGCGGCGTCGATGTCGGCCACCACGCAAGGTGACCGATACAACGACATCAGCCCGGGAAGGCGCAGGAACCGGACGCAGGTCAGGTAGGTCGTCCGCCCCCCGCCCACGAGTCGCTTCTCCAGGCGTTCCCTGGATATCCCGAGTCGCACCCCGGGGTGCGCCGCGGCCAGCTCGCGCAGGACCTGCTCGGTCCGGCTCGTTGGATCGACGACATGGAAATGGACGACCTGCCCGGGCTCCGCGAAGGCCGCGACCGAGGCCAGGAACAGCGGCGCGAAGCGTTCAACGTAGTCGGAGTCGGCCGCGGCGAGGACGAAGGGCCGCCCGCCGGTATCCGGATACCCCTGCGCCCATGTCACCGTTCCACCGTACTCCTCGCGCCGGCGCGCGCCCTGCGCGGCCAGCGCCTCGAACTCACCGCCCAGCGGGATCTGCCCGGCAACGGGGATCTCCGGCGTCACGGCGTCGAACAGCGCCCGCGCCGCCGCCGCATCGCCCCGCCGCAGGGCCACGCAGCCCTCCAGGAAGCCCAGCCAGCCGTCGACGGCGGGGTCGATGCCGGCGGTGCCGCCGCGGAGTGCGGCGACCATGGCGGCGACGTCGTCCGGGCGTCCCGCCGCCCACAGCCGGTTCGCCACATCCAGCGCCACGTAATAGGGCGACTTCCAGAAAAGTCCTGCCTCGTTACGCTCCCGGATCATTCTTGCGAGGTGCCGTGCCAGATCGTCCCAGGCGCCGAGGTCGGCCAGCAGGTGGGCGATCCCGTACCATTCCCCGGCGTCCGCCGGCCGGATCGCCAGCAGGTGCGGCGCCGCGCCCGCGGCCCGGCCGGGGTCGCCCATGTCGACCAG
The DNA here is from genome assembly GCA_035627915.1 of Azospirillaceae bacterium. Taxonomy (GTDB): domain Bacteria; phylum Pseudomonadota; class Alphaproteobacteria; order Azospirillales; family Azospirillaceae; genus DASPKT01. The sequence continues at coordinate 4,594 of DASPKT010000261.1, forward strand.
CAGCCGGGCCCGGTTGGCGTGGGCCGGCGACAGGTCCGGCCGCGCCGCCAGCACCGCGTCGTATTCCGCCAGCGCCTCCTCCCTGATGCCGGCGGCCTGGAGCTGGCGCGCCAGGCGGAAGCGCAGTTCCGTCTCGCCGGGCGCCAGGGCCAGCGCCTCGCGCAGGTGGCCGGCGGCCTCCGCGTGCCGCCCCTGCCCCTCCCGGATCTCCGCCAGCGCCAGGTGCGCCTCGCGGACCGAGGGGTCGCGCGCCGCCACCCCGGCGAAGCAGGCGGCGGCCTCCTCCACCTTGCCGGCGGCGTGCAGCAGCTGGCCCAGGCCGAAGCGGGCCGGGGCCAGCTCCGGCCGCAGGGCCAGCGCCTCCCGGTAGCGCGCCTCGGCCGCCCCGGCGTCGCCGGCGTTCTGCCGCCGCACGCCGTCCGCCTGCAGCAGCCGCGCCAGGTCGAGCGCCAGCGCCCCGTCGCCGGGCAGCAGGGCATGCGCCCGGGAAAGGCTGTCCAGCGCCTCGGCGTGGCGGCCCAGCCGCTCCCGGATCTGCCCGGCGGCGATCCAGGCCTCCGCCCGGGCGGGGTCGATCTCCAGGGCGCGGGCGTAGCGGGCCTCCGCCTCCTCCAGCCGTCCCGCGGCGTTGAGCGCGTTGGCGAGGGTCGTCTGGAAGCCGGCATGGTCGGGCCGCGCGGCGGCGGCGCGGGTCAGCAGCCCCACCGCCCGCTCCATCCGCCCCGTCTGGGCCGCCAGCACGCCGGCGAAATGCAGCGTCTCCGGCTGGTCGGGGGCGACGGCCAGGATGCGGCCGTAGAGCGTCTCCGCCTCCTCCAGCCGTCCCGCCTGGTGGTGGTCCAGCGCTGCCCGCAGCGCCTCCTCGATCGTCGCCATGCCGCTTCCCGATGCCCAATCCAGGGGCACGATAGCGGCACGGGCCGACCGCCGCGACCGACATTCCACGGTTCGGGCTCCCGTCCCCCTCGCGGCGGTGCTATCCTTCGGGCTTACCACTCTGGCGGAGGTCGCCGTGGACAGCCTGCCTTCCCCGCCGCCCGTCCCGCCGGCCGCCGCGTCCCGCCCCGGCCGGCCCTCCCTGCGCGCCCGGCTGGCGGAGCGGCTGCGCCGCGCCGGACGGCGCACGGTACGCGCGCTGGTGTCGGAGGGGCACGGGCTGGCGCTGCTGATCCTGGCGGGGATGACCTGGGCCGCCTTCGCCGACGTCCAGCCGCTGCCGCGCATGCGGGTCGCCGTGTTCGACCAGTTCCAGCGCCTGAAGCCGCGAGAGGCGGCGGAGGCCCAGGTGCTGGTCGTCGACATCGACGAGCGCAGCCTGGCGGAGCTGGGCCAGTGGCCCTGGCCGCGCACCACGGTCGGCCAGATCGTCGAGACCGTCATGGCCGGCGGCGCCAAGGTGTTCGGCTTCGACGCCCTGTTCTCCGAGCCCGACCGGCTGTCGCCGCCGCGCTTCGCCGACACGGTCCCCGGGCTCGACGCCGACTTGGCGGAGCGGCTGCGCCGGATGCCCAGCAACGACCAGCTGTTCGGCGAGCTGCTGAAGCGCAACCGCGCGGTGCTGGGCGTCTTCGCCAGCTTCGACCCCAACGCCTACGGGCCCAAGCCGGCGCGCGGCAAGGTGGGGGTGAAGAACGGCGACCTGCCGGGGCTGAAGAGCTACCTGGTCGATCCCTGGCGCAGCTACATCGGCAACATCGAGGAGATCGAGACGCAGGCGACCGGGCGCGGCCTGATCGTGGTCCCGCCTGAGGAGGACAGCCGGGTGCGCCGGGTGGCCCTGCTGGGCGCCGTCGGCGACGACCTCTACCCCACGCTGGGGTTCGAGATGCTGCGCATCGGCACCAACGCCGTCTCCACCCTGGTCCGCATGCACGACGCAAGGACCGGCTTCCAGGGCATCTCCGACGTCGTGCTGCAGGGCGCCCGCGTCATCGTCCCGACCGACCCGAACGGCCGCGTCTGGCCCCATTTCGCCCACTGGAACCGCGAGCGCTACATCTCCGCGCTGGACATCCATTCGGGCCAGGTCGACCCGTCGCGCTTCCGCGACAAGTACGTGATCCTCGGCGCCTCGGCGCAGGGGCTGCGCGACATCCGGTCGTCGCCGGTGGACGACGCCATGCCCGGGGTGGAGCTGCACGCGCAGCTGATAGAGAGCATCCTGTCGGGAAGCCTGCTGACCCGTCCGGAATGGGCTGTCCGGGCCGAGCGGCTGCTGCCGGCGGCGACCGGGCTGGTGATGATCCTGGGCATGGCCTTCGTCGGCGCGACCTGGACCTTCCCCATGTTCCTGGCCATCGCGGGCATGGGATTCTCCGGCTCCTGGTACCTGTTCGAGGAGCAGCGCGTCCTGATGGACGCGACCTGGCCGGTGACCACCGCCTTCGTCGTCTACCTGTTCCTGACCTACGTCCGCTTCACCAACGAGGAGAAGTCGCGGCGCTACATCAAGAACACCTTCGGCTTCTTCCTGTCGCCGGCCCTGGTCGAAAAGCTCGCCGGCGACCCCTCGCAGATGAAGCTGGGCGGCGAGCTGAAGGAGCTGACGATCCTGTTCTCCGACGTGCGCGGCTTCACCTCCATCTCCGAGGTGCTGACGGCGGAGCAGCTGACCACCTTCATGAACCGCTACCTGACGCCGATGACCGACATCGCGCAGGCCAACGGCGCCTACATCGACAAGTACATCGGCGACGCCGTCATGGCCTTCTGGAACGCGCCGCTGAACGACCCCGACCATGCCGCCAACGCCTGCCGCACTGTGCTGCAGATGCGCGCCCGGCTGGCCGCCCTGAACGAGGAGCTTAGGTCGGAGTTCCAGCCCCTGTTCGAGGCGCAGGGCAAGTCCTATCCCGGCATCGCCATCGGCATGGGCCTGAACAGCGGCGACTGCGTGGTGGGCAACATGGGCTCCACCCAGAAGTTCAACTACTCGGTCCTGGGCGACGCGGTGAACCTCGCCTCGCGCCTGGAGGGGCAGACCAAGGGCTACGGCGTCGACATCATCATCGGCGAGACCACCCGCGCCGCCGCCCCCGACTTCGCCGCGCTGGAGGCCGACCTGATCCGGGTGAAGGGCAAGCGCGCGGCGGTGCGCATCTTCACCCTGGCCGGCGGGCCTGACACGGCGGCCGAGCCCGGCTTCGCCGCGCTGGCGCAGCAGCATGCCGCCATGCTGGCATGTTACCGCGCGCAGGACTGGGACGGGGCGGAGGCGCTGCTGGCCGAGGCCGCGGAGGGTGCCGCGCGCTACGGGGTGGCGGGGCTGCACGCGCTCTACGCCAAGCGGATCGCCGACTACCGGCAGGAGCCGCCGCCGGCCGCCTGGGACGGCGTCTACACGGCGACGACCAAGTGACCCTATCCCTTTGGAGCCATGCTCTTGTTTGAGAGAATCGCCCCCCGACCTGTAGACTGTTCCCAGTGACGATGGCCGGGTGACGGAGTTGGTGGAGACAGTGCGCGATACCCCGCAGGGGCGGACCTTCCCCAGGGGCGGCCGGCAGGCGGACCGCGGGCGCGACGATCCCGCCAGCGTCTACCGCCGGACGCTGCAGAAGATCGAGCAGCTGCACGTCAACCTGCGCGAGCTGGAGAACCGCTGCCACGCCATCGCGGCGCCGCCCAACGCCTCCGTCGCCATTTCCGAATTCAAGCGCCTCACCCCGCAGTTCGAGGAGGTGCTGTCCTTCATCGCCGTCATCGAGACCCACACGGGCGAGCTGGAGGAGATGCGCCGGCGCGAGGTGGAGGCGCAGCTGGCCCTGCTGCGCCGGCGCCTCGCCAAGCTGCACGTCGCCACCGCCGAGCCGCTGCTGCAGCAGGTCGAGGACGCGCGGGAGCCGCTGGCCCTGGGCACCCGCCACGTGATGGAGCGCTGGCTCGCCTACCTGGACCAGATCGCGGAGCGGCTGGCGACCGGCGCCGACGCGGAGACCGTGGCCGCGGATTTGGCGGCGGTGGAGCGGCTGCGCGTCGTGTCCCGGTCGATCGGCGACCGCTCCCCCGAGTTGCCCGACTTCTCCGACCCCGCCCAGGTCCATTCGCCGGACACCGAGGCGGAGGCGGAGCCGTCCCGGCCGCTGCTGCGCGGCGCGGAGCGGCGGGCGCTGGGGGGACCGCAAGGCGTGCTGCGCTTCGGCGTCCAGAACCAGGGCGGCCGGCTGTTCATCGACCCGCGCGTCACGGCCCCGCTGATGGTCGAGGTGCGGCGCATGAACCTGCAGCTGGGCCTGGCGTCCGCGCTGGGCGTCACCACGGGCAACCTGGTGATGGTGCTGAACGGCCGCGACCCCATCAGCGGCGACCGGCTGAACGGCACGATGGACTTCCTGAAGAAGAGCTTCGGGGAGAACCGGGTGGAGCTGGTCACGCAGTAGCGCCGCCCGCCTACCGCTCCCGGAACCCCTCCTCCATGACCCGCAGCACCGGCTTCAGCAGGTAGTCCAGCACGCTGCGGTCGCCGGTGCGGATCTCCACCGCGGCCTGCATGCCGGGGGAGATCGGCAGCCGCTCGCCCCCGTGCTCGATGTGGGCGGCGCGCGTCTCCACCACCACCTCGAACCAGGCGCCGCCGTCGGGCCCCTGGCTGCTGTCGGCGGCGATGTCGCGCACCGTGCCCTCCAGCCCGCCGAAGCGGAAATAGTCGTAGGCGCTGACCTTGACCAGCGCCGGCTGGCCCGGCCGGACATAGCCGCGGTCGGCCGGGTCGAGCCGGCACTGGACCACCAGCGTGTCGTCGCTGGGCACCACCTGCAGCACCGTCTCCCCCGCCCGCACCACGCCGCCGATGGTGTGGTGGCGCAGGTCCTTCACCACCCCGTCGATCGGCGAGACGATCTGGGCCCGGCGCACCTGGTCGGTGGAGACGTTCAGCGCCTCCCCCTGGCGGGCGACGCGGGGCTCCAGCTCCGCCAGGTCCTCCAGCGCCTCCTTGCGGAACTTCAGGGAGGCGTCGGCCAGGCGGCCCCGGATCTCCTCCAGCGCGGCCCCGGCGCGCGGGATCGCCAGCGCCACGTTGGCGGCCTCCCCGTCCAGCGCCTCCACCTCGCGCTCCACCTGAAGGTGCTCCAGCCGGGGCGTCAGGTTGCGCTCCATCAGCTGGCGCGACAAGGCGAGGCGCTCGCGCGCCAGCTTCAGGTCGGAGGCCAGCGCCGCCTGCTTGGCCCTCAGCTGGGCCACCTCCAGCTCGCGCTGGCGCAGCTGGTTGTTCAGCCCCTCCTGGGTGTTGCGCAGCTGCTCGCGCCGGGCGGCGAAGGTCTCGGCCTCCGCCCTCGCCAGCGCCGGACGCCGGGCGGCGACGTCGGCGGGCAGCGCGATCTCCGTCCCGTCCGCCTCGGCGCGCAGGCGCGCGCGCTGCAGCAGCAGGGTGTCCAGCTGCACCTCCGCGTCTTCCCGCAGCGCGCCGGAGGCGGACATGTCGAGCCGGAGCAGCGGCTGGCCCGCCGCCACCCGGTCGCCGTCGCGCACCAGGATCTCCGCGATGATGCCGCCCTCGTAGTGCTGGACCGAGCGGACGTTCGACTGCGGCACCACCTCGCCGTGCGCCACCGCCACCTCGTCCAGCCGGGCGGCGCGGGCCCACAGGACGAAGACCAGGATGGCGGCCATCACGACATAGCCGGCGGCGTGCCAGCGCGGCAGGGGATGCGCCTCCAGGACGCGGTCGAGCGCGCTCATGCCGGCGCCCCCGCCGTGCCGGCCGGTTCCTTCGGCACCGGCACCGGGCGGCCGGAGAGGCGCGGCAGCAGCTCGCGCGCCGGGCCGGCCAGGGCGATCCGGCCCTGCTCCAGCACCATCAGGCTGTCTGCCGCGGCCAGCAGGGCAGGGCTGTGGGTGACCAGGACGATGGTGTGGTCGCGCCCCAGCTCCGCCAGCAGGGAGCGCAGCTCCTGCTCCGCCTGCTGGTCCAGGTTGCCGGAGGGCTCGTCCAGCAGCAGCACGGGGGGATCGCCGACCAGGGCGCGGGCCAGCGCCACGCGCTGGCGCTGGCCGCCGGACAGGCGCAGCCCCCCCTCGCCCACCTGGGTGTCGTAGCCGTCCGGCAGGCCCGCCGCCACGGCGTGCACGCCGGCGGCGCGGGACGCCCGCAGGATCTCCTCGTCGGTCGCGTCGGTGCGGCCGCCGGCGACCGCGTCGCGCAGCGTGCCCGCGAACAGCACCGCCTCCTGCGGGACGTAGCCGATCCAGCGGGAGAGCTGGGTGCGGGTGAACTGGGCGATGTCGGCGCCGTCCAGCAGCACCCGCCCGGACGTGGGGGCGTAGAGGCCGCGCAGCAGCTTCAGCAGGGTGGACTTGCCGCAGCCGTTGCGCCCGACCACGGCGGTGATGCCGGGGCGCAGCTCCACCGACAGCTCCTCCAGCACCGGCCGGGCGCCGGCGGCGTAGGCGAAGCCGGCGCGCTCCAGCGCCAGGCGGCCCTGCGGCCGGCCGCGCTCCACCGCACTTTCCCGCCGCTCCTCCGGGAGGGACAGCGCCGCGTCCAGCCGGCGTGCCGCCGCCACGGCCTGCACCAGCACCTGCCAGGCGCCGACCAGCTGGTTGAAGGGGGTGATGACCCGCGTCGCCAGCATGTTGGCGGCGACCAGCGCGCCCACCGTCAGCTCGTGCCCGACGATGGCCCAGGCGCCGACGGCCGTCATCGCCACGGTCGTGAGCGCCGCCAGCACCCCGCCCAGGGCGCCGAACCGGTCGCCGGTGCGGCCGCGGGCGTGGGCGGCGGCGATGCCGGCGGCCTGCCGCTCCTCCCACCGGGGCGTCACCGCGGCGTCCAAATCCTGCGCCTTCAGGGTCGCCCGCCCGGCGGCCAGCTCCGCCAGCAGCGCGTCGCGGCCCTGCCCGGCCGCCGTCTCCCGCCGCACCGCCGCGCGCAGCGCCCGGCCCGAGAGCAGGCCCAGCGCCACGAAGACGGGCAGCGCCGCCAGCAGCACCCAGCCGACGACCGGCGCCAGCAGGAACACCATGCCGAGGAACAGCAGCGCGAAGGGCAGGTCGGTCAGCAGCACCGCCGGCGGCCCGGCGACCGCGTTGCGCACCGCCTCCACGTCGCGGAACAGCGACTGCCAGTGCGCCCCCGGCCGCTCCTCCAGGATGCGCAGCGGCAGGGCCAGCACCTTGCCGAACAGCCGGCGCGACAGGCCCACGTCGACGGTCAGCGCCACCCGGCGCAGCACCGCGGCGCGGCTCTCCTTCAACACCAGGTCGAAGGCCAGGCTCGCCAGCACGCCCGCCACCAGCCCCTGCAGGGTGGTGAGGCCGGCATGGGCGATGACGCGGTCGTAGACCTGCAGCACGAAGATCGGCACCGCCAGCGCCAGCAGGTTGGCGAAGAGCGACACCAGCGCCAGCTCCGCCAGCCGGCCGCGCAAGGGGGCCAGTTCCTCCCGCAGCCAGGCGAAGGCGGCAGGCGCGGTCACGCCACCACCTGCACGTCGCCCGCCACCACCGTCCCGGACGCCACGTTCGCCAGCACCGTGTAGCCGGGCGCGGTCACGTCGGCGTCGTAGATCAGATTGCTGTCGCTGTCGAACACGACCGCCGCCCCGGTGCCGACGCCGGAGTTGGTGCCGTCGTAGGACACGCCGATAGTGGCGAAGCTGTAGGCCGGGTTGAAGCCGCCGCCGGTCGACAGGGATACCTTGTCGGTGCCCGAGACGAAGTCGGAGATGGTGTCGCCCGCTCCGACGGGAGCGACGACGTCGCCGCCCACCGCCTCGCCGTCGCCGGGGACGGCGTAGAGGAAGCTGTCGGCACCCGCGCCGCCGGTCATGGTATCCTTGTCGCCGCCGCCCGCCAGCGTGTCGGCGCCGGTTCCGCCGTCGAGCATGTCCGGCATGCTGCCGCCCTTGAGCTCGTCGCTTCCGCCTCCCGTCTGCAGGGTGAAGGGCGTTGCGGCGGTGGAGGCGTCCAGCGTCACGGCGGCGGTGGCCGGGGTCGCGTCGACCAGCCCGATCCCCGCCGCCGTGGCGGCCGAGCCCAGGATGACGGACTGCGTGCTGGCCCCGGCGTAGGTCAGCAGCAGCTCCTCGATCCCGGTGACGTCGGAGAAGTCCGCGTCGGCCAGCACGGCGTCTCCGGTCAGCGACAGCTTGTCGGTCCCGCCCAGCCCGACGATGGTGTCGTCCCCCGCCGCGAAGTCGGACGCCGCCATCTCGATCCGGTCGTCATTGACGGTCAGCGTCGCCTTGTTGGCGCCCGCCCCGCCGAGGACCAGCATCTCCAGCACGTCCGGCCCGGCGTTGGGCACGCCAAGCGCGCCCAGGTCGACGGGATCGCTCCCCGTCGCGTCGGTCAGGATGAGCCGGTCGTTCGCTCCCATGAAGCCCGCCAGAGACTGGACCGAGGCGAGCTGGGCGCTGGTGATGGAAAGCTGCGACCCCGCCGTTTTGTTGGAGAAGCCGATGTTCTCGATGTTGGAGAAGCTGACCACCGTGAGGTCCACGGCGCCGGATTCGAACAGGATGATCTGGTCGTTGGCACCGCCGGCCGGGGCCTCGACGATCATATCGCCGGATTCCTCTTCGCCGGGCTCGATCAGGTAGAAGTCGTCGCCGTTCTCGCCGTCCAGCGTGTCCTTGCCGACGCCGCCCAGCAGAGTGTCCATGCCGGCGCCCGCCGCGACGGTATCGTCGCCGTCCCCGGCGTCCAGCATGTCGTCGCCCAGGGCGGCGGTGATGGTGTCGTCGCCGTCGCCGCCGACGATCTGGATAGCGGCCGCGCCGCGGTTGACGGCGTTGAACTCGATCCCGTTGACGGTCATGACCGAGGCGTCGGCCACGAGGATGCCGGCCGTCGCCGAGCTGGGCCCCAGCTCCACGACGACGCCGGCCTCGTCCGCCTCGATGATCAGCGCCTCCACCCCGGTGACCGCCCCGAAGACGTTGTCGCCCACGAAGTCGCCCGCCGACACCAGCAGCTCGATCGCGTCCGGCCCGACGCCGCCGTCGATGGTCTCGGACGGGTCGATCTCGGGGATGGAGAACACGTCGCTGCCGCCGCCGCCGATCAGCTTGTCGACGCCCAGCCCGGCGCTCAGCACCACGCCGACGGTGCTGCGCGCCGAGGCGTCGATGACGACGCCGTTGGTCGCCGTCTCCGGCAGGCCCGCATGGGTGAGCGCGCCGGCCTCGGAGGTCGCGGTGAAGGTGACGGTGTTGCCGGCGACGTCGTCCAGCTCCAGCAGCTCGACATCGGCGAGGCGGGTCAGGAGGGGGCCGTCGACCGTCAGGTTCAGCTTGCCGTTCGCCTTCGCCACGTCGAAGCCGGCGCCGCCGTCGATCGTGTCGGGATCGGTGAGCAGGTCGGCCTCGGTTATCAGGAACAGGTCGTCGTCGGCGCCGCCCAGCAGGTTGTCGGCGCCGGCCCCGCCCCTGATCGTGTCGTTGCCGCCGAGCCCGACGATCTGGTCCTTGCCCGCCGTGCCGGTCAGCGTGTCGGCGGCGGAGCTGCCGGCGACGAGCCCGTCGTCGTCGGTGATGGTGACCGTCGCCGTCCCGCTGTCGATGTCGGCCCCGGACGCGCCGGACAGCGCGACGGTGAAGGTTTCCCCCGGTTCTCCCGTGGTGTCGCCCAGCACGTCCACCGTGAAGGTCGCCGAGGTGGTTCCGGCCGCGATGGTCAGGGAGCCGGAGGCCGCGGTGAAGTCGATGCCGGACATGGCCGTCCCGGGCGCCGTCGCGTAGTTCACCGTCACCGGCGTGGTCAGGACGTCGGACAGGCTGACGGTGAACAGGATCGACGTGGTGCCGGCGTTGCCCTCCGCCACCGCCTTGGTCCCCGGCGACAGGGTGAGGGTGGGCGGAACGTCGTCGTTCAGGATGGTGGCCGCGGCGCTGTCCGCCACCAGCAGGGCGCCGACCGCGTTGGAAAGCACCAGGCGGAACGTCTCGTCCGGTTCGACCTGGGTGTCGCCGCGCACGGTGACCGACACGGTGCGCGAGGTTTCCCCGGGCAGGAAGGTGAGGGTCCCGGAGGCGGCGTCGAAATCCCCGCCCGCCGACGCCCCGTCGCCCTGGGTGCCGTAGGCGACCGTCACCGTCTTCAGGGCCGGCTGGTCGAGGGTGACCGTGAACTCCACCGTGTCGCTGCTGCCGGCGCCGCCCTCCCCCACGCTCTGCGATGCCGGCGAGACGGAGATCGAGGGCAGATCGTTGTCGACGATCTTCACCGTCGCCGTCGCCTTGTCCGTCAGCGTTGCCCCGGCGGGGTTGGTGAGGACGACCGTGAAGCCCTCGTCGGGTTCGATCTGCTTGTCGTCCAGCAGGGACACCGACACCGTCCGGCTCGTCTCGCCGGGCAGGAAGGTCACCGTGCCGGAGGCCGCCAGGAAGTCCTTCCCGGCCTCAGCGTCGCCTGCGGTCGCGGCGTAGTCGACGGTGACGGGCAGGGTGGACGCCTTGTCGAGCGTCACCGTAAGCACGGCCGCCCCCGCCTCGCCCTCCTTCACCGTCACCGCCGGCGTGATGGCGAGGGTGGGGAGGTCGTCGTCCTTGATGACGACCGTCGCGGCCGCATCCTTGCCCAGCGTGGCGCCCTGCGGGGCGGACAGGACCAGGGTGAAGCCCTCATCCGCCTCCGGGACGGTGTCGCCGAGCAGCGCCACGTCGATGGTGCGGCTGGTCTGGCCGGGCTGGAAGGTCACGGTGCCGGTCGCCGCCTGGTAGTCTGACCCGGCCTTGGCGGTGCCGTCCGCGGTCGCGTAGGTCAGCGTGACCGGCCGCACCGGCGCCTGGTCGAGGACCACGGTGAAGCGGACCGACGCGGTCCCCTCCTTGCCCTCCACGGCGGTCGGCGACAGGGTCGCCACCGGCAGGTCGTCGTCGGTGATGGCGGCGGTGCCGGCGGCGGTGCCCAGCGTGGCGCCCTCCGGCCCGGACAGGACCAGGGTGAAGGTCTCCTCCGGCTCCACCTTCGTGTCGCCGGTCAGGGCGATGGTGACCGTCTTGCTGGTCTCGCCGGGCTGGAAGACCAGCGTTCCCGAATCGGCGCGGTAGTCGCTCCCGGCCAGGGCGGTGCCGTCCTGCGTGGCGAAGCGCACCGTCGCCGGGACGGCACCCGGCTGCGACAGCGACACGGTGAAGCTGACGCTGCCCGCCTCCAGCGCCTTGCCCGCGTCCGCGACCGACACGACCGGCAGGTCGTCGTCCTTGACGGTCACCGTCGCCCCCGATTTCGCCGGGTCCAGCTTGCCGCCGGACGCGTCGGACAGGGCCAGCGTGAAGGTCTCCGGCATCTCCGCCTTGGCATCGGCGACCAGGGCCACCTCGACCCGCTTCACCGTCTCCCCGGGCTGGAAGGTCACGGTGCCGGATGCCGCCTGGTAGTCGCCGGCGCCGGCGGTACCGTCCGCCGTCGCGTAGGAGACGGTGACCGGCCGTACCGCCGCCTCGCTGAGGCTGACGGCGAACACGGCCTTACCCGGCGCCGCCGTGCCCTCCGCCGGTTCGGCCCCTTCCGCGGCGACGGTGATCGTCGGGAGGTCGTCGTCCTTGATCGCGGCCGTCGCCTCGACCGTGCCCGGCGCGGCACCCTTGCCGCCCTCGACGACCAGGGAGAATCCCTCGTCCGCCTCCACCTTCAGGTCGGACAGCAGGGCCACGGTGACCGTCTTCTCCACCTCGCCCGGCAGGAAGGTCAGGGTGCCCGACGCCGCGCGGTAGTCGGCGCCCGCCTGGGCCGTGCCGTCGGCCGTGCGGTAGGCGACCTCGGCCGGCAGTGCCGAGGCGGCGGACAGGCGCACCGTGAAGGTGACGGCGGTGCCGGGCGCGTCGCCTTCCGCCACCGGCCCGGCCGGGCCCGCGACGGCGACCGCCGGCAGGTCGTCGTTGGCGATGACGACGTCGACGCGCGGCGCCGCGAGGTCGCCGTTGGGCGGCGGCGTGAGCTGGAGGACGAAGCCCTCGTCCGGTTCGGTGACCGCGTCCGCCAGCAGCGCCACGGTAACGGTCGCGACCGTCTCGCCCGGCGCGAAGGTGACGGTGCCGCTCGTCTGCACATAGTCCTGGCCGGCCGTGGCGGTCCCGTCGGCCGTCGCGTAGCCGACGGTGACCGGCACCTCGGCCGGCTGGTCGAGCCGCAGGGTGACGACCGCCTCTCCCGCCGACGCGGTGCCTTCGGCCGCCTTCAGCTGCCCGGGCTCCACCTTGACCAGGGCCCTGTCGTCGTCGGCGATGCCCACCACGGCCTTGCCGCCGTCGATCCGGGCGCCGACCGCGCCGGTCAGGGTCACCTCGACCGTCTCCGGCCCCTCGACGACCGTGTCGGCGGCGACGGGCAGGGCGATGGTCTGGCTGACCTGGCCCGGTTCGAAGACCAGGGTGCCGGACACCGGGTCGTAGTCGGCGCCGGCCTTGGCGGTGCCGCCGCCCGCGGAATAGGAGACCTCGACCCGGACCGTGGTGGGCTGGCTCAGGGTGACGACCAGCTCCGCGGCCCCTGCCCCCTCCCCGACCTGGGCACCCGCCAGGACGATGCCGGGCGTGACGGTCGGGGTCGGCGACGGGGCGGGCGCCGGTGCCGGCGACGGGGCCGGCGCGGGACCCGGCTGGCTGCCCGGTGCCGGAGCGGCGCCGACCGTCCCGGGGGTAGGGGCGGGCGCCGCGCCGCCGGCGCCCGGGGCCGGTGCGGAGGAGAACGGCGACGGGGCCGGCGCGCCGGGTCCCTGCGCCGAGGGGCCGGTCGGCGCCGGAGCGGGCGGCGGCGAGGCGGCGAGCCGCGGCTCGGTGCCCGTCGAGGTGCCGCCCAGCGACTGCGACGGACCCAGCTGGCCGCCGAAGGTCGATTGCTGCGGGCCGGCGGCCGGGGCCGGGGTCGCCGTCACCTGCGGCGGGGCGGACCCTGCCGGCCCGGGAGGGGGTCCGGCCGTCGGCCCGGGCGGGGGCGCGCCGGGCGGCGGTTGGCCGGGACCCGGCGGCGGTTCGGATGCCTGCGCCGAGGTTCCGCGCGGTCCTTCGACCCCGCCGCCCGGTGGCGGCGCACCGGGAGGAGGCGCGCCGGGAGGCGGCGGGCCGTCACCGGGCTGGCCTCCGGGTCCGCCGCCCGGGCCGGCACCGGGACCGCCGGCGGGCGGGTCGCCCGGCTGCTGCTCCTGCTGCTGCTGGTCGCCGGGACCCTGCTGGTTCTCCTGGTTCTGCTGCTCCTGCTGCTGGCGCTCCTGCTCGCGCCGCTGCTGGTTGGCGCTCTGGGCCTGGAAGGCGATGGCCTGGGTCTGGCCGAA
>DASPKT010000262.1:0-5957 GCA_035627915.1 Azospirillaceae bacterium
GGCTCCGCTCAGTGGGCCAGGATGGCCAGCAGCAGCAGCGCCACGATGTTGGTGATCTTGATCATCGGGTTCACCGCCGGGCCGGCGGTGTCCTTGTACGGGTCGCCGACGGTGTCGCCGGTCACCGCCGCCTTGTGGGCGTCGGACCCCTTGCCGCCGTGGTGGCCCTCCTCGATGTACTTCTTGGCGTTGTCCCAGGCGCCGCCGCCCGAGGTCATCGAGATGGCGACGAACAGGCCGGTGACGATCACGCCCAGCAGCATGGCGCCGACGGCGGAGAACGCCGCGCCCTTACCCGCGATCGCCAGGATCACGAAGTAGAGCACGATCGGCGCCAGCACCGGCAGCAGCGAGGGGATGATCATCTCCTTGATGGCGGCGCGGGTCAGCATGTCGACCGCGCGGCCGTAGTCGGGCTTGCTGGTGCCCGCCATGATACCGGTGTTCTCCCGGAACTGGCGGCGCACCTCCTCCACGACCGAGCCGGCGGCGCGGCCGACGGCGGTCATGCCCATGGCGCCGAACAGGTAGGGCAGCAGGCCGCCCAGGATCAGGCCGATGACCACGTAGGGGTTGTCGAGGCCGAAGTTCAGCGTGCCCTGCAGGTCCGCGAAGTACGGGTACTCCGCCGGCTTCGACATGAAGTACTTCAGGTCCTCGTTGTAGGCGGCGAACAGCACCAGCGCGCCGAGGCCGGCGGAGCCGATGGCATAGCCCTTGGTGACCGCCTTGGTGGTGTTGCCGACCGCGTCCAGCGCGTCGGTGGTCACGCGGACCTCCTTCGGCAGGTCCGCCATCTCGGCGATGCCGCCGCCGTTGTCGGTGACCGGGCCGTAGGCGTCCAGCGCCACGATCATGCCGGCCAGCGCCAGCATGCTGGTGACCGCGATGGCGATGCCGAACAGACCGGCCAGCAGGTAGGTCGCCAGGATGGCGCCGCAGATGACGATCGCCGGCAGGGCGGTCGACTCCATGGACACGGCGAGGCCCTGGATGACGTTGGTGCCGTGGCCGGTGGTGGAGCTCTGCGCCACCGACTTCACCGGGCGGTAGTCGGTGCCGGTGTAGTACTCGGTGATCCAGACGATCAGCGCCGTCACCACCAGGCCGACGACGGCGCAGATGAACAGGTCCATGCCGGTGAAGGCCTTGCCGGCGACCGAGAACTCGGTCGCGATGCCGTTCGGCAGCACCCACTCCGACACGCCGTAGATGCCGGCCAGCGACAGGACGCCGGTGACGATCAGGCCCTTGTAGAGGGCCCCCATGATGTTGTTGTTCGACCCCAGCTTCACGAAGAAGGTGCCGATGATGGACGTGATGATGCAGACGCCGCCGATGGCCAGCGGGTAGGTCATCAGCGCGTTCAGCGTCTCCGCCCCGCCGGCGGAGAAGAAGATGGAGGCCAGCACCATGGTGGCGACCGTGGTGACGGCGTAGGTCTCGAACAGGTCGGCGGCCATGCCGGCGCAGTCGCCGACATTGTCGCCCACGTTGTCGGCGATCACGGCGGGGTTGCGCGGGTCGTCCTCGGGGATGCCGGCCTCGACCTTGCCCACCAGGTCGGCGCCCACGTCGGCACCCTTGGTGAAGATGCCGCCGCCCAGGCGCGCGAAGATGGAGATCAGCGAGGCGCCGAAGCCCAGCGCCACCAGCGCGTCGATCAGGCCGCGGCCCTCGACGCCCATGCCCGTCAGCGCCCAGTAGTAGCCGGCCACGCCCAGCAGGGCCAGGCCCGCCACCAGCATGCCGGTGACCGCACCGGCGCGGAACGCGATGGAGAGGCCGTGGGCGAGGCCCTTGCGGGCGCCCTCGGCGGTGCGGACGTTGGCGCGCACCGAGATGTTCATGCCGATGTAGCCGGCGGCCCCGGACAGCACCGCGCCGATGACGAAGCCCAGCGCCACGTGCCAGCCGAGCAGGACGCCGACGGCGATGGCGATGACGGCACCGACCATCCCGATGGTGGCGTACTGCCGGTTCAGGTAGGCCCGCGCGCCCTCCTGGATGGCGGCCGCGATCTCCTGCATGCGGGCATTTCCGGGGCTCTCCGCGAGCACCGACCGGGATGTCAGCAATCCGTAGAGAATGGCGATGGCACCACATGCCATCACGAAACTCAGCACCACAGACATGTCGTTTCCTTTACCCCGTTGGCGGCGCCTTTTCGTTAGTTGGCAGACTTGCCCCTCCGGCGCCGTGAGAGGCGGGAAACGATGACATGGTTGCAGGACCGTGGCAATTGGCTGCACCGGCACACGTTTTTCCGGCCCCGACCACCCCTCCGGAGGCACCGCGGAGGGGTTTTCCGACCCGCTGACGGGTGGGTTTGCGGGGGGTGGGCGTCGCGACTCGGGGGGGTGGGCTGACTTCAGGATGGGCGTGGGCAGCGGGGGCGTGGTGCGGCCTTCGACAGGCTCAGGCTGAGGAGTGTATCGCTGCTCCCGGACCACAGCAGGCCTGGCACCCCACGATCCTCATGCTGAGCGTGCCGAAGCACGCACCCCCTCACAACCGCACCCGCACCGCAAGGCACTGGGCCACCGCCGGAACGGGCGGCCCCAGCGCCTCAGAACGCCGGGCGCTGACTCACCGCCTGGATCAGCACGTCGCGGTAGAGCTCCTTGCCCAGCACCTTCTCGGTGGCCTCGCGCAGCTTGTCCTCCAGGCTGGAGACGTTGATGATCTGCCCCTCGATGACCTGGTCGCGGCCGATGCTGCCGTAGAGCGCGCGGATGTAGGCGTCGCGCAGGCGCGGGGTGACCGCGCGGACGATGTCCTTGGCCTCCTCGTCCGGGACCTCCACCGCGATGATGAGCATCACGTTCTGCTCGACCCGCTTGTTGCCGATGACGGGCAGGATCAGCGGGTCGATCTGGACGAACTGCGGCGGGCCGGACGGCTTCTTCTCCTGCTCCTCCGCATGCTCCCCCTCGCCCGGCTTCGGCGCGAAGAAGAAGTAGCCGCCGACGCCCACGCCGATCAGCACCATCAGGGCCAGGACGAAGAAGATGATCTTTTTCATGGCGGTCGAGCCTCGCGGCGCAGACGGCGCCTGTCCCTGAAGGATACTCCTTCCGGGGGCCGAATCACAGGGATCAGGCGGCGCGGCGCAGATAGCCCTCGGCGCGGAACCAGTCGAGCGCCCGCGACAGCGTCTCGCGCAGGCCCAGAGTCGGGGCGTAGCCCAGCTCGCGCCGCGCCTTGGACCCGTCGAGGAACTGGCCTGACGCCATGACGGCGATGGCGGTGGCGCTGACCACCGGCGGCGGCCCGCCCATCCGCCATTTCAGCTCCTGCAGGCGCGAGGCGAGCCGGGCCGCCGCCAGCGGCATCGCCCGCGGCACGGGGACCCCGGCGAGCTCGGCCGCCGTCGCGGCGATCTCGTCCATGGTGGCGTCCGTGCCGGTGAAGAGGTAGCGCTCCCCCACCCGTCCCGACTCGGCGGCCAGCACCAGCCCGCGGCCGGCGTCGCCGGCATAGACGACGTTGCGGCGCCCGCGGACGTAGGCCGGCAGGCTGCGATCGGCGATCCTGACCAGCAGCTGGCCCGTGGTGGGGCCGTGGTCGTGCTCGCCGAAGGTCATGGCGGGAATGCCGACGACGACCGGCAGCCCCTCCGCGGCCTTGCGCAGCGCCTGGTCGTCCATGGCCCACTTGACCTGGAGGTAGGGGTTGGTGTCGCCGGGGCGGCCCGGGTAGCTCATCCCCTCGTCCGCCGGCCGCCCGTCGGGCGCGCGGCGCAGCGCGATGGCGCCGCCGACATAGACGATGCGCGACAGGCCCGGCCCGCAGGATGCGTAGAAGTTCTCCATCTGCCGGGTGGCCGTCGCCACCTCCTCCCGCCAGGGCCGGGGCGTGCCGGGATAGTAGCCGGCGCAGTTGATGACGGCGTCGGCCCCCTCCAGCGCCCGGGTCAGCGAGACCCGGTCGTCCAGGTCGGCCACGGCGGAGCGGAACGGCAGGTCGCCCAGCACCGACAGGCGGGAGGAGGCGCGGTGCACCACCACCACCTCGTGCCCGCGCGCCACCGCGGCGCGGGCCGCGTGGTTGCCGATCATGCCGGTGGCCCCGACGATGGCGATGCGCATGCCCCTTCCCCCCTCATGCCGGGGTTCGGCCCCGGTCAGGGGAAATGCTGCCACCCCAGGGCCGCCGGTGTCACGTCCCGTCCCTGCCCATCCAGCAGGACGACGCCGCCGCCCGCCCGCATGACGCCGATCTCCGCCACGGGCACGCCGGCGGCGGTCGCTGCCGCCAGCAGCGCGTCGCGGCGGGCGGGCGGCAGGGTGAACACCACCTCGTAGTCGTCGCCGCCGGTCAGCATGGTGGGCAGAAGACCCGCATCGCCTTCCGAGAGCCGCCGCCCCGCCGGGGAAAGCGGTACGGCGTCCGCCCGCACCTCCGCCCGCAGCCCGCTGGCGGCGGCGATATGGCCGAGGTCGGCCAGCAGCCCGTCGGAGACGTCGGCCGCCGCCGTGGCATGCTCGCGCAGCGCCGCGGCCAGGGCCGTGCGCGGCTCCGGCCGGCGCAGGCGGCGCAGCAGGAAGGCCCCCTCCTCCGCCGTCGCGTCCAGCGGCCGCCCGAGCGCCAGGCGGAGGCCCAGCGCCGCGTCGCCAATGGTGCTGGTGACCATCACGAGGTCGCCGTCCCGCGCGCCGCCGCGCCTGACCATGCGCCCCTCCGGCACCAGCCCCAGCGCGCTCACCGTCAGGACGGCCGGGCCGGGCGTGGAGACGCTGTCGCCGCCGATGAGGTGGATGCCGTAGGCGGCCTGGTCGGCGGCGAGGCCGGCCGCGAACCCCTCCAGCCACTCCTCCGGCAGCCCGCGGGGCAGGCCGGTCACGAGGCTGTAGGCGTAGGGGTCGGCGCCCTTGGCGGCGAGGTCGGAGAGGTTGACCCGCAGCAGCTTCGCCGCGACCTGGGCCGGGTCGTCGGTGCCGAGGAAATGGACGCCCTCCACCATGGCGTCGGTGGTGACGACCAGCTGGAAGCCGGCCGGCACGTCGACCAGCGCCGCGTCGTCCTTCAGGCCGAGCGCGCCGGGGAAGCCGGCGGCCAGGGGGCGGAACAGGCGCGCGATGCGGCCGAACTCCCCGCCCGCGGGGGCGGCGGGGGCGGCCTCCGGGGGCTCACTCCCCCTTCGGGGCATGGCGCTCCGCCATCTCCTCCGGCCGCACGCTGCGGGCGACCCGGTCCAGCACGCCGTTCACCATGCCGGGCTCGCGCCCCGCGAAGAAGGCGTGCGCCACGTCGATGTAGTCGTTGATGACGATGCGGGCCGCCGTGCCGGTGCCGGACAGCAGCTCGAAGGCGCCGGCGCGCAGGATGGCGCGCAGCAGCGTCTCCAGCCGCTCCAGCGGCCACTGCTTGTCCAGCGCCCCGCCCAGCAGCTGGTCCACGTCCGCCCCGCGCGAGGCGACGCCGCGCACGATCTGGGCGAACAGCTCCCCGTCCGGCGTCACGTAGCGGTCGCCGTCCAGCTCCTGGCCCAGGCGCCAGGTCACGTACTCCGTGATGATGGGCTCGGGCGCCGCCCCCGTCAGGTCGATCTGGTACAGCGCCTGGACGGCGCCCAGCCGGGCGGCGCTGCGGCGCGCCTTGGCGGAACCGGTCTGCTTGGGCGGCGGCGGCGGCTGTTCCGGCTGGCGGACGGGCTTCTTGCGGGGGGCCATGGGACTCTGGGGAGCAGGAGGGAAGTGCGGAGGGGGATCAGCGGGAATAGAGGCGGAACTGGCGCTTCAGCTCGATCATGTCAAGGCAGGCGCGCGCCGCGCCCCCGCCCTTGTTCTTCTGCGCGACGGACGCCCGCGCCCAGGCCTGCTCGCGGTTCTCCACGGTCTGGATGCCGTAGCCGATGGCCAGCGTGTGGCGCAGCGCCAGGTCGTTCAGGCCGCGGGCGCTCTCGCCGCAGACATAGTCGTAGTGGGTCGTCTCGCCCCGGATGACCACGCCCA
>DASPKT010000263.1:0-2714 GCA_035627915.1 Azospirillaceae bacterium
TGGGACGCGGCGCTCTCCGCCCGGGGGCTGTCCGCCGCGCAACTGCTCCTGACGCTCGAAGACAGCGAGGACCGCCGCCGCTACCTCAACGCCCGCGCCACCCTCGGCACCCTGCTGGAACTCGGCTGCGTCCCGGTCATCAACGAGAACGACACGGTCGCCACCGCCGAGATCCGCTTCGGCGACAACGACCGCCTGGCCGCGCGCGTCGCCCAGATGACCAGCGCCGACACGCTGGTCCTGCTCTCGGACATCGACGGGCTCTACACCGCCGACCCGCGCAAGGACCCCGGCGCCCGCCACATCCCCGTGGTGGCCGAGCTGACGCCCGAGATCGAGGCGATGGCGGGGGAGCCGCCGCCCGGCTACAGCTCCGGCGGCATGGTGACCAAGCTGAAGGCGGCCCGCATCGCTGTCGCCGCCGGCTGCCGCATGGCCATCGCGTCGGGCAAGCGGCTGAACCCGATCATGGCGCTGGACCGGCCGGCGGAGGAGGGCGGGGCGCCCTGCACCTGGTTCCTGCCGGCGGCCGAGCCGCTGACGGCGCGCAAGCGCTGGATCGCCGGGGCGGTGAAGCCGGCCGGCGCCATCAGCGTGGACGCGGGCGCGGTGGCGGCGCTGGCGCGCGGCGGCAGCCTGCTGCCGGCCGGCGTGACGGCGGTGGAGGGCACGTTCGAGCGCGGCGACCTGGTGCTGGTCCGCGACCCCGAGGGGCGCGAGGTGGCGCGCGGCCTGACCGCCTACGCTGCCGACGACGCCGACCTCATCAAGGGCCGCCGCAGCGCCGAGATCGAGGCGGTGCTGGGCTTCCGCGGCCGCGACGAGTTGATCCACCGGGACGACCTGGTCCTGGGCTGACGGCACCCTGGAACGCGGGCCCGGCGGTCCTGTTGGGGAGTCCCCGGCCGGGCCTCCCGGCCTCCTAACCAGGGAGCGACACATGCCGAAGCAGGACAAGGGCGTCGACACGGACGAGGAGCGGCACCGCGCGGGCGGGCCCGGCAAGGCGGCGCGCAGCGGCCACCTGGAGGACGGCAAGACCGGCAACAAGGAAGGGCAGGTGCAGCCCGACCGCGCCGTCGATTCCAGCCGCGACGGCGGGCGGCACGACGCCGGCTACAACAGCTCCCCCTCGCGAAAGTCGTGACGCCGCTGGAACGACCGGCCCGCGTCAGGGGTTCTGTGCGCAGAACCCATCGGATCGAGAGGTAGGTTCATGCGCACCTTCACGCTCATCATGGGCATCGTGTTCCTGGCCGTGGGCCTCCTGGGCTTCGTGCCGGCGCTGGTGTCCGATCCCCCGCCCGGCCACGACCTGATGGTGGAGCATAGCCACGGGCTGCTGCTGGGGCTGTTCCCGGTCAACGTGCTGCACAACCTCGTGCACATCCTGTTCGGCGTCTGGGGCATCGCCGCCAAGCGCAGCGACGCCGCCTCGCGCGGCTACCTGCGCACCGTCGCCATCGCCTACGCGGTGCTGGCGGTGGCCGGCTTCATCCCCGGCCTCGACACCATGTTCGGCCTGGTGCCGCTGCACGGCAACGACATCTGGCTGCACGCCCTGCTGGCGGTCGCCGCCGGCTACTTCGGCTTCGTGCACCGCACGGCGCCCGGGGGCGGCATGGCCCGCACCTACTGAGGAAGCCTCCGGCCCCTCATGCGAGACGGCCCGGCGGGACATCCCGCCGGGCCGTTTCCGCACCATCGGTCCGCAAGCGGGTCCGGGCCGGGCTCAGCCCGCCGCCGGGCCCGGGTCGCCGGACAGCAGGTACACCGCCAGCGCCACCACCGCCAGGACCACGGCCGCCGCCACCGCCCAGGTGACGCCCTTCGCCGTGGACGGAGCGTTGCCCTTGGCATGGCCGCTGGGGATCATGTCGGACAGCGGCGGCGACATGGTGCGCGGCTCCGCCGCCCCCTCGGGGATGTGGGTGCCGGCCGCCTCGCTGTCGGTGCCGAGCGGCGAGGTGGCGGGGTCGGCGCCCGGGATCTTGTCGCCGAAGCCGCCGCGGTCGTGCGCGTCGCGCGCCTGCTGGGCGGCGGCGCCCGGGCTGATCGCACCGGGGCTCACGGCACCGGGGCTCACGGCACCGTCGGCGCCGGCCGCGGCCGGGCTGGTGCCGCCGGGGAAGACGTCCGGCCCGCCCATGGCGTCCGGCGCGCCGCCCGTCGAATAGTGCCCCTGGCCGGCGCCGTCCGCCGGCGCCCCGCCCTCGCGGGCCGGGCCCCCGTCCCGGGACGGATAGACGCCGACGCGGTTGGCGTCCCCCCGGAACGGGCTTTCCGAGGGCCCCCTGTCTCCACCTTCGCGGTTCATGACGATTCCTCCTGTTTGCCGGTGGCCGAGGAGCCGGCCTCCGTGCCGGTTTGGCCCGCCGGGGAGGAGGCCGGCCCGCCGTCCGCGACGGGACGGCTGAAGCGCGGCTCCTCGTCCGACTGGGCGGGATCGAGGTCGCCCTGGTGGCGCCGCTCCGGGTCGCCGCCGCCCTGGCGGGCCCGCTCGGCGTGCCGGGGGTCGGGGGCGTCGGGTGCGGGTGGCTTGTGCAGGCCCTCGCTCCCGGCCTTGCGCGGTCCGTCGGTCATGTCGCTGCCTCCCAGGGCTCTAGTCCTGCATGCGGTGGCCGGCGTCCTTCCAGACCTTGGAGGCGGTCGGGCCGGTGTCGCCCATCTCCTCCACGTAGAGGACGCTGTCCCCGCGGCTGAGATCCTCGAAG
>DASPKT010000264.1:0-61033 GCA_035627915.1 Azospirillaceae bacterium
CGTCGGGTAGCTGGTGTAGCGCGGCACCTTCAGGTCCCGGTACTTCGCGACGATCCCGGGCGGCAGCGCGTCGGCGGGGTTGGTCATGGCGGTGGTCATGGCGGGTCCGGCCTGTGGTGGGGCGCGTCCCGCCCCGGCATCGCCGCACTCTGCCCCAGGGACGGGTGCCGGCCCTTGATCCATCTCAAACCCGGTCGCGCGCTTGCCCCTTGCAATGGCGGCCCGGCCCGC
The DNA here is from genome assembly GCA_035627915.1 of Azospirillaceae bacterium. Taxonomy (GTDB): domain Bacteria; phylum Pseudomonadota; class Alphaproteobacteria; order Azospirillales; family Azospirillaceae; genus DASPKT01. The sequence goes on from DASPKT010000264.1 coordinate 232, forward strand.
CCTATGCCTCCCCCATGCCCGACCTGCGCCACGAGACCGAAGCCGGCCACGCCCCCGACCGCCTGGTGTGCGGGGTGGACGAGGCCGGGCGCGGCCCGCTGGCCGGGCCGGTGGTGGCCGCCGCCGTCGTGCTGCCCTGCGTGAGGCGGCGCCCGCCCTGGTGCGCCGGCATCGACGACAGCAAGGCGCTGAAGGCCGCGGCCCGCGACGCGCTGTTCGGCACCATCCTGGAGAAGGCGCGGGTCGGCGTCGGCATCGCCTCGGTGGAGGAGATCGACCGGCTGAACATCCTGCGCGCCACCTTCCTCGCCATGGAGCGGGCGGTGGCCGCCCTGCCCTGCCGTCCGGCGGTCGCCATCGTCGACGGCAACCAGCGCCCGCCCCTGCCCTGCCCGGACATCCGCACCCTGGTCGACGGCGACGCGCTGTGCCTGTCCATTGCCGCCGCCTCCATCGTGGCGAAGGTCACGCGCGACCGCATCATGGCCGACCTGGCGGCCCGCCACCCCGGCTACGGGTGGGAGCGCAACGCCGGCTACGGCACCGCCGAACACAAGGCCGCGATCAAGCTATTGGGGGTCACCCCCGAACATCGCCGTACATTTGCACCTGTATCGGAACAACTAGCGCTAAGCCTCTGACTCCGCAGACTCTTGGCGGAAGATTGCCGTTGACGGCGACTCGGGGGTGACTCATTGTCGGGGAAGCTTACCCCCTTCAGCGCGGCCCCGACCCATGGCGAAGACCAAGGATTCCCCCCTCCAGCCGAACCGGATCCTGGTCGGCGACTGCGTGCAGCTGATGCAGGACCTGCCGGCCGGATCGGTCGACATGGTCTTCGCCGACCCGCCCTACAACCTCCAGCTCGGCGGCGACCTGCTGCGGCCCAACCACACCCGGGTGGACGGGGTGGACGAGGACTGGGACCGGTTCCAGGACTTCGCCAGCTACGACCGCTTCACCCGCGACTGGCTGGCCGCCGCCCGCCACGCGCTGAAGGACGACGGCACGCTGTGGGTGATCGGCAGCTACCACAACATCTTCCGGGTGGGCGCCATCCTGCAGGACCTGGGCTACTGGATCCTGAACGACATCGTCTGGCGCAAGACCAACCCGATGCCGAACTTCCGGGGCAAGCGCTTCACCAACGCGCACGAGACGCTGATCTGGGCCGCCCGCAGCCGCGACGCCAAGTACCACTTCGCCTACGAGGCGATGAAGAACCTGAACGACGAGCTGCAGATGCGCAGCGACTGGCTGTTCCCGCTCTGCACGGGCTCGGAGCGGCTGCGCGACCAGTCCGGCAACAAGGCGCACCCGACCCAGAAGCCGGAGGCGCTGCTGTACCGGGTGCTGCTGTCCTCCACCAAGGTCGGCGACACGGTGCTGGACCCGTTCTTCGGCACCGGCACCACCGGGGCGGTCGCCAAGCGCCTGCGCCGCAACTGGATCGGCTGCGAGCGCGAGCACGCCTACGCCCAGCTGGCCCAGGCCCGCATCGCCGCGGTGGAGGAGGCGCCGCAGGCCGAGCTGCTGGAGCCGCCGTCCAAGCGCCAGCAGCCGCGCGTGCCCTTCGGCTGGATCGTGGAGCGCGGGCTGCTGCGTCCCGGCACCATGCTGTTCGACCACCGCCGCCGCCACGCCGCCCGGGTGCGGGCGGACGGCATGCTGGTCGGCACCAACCACCTGGGCCAGCACGCCGGCTCCATACATAAGGTAGGTGCGGCGATGCAGGGGCTGCCGGCCTGCAACGGATGGACCTTCTGGCACTTCGACGACCGCGGCGAGCTGGCGCCCATCGACGCGCTGCGCCAGCGCGTCATCGCCGAGATGCACTGAGACCATTCCAGACCCCGCCCCGCGGCCCCTGGAACCGGGGCCGCGGCGGTGATACATGCTGGCGGCCATGAACACGCTCTTCGCCCAGGTGGTCGCCGCCCCGCGCCCCGCCTCCCCCGACCGGGCCCGGCCGCCGACGGCGCGGGTCTTCGTCCGCGACCTCGTGCTGCCGGCGGTCGTCGGCATCTACGCGCACGAGAAGACGGCACCGCAGCGGCTGCGCGTCGGGCTGGATCTCGAGGTTCTGGACCGCGTGGGCGCCCGGCGCGACGACATCGCCGACGTCGTCTCCTACGAGGACGCCATCAACACCGTGCGGGCCCTGGTGGCCGAGGGGCACGTGAACCTGGTGGAGACCCTGGCCGAGCGCATCGCCGCCCGCCTGCTGGAGGACGCCCGCGTTCTGTCCGCCACGGTCCGGCTGGAAAAGCTGGACGCCTTCCCCGACGCCGGCTCCGTCGGCATCGAGATCACCCGCGTCCGGGGGTGAGGGCGGCCCGGGGCCGCTGGACAGTCGCCGGACCGCAGGTCGCCTGGAGCGCTGGCGCAATGCGGCGTGCCGCCCAGCGGGGAATGTCGCATTGCGCCTACGGCTCCATGCGACCTACGGCCGTGGGGCTTCTACTGGCAAACCACTCGGTCGTCACCCCCGCGGAGGCGGGGGTCCAGGTATTCAGCCTGCTGACCGGTCGGGACAAGGGCGCTAACGGTAGCGTAGGCGCCCTTCTCCCCGCGCCATAGCGAGCTGAATGCCTGGATGCCCGCCTCCGCGGGCATGACGGTGGTGAGTGGGAGGCTACGGCGGCGCCTTTCCGCCGACCCCCACCGCCGGGCGCGCACCGCCCGCACCGCCCACGCACCCGCCCTCTCACAGCCATCCCCGCGACCCCACCCGGAACCGGGCGGAGCCGCGGGGTCCTTAGTGGGCGCGGCGCACCTCGGGGGACTTGGCGCGCTTGGAGGCCATGGGCAGGATCGGGGCGGCGCTGACCTCGGCGGCGCTGCGCACGCGCTTGGCCACCTTGTTGTAGGCGCCGCTCTCGATCTGCCGGATGCGCTCCTTGCTGACGCCGTACTGCTGCGCCAGCGTCTCCAGCGTGACCGGTTCCTCGGCGAGGTTGCGCGACACGAAGATGTGCCGCTCGCGGTCGCCCAGCACCTTCAGCGCGTCCATCATCAGCGCCTTGCGCTGGGCGAACTCGCTGCTCTCCGCCAGGCGGGCCTCGACGGATTCCCGGTCGTCGGCCAGCAGGTCCATGATCTCGCCGTCCGAATCCTCTCCCACCGGCACGTTCAGCGACGTGACCGGGGTGGCGAAGCGGTGCTCCATCTCCCGGACCTCCTCGTAGGAGGCGGACAGCTCCACCGCGATGGTGCGGGCCTCCTCGTCGGTCATCACCCGGTCCTGGATGCCCAGCCGGCGCTGGGTCTGGCGCAGGTTGAAGAACAGCCGCTTCAGCGCCGCCGTGTTGCCGCCCTTCAGCATGGACCAGTTGTGCAGCACGTAGGACTGCACCTCCGCGCGGATCCACCACAGGGCGTAGGTGGCCAGGCGGAAGCCGCGCGCCGGATCGAAGCGCTGCACCGCCTTGACCAGGCCGATGTTGGCCTCCGACACCAGGTCGCCCACCGGCAGGCCGGAGCGGGCGTAGCGCGAGGCGATCTTGACGGCGAGGCGCATATGGCTGCGGACCAGCTCGTCCGCCGCCTTGGGGTCCTGCGTCTCGGCCCAGCGGCGCGCCAGCTGCTGCTCGCGCTCGAGCGTCAGCATCGGGTACTGGTTGGCCCGCACCGTGTAGTCGCGAAGGAAATCGACCCCGTTCGAAAACGTGGTTGCCATACCCATCTCCTTGACGTGAACAGCCGCCTTGCCCGGCCCTATCGCCGGGGCGCGGCTCATCGGGTTGCCATCTCTTCTTGGAATAGTTCTAAGATGGGGGTTCGACGGCGTTCACGCAAGCCCCCAAAGGTGTGGGAGCGAGGAATCTTTACGGCCGGAGCGCCTGGAATCACAGGCACTTCAGTTGGTAGAGCCCCTTGTTGAGATAGTCGCTGAGGGTCAGCCGCTCCGCGAGGAAATCGACGTCCGCGGTGGCCGGCGTGCGGCCCGCGTAATCCATGGCGGCGTCCCATTCGGCGGCGGCGTAGTCGCCGCGCCCGACCAGCATCAGCGCCTTCAGCTCATGCCGCATGTCCTCGGGCAGGCCGCCGATGGCGCGCTTGAGGGTCTCGATCTCCGGGCTGCCGGCATCCTCCAGCACGTTGAGGGTGTCGATGTCGCTGGGGTTGCGGCTGCCCCGCTCCTGCGGCTGCTCGCCCAGGTCGATGCGGTTGCGCCCCCCGACCAGGCGGGTGTGGGCGTCGGCGGCGCGGCGGGCGAGGTCGGCGATGTGGCGGACCTGGTCGACGGTCAGTCGGGTCAGCATGGACGGGTCTCCCGGGTGTTGGGGGTGAGGCTCCAACAGCCCCGCCCCCAACCCGTTCCGCACCGATATTCCGTCCGGGGTGCCCCGCGCGGAGAAGGCCCGGCGGGCCCGGCCGGGGGCCGCGCTGATGGCGGCGCTCAAGGCCGGCGGACCGGCCGGCGCCGCGGTCACCCGGACCCCAAGGCGGCGAAGGCCGTCGCCGATGCCGATCCGAAGCGGGAGGCGCCCCTCACCGGATCAGCTTCAGCGCCTCGCGGAAATGCGGGTGGGCGCAGTCCTCCAGCCACTCGAACACCGCCATCTCGGCGGTGACGACCTCGATCCCGGCGGCGCGCATGCGGGCCAGCCCGGCCTCCTTGTCGGCGGCGCGGCGGGAGCCGACGGCGTCGGCGGCAATCACGGCGCGGTAGCCGGCGGCCTTCAGCCCGAAGGCCGTCTGCAGCACGCAGACATGCGCCTCCACCCCGGCCAGCACGATCGTGCGCCGCCCCTCCGGCAGGACGGAGAGGAAGTCCGGCGCGCGGCAGGAATCGAAGCAGCTCTTCTCCACCGTCCGGTCCACCTGCGCCGCCAGGTCGGCGGCGGTGTGGCCGAGGCCGGCGGGGTTCTGCTCCGTCGCCAGCACGGGCACGGAGAGCAGGCGGGCGGCCCGGGCCAGCAGCAGGGCGCGGGACTGCACCCAGCTGCCATGGTCGATGGCGGGCATGAGCCTGCCCTGGAAATCCACCAGGGCGAGGACGGAGTCGGGGGCGGTCAGCAGCATGCGGCGGAGTGTAGCCCGTCCGGCCCCCCCGCAGGAAGGCCCCTTGCCCGCCGCACCGCCGTCCGGCAGCATCCTTGTCCCGGGGAGACCCCATAAGGAAGAAGCGAAGGAAGCGACCATGACCGAGACCACCGACGTGCTGGTGAGCGACGCCGGCGGCGTCCGCAGCATCGCCATGAACCGGCCGGACAAGCGCAACGCGCTGACCGCCGCCATGTACCAGACGATGGCCGACGCGCTGCTGTCCGCCGACGAGGACGCCGCCATCGGCGCGGTGCTGATCTCCGGCCGCGGCGGCCACTTCACCGGCGGCAACGACCTCGGCGACTTCATGAACAACCCGCCGCTGACCGAGGACAACGCGGTGTTCCGCTTCCTGCACGCGATCCTGGGCTTCGGCAAGCCGGTGGTGGCCGCGGTGGAGGGCAACGCGGTCGGCATCGGCACGACCATGCTGCTGCACTGCGACCTGATCTACGCCGCCCCCACCGCCCGCTTCTCCATGCCCTTCGTCGACCTGGGCCTGGTGCCGGAGGCGGCCAGCAGCCTGCTGGTGCCGCGCCTGCTGGGCCACCCCAGGGCGGCGGAGATGCTGATGCTGGGGGCGCCCATGTCGGCGGAGGAGGCGGCCCGGACCGGCCTCATCAACGCGGTCGTGCCGGCGGAGCAGCTGGACGCCCACGCCGCCAAGGTGGCCGCGGCGCTGGCCGCCAAGCCGCGCACGGCGATGCGCCACACCAAGGCGCTGCTGCGCGGCGACCGCGGCCACACCCGCGAGGTGATGAGCCGCGAGGGCCGCCTGTTCGCCGAGATGCTGGTCTCGCCCGAGGCGAAGGCCGCCTTCGCCGCCTTCTTCGCCAAGAAGGGCTGAAGAGGGGAAAGAAGCGCCGCGCCGGTCAGCGCACCGGCGCGGTGACCACGTCGGCGGTGGTCTTCACGACGGTGGAGGTCACGTCCACCGCCGTCCCCACCACGGTCGTCGCCGCCCCCACCACGGCACAGCCCGACAGGGCGAAGGCGGAGGCGAGGACCAGGATAAGCGCGCGCATGGGCAAGGCACCGTCGGCCGGGATCGATGCCCCACAATAGCGGGGTGCGGGCAGGGAAGCGAAGGGTTTGACGCCCACGCGCCGGATTGCCCGGGACGGCGGCACGATCCTCGCCGGGAATTGGCGTTCCACACCACCTCGTAGCGCCGGGCACGCCGGTTCGGCCGGCATGCTGCGCTTCCGTCCAGGAATCCCGCCGCTGGCATGACGCTTGCTGATACCGTGCCAAGCCGCGGACCGGCATCGACCATGTCGTGCCGGTCACCGACGGAAAAACGACGCGGGGCCCGGAGCTCATGACAAGTCAATCACGCTGGGGCGTACCGGTCGAACTCGGCGAGGGACGGGTCCTTCGCGAGGGGCGTCTGCGCTGGCTGCGTGCCGTCGCCTGGATGGCCGCGCTCTTCTTCCTCGTCCCCCTGGCGTTCGGCCCGGCGATGGAGGCGATCCGCGACCTTCTGCCGAAGGACGATGTCCGCCTGGAGTTCCTGACCCGCTGCCTGGCGGCGGCCGCCGCGCTGGGCGCATACGCGCTGCTGGTGCGGCTGGGGGAGGCCCGCGCGCCCCGCGAGGTCGCCTTGGCACCGGCCGCCCTCCAACTCCTTGCGGGCCTGGGATTGGGGCTGGCGATGTTCACGGCCGTGATGGCGGTCATGGTCGCGTCCGGGCTCTACGAGGTCACCGTCGTCGGAGCGGCGCCGGCCTGGCGCCCGGCCGGGCTCGCGATCGAAGCGGGCGTGATCGAGGAGTTGCTGATCCGCGGCATCGTGCTGCGGCTGACGTGGCGGGCGTTCGGCCCGGCGCCGGCCTTCATCCTCTCGGCCGCGCTGTTCGGCGCCGGCCACCTGCCCAACCCTGACTCCACGCTGTTCGCCGCGCTCTGCATCGCGCTGGAGGCGGGGCTCATGCTGGGCGCCCTCTATGCCCTGACCGGCCGGCTGTGGGTCCCGATCGGCGCGCATATCGCGTGGAACTTCGCGCAGGGCTACCTGTTCGGCGCCGCCGTCTCGGGCGGCGACCTGGGCACGTCGATCGCCCGCAGCACCGCGAACCCCGGCATGCCCGCCTGGCTGACCGGCGGCGCCTTCGGCCCCGAGGCCTCGCTGCCGGCCCTGATCGTCTGCACCGGCGTCGGCCTGGCGGCCCTTTGGCTGGCCTGGAAGGCGGGGCGGTTCTCCGGCGGCACACCGACTGCCGCTCCAGCCGAAACGCCGGCCGTGCTCGCATCCACGCGACCGTGAAGGTCGTCGCGGATCGGGGATCTGAAGCTTTGGATCGGAGGAAGGATGGTGGGCGCGACAGGGATTGAACCTGTGACCCCTACGATGTCAACGTAGTGCTCTCCCGCTGAGCTACGCGCCCATCCTGTCGGCCGGGTTTGCGGGGTGCCCGGCGTGGAGCGGGCTTTTAGCACCATCGGGTGGGGCTGGCAATAGCTGAATTTCGCATTTGCGGCGGCCGCGGAAAATCGCGCGGCGGCGCGGGGTTGGCGGCCGGCCATGCGGCGGAGGCGCGCCGGACCTTCGGACTATCCTCCTGACTATCCGCCCGGCGCGGGTGACAGGGCGGGGGCGTGCGGGTTAGATGTGGCTGATGGACAGCGCCGCCCCCGCCCAAGGCTCCCTTCCCGGCATCGCCCCGGCCTTCGAGGTCCGGATGCCGGCGGCGTGGACCCTGCCGCTGGTGCTGGCCTCCCCCCACAGCGGCCGCGACTACCCCGCCGCCTTCGTGGCGCAGTCGCGGCTGGACGGGCGCGCATTGCGCCTGTCGGAGGACTGTTTCATCGACGAGATCTTCGCGGCCGCCGCCGGCCTTGGCGCGCCGCTGATCGCCGCGCGCTTTCCCCGCGCCTACGTCGATCCCAACCGCGAACCGTTCGAGCTGGACCCCGACATGTTCGCGGAGCCGGTGCCGGACTACGTCAACACCAGCAGCCCGCGCGTCCAGGCCGGGCTCGGCACCATCCCGCGCGTGGTCGCCGGCGGGGCGGAGATCTACCGGACCCGCCTGCCCTTCCAGGAGGCGCTGGACCGGGTGGAGCGCTGCTACCAGCCCTACCACGCCGCCCTGGCCCGGCTGGTGGCGGAGGCGCGGGCGCGCTTCGGCGCCTGCCTGCTGCTGGACTGCCATTCCATGCCCTCGGCCGGGGCGCACCTGGAGGGGCCGCAGGCGCGGCGCCTGCTGGGGCCCGGCGGACGGCTCGACATGGTGCTGGGCGACTGCTACGGCAGCGCCTGCGCCGCCGCCGTGACAGAGGCGGCGGAGCGGGCGCTGCGGGCCCAGGGCTACCACGTCACCCGCAACACGCCCTACGCCGGCGGCTTCACCACCCGCCACTACGGGCGGCCCGGCACCGGCGTGCACGCGCTCCAGATCGAGATCAACCGCGAGCTCTACATGGACGAGGCGGCGCTGACCCCGCGGCCCTACATGGAGACGCTGTCCCGCCACATGGCGGCGCTGGTGGCCGCCCTTGGCGGCATCCCGGCCCGCGCGCTGGCCGCCTGAGCCCCCGCTCCCATCCCCTCCCAGAGACTGCCCGGACCCGCCCATGGACGCCCCCACCCTGCTGATCCGCCCGGCGGACGAGGCCGACCTGCCCGCCATCACCGCCATCTACGGCCATGCCGTGCTGCACGGCGCCTCCAGCTACGAGACGGTTCCGCCCGATGCGGCGGAGATCGGGCGGCGGGTGGCCGAGGTGCGGGGCCGCGGCCTGCCCTGGCTGGTGGCGGCGGACGATGACGGCACGGTGCTGGGCTACGCCTACGCCAGCCCCTTCCGCACCCGCCCCGCCTATGGCTGGACGGTGGAGGACAGCGTCTACGTCGCCGACGGCGCGCAGGGCCGCGGCGTCGGCCGGCTGCTGCTGGACGCGCTGATCCGGCGCTGCACGGAGCTGGGATACCGGCAGATGGTCGCCGTCATCGGCGACGCCGCCAACGCAGGCTCGGTCGGGCTGCACGCCCGGGCCGGCTTCACGGAAGTCGGCCGCATGTCCGGCATGGGCTTCAAGCACGGCCGCTGGCTGGAGTGGCTGATGATGCGCCGACCGCTCGGAGAGGGCGAGGAAACTTCCCCGCAGGAGCGCTGAATTTCCCCTCCCCCATGGGGGAGGGTGGCCCGGAGGGCCGGCCGACGGCGTAAAAGACGCTTCCGGAATGGGCTCCAAGCACAGCATCCTCCCCGCCGGCCTCTGTCCGTCATTCCGGCGAAAGCCGGAATCCAGGGCCGCCCGCCGTAGCGCCCAAGGCCCCTGGACCCCGGCTTTCGCCGGGGTGACGGGATCAGCTTCAGGGGCTTGCGACAATACGAGGCGCCCGTCCTCCAGCTCCGAGAACCGCACCGCGGGCCCTTGGCCACCCGCTCCGACCCTCGCCCCTGGAAGAGGGGACGGCGGCCCGGGCCGCGTGGCATCGGGACAAGCCTCTTCGCCATAAGGGGCAGTGGACGCCGCGGTCCGCGGCGCTACCTTTCCCTGCCGGCCCCCAAGAAAAAAGGGCCGTGCCCAGCGGCACGGCCCGAGTTCAGGGAGGAAACGCCCAAGAAGTGCGTTACGACATGACCGGATCAGTGATGCGCCCATGTCGCACTGCACAATATGCTCCCGATGGGTGGGGTGCGCAAGCCTAAAACGCATGCTGGTGTTTCAAGGATTTCCGCGCCTACCGGCCGGCATGACCGGCAAACCGGGGAGCCGGGGCACCTCGATTTCCTGGGTGCGGCGCAGCAGAACGGGCCGGCGCGGGTTCGGTAATTCCGTTACCGCGACCTGAAAGCCGGTCCCAGGCGTTCATGGAGAAGCCGCCCGTCCGGGGCGGCCGAGACGGGGAGAGACGGCGGTGAGCAGGCTTGTCGTGGTATCCAACCGGGTGGCGCCCGCGGACGACAGCAAGACCCAGGCGGGCGGCCTGGCGGTGGCGATCCTGGAGGCGCTGAGGAAGGCCGGCGGCATCTGGTTCGGCTGGAGCGGGCAGATCGTCGACCAGCAGCCCGACCGGCCCCGGATCGTGGAGTCCGGGCGCATCACCTACGCCACGATGGGGCTGATCCAGCGCGACTACGACGAGTATTACAACGGCTTCGCCAACTCCACGCTCTGGCCGCTGTTCCACTACCGCCTCGACCTCGCCAGCTTCTCCGGCCGGACCTATGCCGGCTACCAGCGGGTCAACAGCCTGTTCGCCACGCGGCTGGCGGCCCTGCTGGAGCCCGACGACATGGTGTGGGTGCACGACTACCACCTGATCCCCTTCGCCGACCAGCTGCGCACCATCGGCATGCAGCAGCGCATGGCCTTCTTCCTGCACACCCCCTTCCCGGCGCCGGAGATCCTGGTGGCCCTGCCCAGCCACGAGCAGCTGGTGCGCTCGCTCTGCGCCTACGACGTGGTGGGGTTCCAGACCGAGGTGGACCTGCGCTGCTTCGCCAACTACGTCCGCTTCGAGGCGGGCGGCACCGTGACCGACATGGGGCCCGACGGCGGCTGCCGCATCGAGGCGTACGGGCGCACGGTGATAGCTCGCGCGTTTCCCATCAGCATCGAGACGGCGCAGCTGGCCTCCCTGGCGACGCAGGCGTCTGACAGCGCGCAGACGCAGCGCCTGCGCGAGAGCCTGGTGGGCCGCGCGCTGATCATCGGGGTGGACCGGCTGGACTATTCCAAGGGCCTGCCGCAGCGGTTCGAGGCGTTCCAGTGCCTGCTGGACCGCTATCCCGCCAACCGCGGCCAGGTCAGCTTCATGCAGGTGGCCCCGCCCAGCCGCGCCGACGTGGCGGAGTACATCGCCATCCGCAAGGAGCTGGAGACGCTGGCCGGCCACATCAACGGCCGCTTCGCCGAGTTCGACTGGGTCCCCATCCGCTACCTCAACAAGAGCTTCACCCGGCGCACGCTGGCCGGCTTCTACCGCCATGCCCGCATCGGCCTGGTCACGCCGCTGCGCGACGGCATGAACCTGGTCGCCAAGGAGTACGTCGCCTGCCAGAACCCGGAGGACCCGGGCGTGCTGGTGCTGTCCCGCTTCGCCGGGGCCGCGAAGGAGCTTGACGCCGCCCTGATAGTCAATCCCTATGACGTCCGGGCCGTGGCGGAGAGCATGCAGCGCGGCCTGACGATGCCGCTGGAAGAACGGCAGGAGCGCTTCGGGGCCATGATGAAGAGACTGCACGAGAACGACATCACCCACTGGCGTCAGGCCTGCGTCGAGGCGCTGGCCACGGTGCGCGTCCACGCATGACCGCGCCGGCCCTGGTCGCCGACATCGGCGGCACCAACGCCCGTTTCGCCCTGGTGGGGCCGGACGGGGTCGCCGGGACGCGCATCCTGCCCTGCGCGGAGTTCCCCTCGCTGGCCGCCGCGGCGGAAGCCTACCTGGATCAGGAGCGCCCCGCGGTGCGCCCGCGCATGGGCGCCTTCGCGCTGGCCTCGCCCATCACCGGCGACATCGTCCGCATGACCAATCTCCCCTGGGAGTTCTCGGTCAGCGGGGTGCGCGACGCGCTGGGGCTGGAGCGGCTGGAGGTGCTGAACGACTTCACCGCCGTGGCGCTCTCCATCCCCGAGCTGGGCGAGGACGACCGCCGGCAGATCGGCGAGGGCACGCCCAAGCCGGGCGCCCCCGTCGCCGTGCTGGGCCCCGGCAGCGGGCTCGGCGTCTCGGCGCTGGTTCCCGGGCCGGGCGGCTGGACCGCGCTGGCGACCGAGGGCGGCCACGTCACCATGGCCCCCATCACCGACCGCGAGAGCGCCGTGCTGGCGCAGCTGCGCAAGCGCCACGACCACGTCTCGGCGGAGCGGCTGCTGTCCGGCCCCGGCCTCGTGAACCTGTACGAGACGCTGTGCGTCATCGACGGCCGCGACCCCGGCCGCCTCACGGCCGCGCAGATCTCCGACGCCGGCCTGTCGCGCTGCAACCCGCACGCGGAGGAGGCGCTGGAGATGTTCTGCGCCATGCTGGGCACGGTGGCCGGCAACCTGGCCCTCAGCCTGGGCGCCCAGGGCGGCGTCTACATCGCCGGCGGCATCGTCCCCCGCATGCTGCCCTTCTTCGCCCACTCCCGCTTCCGCAAGCGGTTCGTGGAGAAGGGCCGCATGCGCGACTACCTGGGCCCCGTCCCCACCTACGTCGTCACCCACCCGCTGCCGGCCTTCCTGGGCCTGCGGGCGCAGCTGAAGCGGCCGGTGGGGTAAGGAGGGCCCCGGCCCCATTCCCCTCTCCCGAGATCCCCTCTCCCCTTGAGGGAGAGGGAGGGACCCGCCGCCGCAAGGCGGTGGGAGGGTGAGGGGTCCAGCGACGCCGGGGGGGGGTGAGCTCGGGTGCGGCTGAGAGGCTGTGCGTGCTTCTGACCGAGCTCAGCATGAGGAGCGGGGGATGCCAGGCCCGGTGTAGTCCAGGCGCGGCAACCTCCGCCGGGAGCATCTCAACGATCCTCAGCCTGAGCCTGTCGAAGGCCGCACGCCATCGCCGCTGCCTCACGGCCACGCCCCCTCACCCTTCCCACGGCGTCGCCGCGGGCCCCTTCCCTCTCCCTCGGGGGGAGAGGGCGTGCAAAACGAAAAGGGCGGCACCCCGGGGTGCCGCCCTTCATGTTCCGGACCCTGCGGCCCGGATCAGTGCAGCTTGGACTGCAGCTCGCCGATGGCCTGGGCGACCAGCTGGTCGTTGCGGGCCTCGTCGACGGTCTGCACCAGCAGCTTCTCCGTCGCGGCGACGGCGATGTCGACGGCGAGGTCGCGCACCTGCTGGAGGGCCTGCGCCTCGGCCTGGGCGATCTTCTCGATCGCCTGGGCCTCGCGGCGCTTCAGGGAGACCTCGAGGTCGGCGGCGGCCTGGCGGCGGATGCGCTCGGCCTCCTCGCGGGCGGCGGCGATGATGTTCTCCGCCTCCTTCAGCGCGTCGCGCTGCTTGCGCTGGAACTGGGCGAGGGCCGCCTGGGCGTCCTCGCGCAGCTTCTGCGCCGTCTCGATCTCCTGGCGGATCTTCTCGGCGCGGTCGTCCAGCGCCTTGCCCAGCGCGCGGAAGCCGCCCTTGAAGTAGACCAGCGCCAGGAACAGGACGAAGGCGACGAGGACCCAGAAAGTCGGGTTCTGGAACATCACGCACGCTCCTTCAGGGCGGTTTCGACCGCTGCGCCGGCGGTGCCGGCATCGACGTCGACGCCGGCCAGCCGGGCGACCGCCGCCTGGGCGGTCTCGGTGGCGACGGCGCGGACGTTCTCCAGCGCGGTCTGCTTGGCGGCGGCGATGCGGCCCTCGGCCTCCTTGGAGCGGCTGGCCAGCTCGACCGCCAGCTCCGCCTGGCGCTTGGCCGCGGCGGCGTCGGAGGCGGCCGAGGCCTCGGCCATCACCTTCTGCGCGTTGCCGCGGGCGTCGGCCAGGGCCTTCTCGTAGGCGGCGATGACGCCGTCGGCCTCGGCCTTGAACGAGGCGGCCTTGTCGAGGTCGCTGGCGATCTTCTCCTGGCGCGCCTCGAGGACCTCGCCGACGCGCGGCAGGGCCACCTTGGACATCAGCACCAGCAGGGTGCCGAAGGTCACGGCCAGCCAGAACAGCTGGGTCGGGTAGGTCGCGGTGTTGAGCTGCGGCAGGCCGCCCTCGACATGCTCCGCGGTCTCGTGGGCGACGCCCTCGGCCACGTCGTGGGCCGTGCCCGACTCCGTGGCGGGCGTGCTGCCGGTGCTCGCGTCCTGCGCCGTCGCCGGCAGGGCCGAGACGGCCGCCACGGCCAGGGCGACGGCGAACAGCCGGCCGAGCCAGAGCTTGGGGTTCACCATGGGATCACCTTGCTTCGGGACGGCCCCGGCGGGGCTGCGCCCTGAAATCGGTCGGGCGCGGCGCCCCGGCGGCCCCACCGGGGGACCGCCTGGGCTTTCCGCACCCAAGTCACCGCGGCGCGGGGAGGAACCCCCGCGCCGCGACCGTTCCATCGAGCCTGGGAAGGCTTAGGCGAACAGGATCAGGAAGGCGATCAGCAGCGCGAACAGCGCCACGGCCTCGGTCAGGGCGAAGCCCAGGATGCCGATGCCGAAGACCTGGCCGCGGGCGGCCGGGTTGCGGCCGATCGAGGCGATCAGGTTCGAGAAGATGTTGCCGATGCCGATGCCGACACCCGCCAGGGCGAACATGGCGAGACCGGCGCCGATGAACTTCGCAGCTTCTGCGTCCATTTTGAAAATCCTCTTCGATGGGACGGTGGTGTGAAGGAAAGACCCGATCCGCTCAGTGCAGCTCGATCGCGTCGCGGATGTAGATGCAGGTCAGGATCGTGAAGACGTAGGCCTGCATGAAGGCGACCAGGATCTCGAACCCGACGAGCGCCACGTTCAGCAGCACGGGGACGAAACCGAAGGCGTAGCCGGCGGCGCCCATGGCCGCGCCCATGCTCACCGTGAAGCCCGCGAACACCTTCAGCATGGTGTGGCCGGCCATCATGTTGGCGAACAGTCGGATCGACAGGCTGACCGGCCGCGAGAGATACGAGATGATCTCGATCGGGATGATCAGCGGGGCGAGCGCGATGGGCGCGCCGGCCGGGAAGAAGAAGCTGAAGAAGTGCAGCCCGTGCTTCACCAGGGCCAGGATCGTGACGAACAGGAACACGACCGCGGCCAGCGCGAAGGTCACGATGATGTGGCTGGTGAAGGTGAAGGCACCCGGGATCATGCCCAGCAGGTTGCCGAACAGGATGAAGGTGAAGATCGAGAACACGAAGGGGAAGTACTTGCGCGCCTCGGCGCCGGCGTTCTCCCTCACCATGCCCGCGATGAACTCGTACAGCAGCTCCGCGACGGACTGCAGGCGGCCCGGGACCAGGGCCCGGCCGCGCATGCCCATCACCAGCAGCCCGGTCGCCAGCACGGTGGCGGCGATCATGAAGGCGGCCGAGTTGGTCAGCGAGATGTCCAGGCCGCCGATCTTGGGCAGTTCAACCACGGGGTTGATCTGGAACTGGTGCAGCGGATCAGATGCCACGATATCCTCGCCCCTTGGCCCTTACCTGCGTTCGTCGCCGGACGGCGGCGCCTTCGACTTGCCGTCTTCCCGGGCTTCCGGCTGGACGTATCCGACCGCGTAGCCCAGCCCGTTGACGGTCCGGTAGACATTCACGACACCGGCCCCGGCGCCCAGGAAGAACATGACGATCAGTCCCCAGGGCGCGGTGCCGAGCCAGCGGTCGAGCAGCATGCCGCCGCCGACGCCGACCGCCAGCGCGGCGACCAGGTCGACGCCGACGCGGAACGCGAAGCCGAGCGCACCCCGCTGGCCGCCGTCCGGATCGCCGCCACCGGCGGGATCACGGTCGTTGCGGGCCAGGGGAACGCCCCGGTTCGCCTCACGCAGTCTGGCTTCGATCTCATCGAGCGAGGGAGGTGGCCGGTCTTCCGTCACGAAAGGAGCCTTTCCTGCGCCCGATTTCTGTCGCCACGCGAAAGCGGCGGCACCATACGGGGCGGCCCTACCCCTGTCAAGTCGCAAAAGCTCCGGCTCAAGCCTTTGATTTCAATGACTTATGCAAGCCATACGCGCCGCGCCATGCTGCGCTGCGGAAGCCGGGGTGCCGCTTCAGTGGCCGCCATGCCCGTCATGGTGGCCGGCATGGTGCCCGGCACCACCGTCCGCCCGGGGTTCCGTGCCCGGCGCCAGCACCTCCACCTCCGCCTCCACCGCCTGCCCGCCGTCGAGGCGCAGCGTGACGGCGAAGCGCTCGCCCACGCGCAGGGGCCGCTTCAGCCCCATCAGCATGATGTGGTCGCCGCCGGGGGCGAGGCGGACCGTGCCGCCGGCCGGCAGGGCGATGGACTCCACCGGGCGCATGCGGGCGACGCCGCCGTCCATGACGTGGGTGTGCAGCTCCGCCCGCTCCGACACCGGGCTCTCCGCCCCCACCAGCCGGCGGTCGGCCGTGCCGGGGTTGGACAGGGTGACGAAGGCGGCGCCGGCCTTGGCCGCCGTCGTGGTCGGCCGCGCCCAGGCGCGCTCCACCGTGACCGTGCCGTCGGCGGCGGAGGCGGGAGCGGCGGCGGCGCACAGGCAGAGCGCCGCGGCGGTGAGGAGGCGTCGCATGGGTCGGTTCCTTGGTCGTTTCGGCTGCGTACCGGTGGCGCCCGTCAGCTGCCGGCGCCGGCCTTCATGGCCTGGCGGACGGCGCGGACCATCTCCTCCGGCCCGGTGCCGCGGGCGAAGACGGTGACGAGCGTGCCGTCCGGCGCCATCAGGTAGGTGTAGGTGGAGTGGTCCATGATGTAGGCGTCTGGATCGCCGCCCGGCGCCTTGGCGGCATAGACGCGCCAGGACTTGGCCATCGCGGCCACCTGCTCCGGCGTGCCGGTGAGCCCGGTGATGGCCGGGTGGAACAGGCCGACATACTCCGCCATCTGGGCCGGCGTGTCGCGCTCCGGGTCGATGGTGACGAACAGCGCCTGGACCTGCGCTGCGTCGCCGCCCAGCTGGTCCAGCGCCTGCGCCACCACCTGCAGCTCGGTCGGGCAGATGTCCGGGCAGAAGGTGTAGCCGAAGAACATCAGCTTGTACTTGCCGGCATAGTCGGCCTCGGTCACCGGCTTGCCGGTGTGGTCCACCATGCTGAAAGAGCCGCCGATGTCGACCGCCGGCACCATGGAGGCCATGGGGGAGGCGGCGCGCTTCTCCTGCTCCACCGACCACCAGGCGATGGCGGCGGCGAAGGCGAGGCCCAGCACGCAGGCGACGGCGATGCGGAACAGGCGGCCCTTGGGCATGAGGATTCCCCCTACGGTCTGGCCCTTTTGCTTCGGAACGAACAGGTAGGCCCTTCCGGGGCGGGGCGGAAGGGGCCGGAGGGTCGCAGGGCGAACGCGCGACGCGGCCGGACTGATCCACATCAAGGATTCGCCCGGCGCGCAACTGTTAACTGCCCGCACGGAGCATGGGGGATAGAGGGGACGGGCGATGAGGATCGGCGTGGTGGGGTGCGGGGCGGTGGGCGGCACGGCCGCCTATGCCATGGTGATGCGCGGCGTCGGCTCGGAGCTGGTGCTGGTCGACCGCAACGCGGAGCTGGCCGACGCGCAGGCGCGCGACATCCTGCACGCGACACCCTTCGCCTACCCGGCGCAGGTGCGGGCCGGCGCCTACGGCGACCTGGCGGGCGCCGGCATCGTCGTGCTGGCTGCCGGCGTGAACCAGAAGCCGGGGGAGAGCCGGCTGGACCTGCTGGCCCGCAACGCCGCCGTCTTCGCCGACATCATCCCGCCCGTCCTGGCGGCGGCGCCGGAGGCGGTCCTGCTGGTGGCGACCAATCCCGTCGACGTCATGACCCAGATCGCCGCCGGCATCGCCGCCCGGTCGGGCGTGCCGGCCGGCCGCGTCGTCGGCTCCGGCACCATCCTCGACACCGCGCGCTTCCGCGCCCTGCTGGCCGCCCACCTGGGGGTGAGCCCGAAATCGGTCCACGCCCAGGTGCTGGGCGAGCACGGCGATTCGGAGGTGCTGCACTGGTCGGCCGCCACCGCCGGCGGCCTGCCCGTCGCCGATCTCGCGGAACAGCTCGGCCGCCCCTTGGACGAGGCCGCCCGCACCCGCATCGACGAGGGCGTGCGCCGCGCCGCCGCCGCCATCATCCGCGGCAAGGGCGCCACCTGGTTCGGCATCGGCGCCGGCCTGGCGCGGCTGGCCCAGATGATCCAGGACGACGAGCGGGCGCTCGCCACCTGCTCCATCGTCACGGAATCGGTGGAGGGCGTCGGCCCCGTCGCCCTCTCCCTGCCCCGGCTGGTCGGTGCCAGCGGCGTGCGCGACACGCTGCTGCCGCCGCTGGACCCGGCCGAACGCGCCGGCCTGAGGCGCAGCGCGGAGATCCTCAAGGCCGCGTCCGACGGGCTGGGGCCGGCGGCCTGAGCCTGGGGGGCTGATCCAAGGGTGTGGGGGCCCGCATCGTCAGGCCCGGCGCCGGGGGTGGTGTCCGGGAGCAGCAAGACCTTCCCTCAACCTGGGCTTGGTCGGAAGGCCGCAGAACGCCCCCGCTGCCCGGCGACGGGATGGCGGCGTCGCATTGCGCTCTCGCTCCATGCGACCGACAGGTGAGGCTGGGAGGCTGTGCGTGCTTCTGACCGAACTCAGCATGAGGGGCTGGGGGGATGCCAGGCTAGGCGCAGGACCCAGCAGCAACCTCCATGGGGAGCAGCAAGAGGTCCCTCAGCCTGAGCCTGTCGAAGGCCGCACCTCGCCCCTCGCTGCCGCCCCCGGCGAACTCCGCAGGCCGCATGGAGCCGCAGGCGTACTGCGGCGCCCCATGCGGCCTACGGCGTCACCTCACAGCACCGTCAGCATGCTGGCGACCAGCGGGTGGCGGACGATGTCCTTCTCGGTCAGGCGGCAGACGGCGATGCCCTGCACCACCTCCAGCCGGTTGGCGATGTCGGCCAGGCCCGACATCCCGTTCAGCAGGTCGGACTGGTCGGGGTCGCCGGTCAGCACCATGGTGGAGTGCCAGCCCAGGCGGGTCAGCAGCATCTTGATCTGGCCGTAGGTGCAGTTCTGCGCCTCGTCGATCACCACGAAGGCGTTGTTCAGCGTGCGGCCGCGCATGAAGCCGACCGGTGCGATCTCGATGGTGCCGTCGGCCATGAGGGTCCGCAGGCGCTTGCCGCCCATGCGGTCGTTCAGCGCATCGTAGAGCGGGCGCAGGAAGGGGGCCATCTTCTCCCCCATGTCGCCGGGGAGGAAGCCGATGCTCTCCCCCGCCTCGATGGCGGGGCGGGACAGGATGATGCGGTCGACGCGCCCGGCCTCCAGCGCCTCCACGGCCTTGGAGATGGCGAGGTAGGTCTTGCCGGTGCCGGCGGGGCCCAGCGCCAGGGTCAGGTTGTGGCTGTCGATGGCCTCCATGAGCAGCTTCTGGTTGGCGCTCTGCGGCTTGACCGTGCGGACGTAGCTCTGGTCCCGGCGCTCCTCCGCCAGGGGGTCCCAGCCCGCGTTGGGGAACAGCGGCTGGACCTTGGACTCGGAGCGCATCGCACCGGAGGGCGCTTTAACCTGGCGCTTGGCCATCTTTGTCTCCTCAACCGTGTTGGTGAGATCCGGGCACGAAAAAACCGCACCCTCGGAGGAGGCGTGCGGTTCAGCGTGATCATCCCGTGCCGGGCGGATTCTGGCGATGCGGTCCCCTCCGCCGTCGGCGGAGTTTCCTGCTGGATGCTGGGTCGGCCGTTGGCGCAATACCCTGGTCCGTCGCTGGAGAAGCCACATCGTCACGCTAATCCAGCAACACCGCGAAGTCACCGGGCGTTGCGTCCTACACAAAAGATTCACACCAGATGTTGCGTTCGGGACTCAGGCGACGCGTCCGTTCCACCGGCGGCTCCCAGGCGTTACCCTGATCCGGCAGGACTATCCCTGGAGGCACGCATGACCCGCCGACCGACCGGCCCCCGCCCCGCCGCGGCCGCCGCTACCGCCGACTCGGAAAGCGGCTCGGAGGGGCTGGCCGGGGACGCGGACCGGCGCCGCTCGCTCGCCGCGCTGAAGGCGATGCTGGACCGCGGCCTGATGACCCCTGAGGAGTACGAGCGCCGCCGCCGGGCCGTCGAATCGGGCGGCTGAGGCCGGCTATCCCGCCGGCGCCGTCAGCACCCGCGCCCAGGCATCCCCGCGCCAGCGCAGCAGCAGCAGCGCCAGCCGCGCCGCCTCCTCCGCCAGCCGGCCGGCCAGCACGCCCAGGAAACCGTAGCCGAGGGCCACGCCCAGCAGCGCCACCGGCACGCCCACCGCGTACATGACGATGCCGTCCACCCGCATCACGTAGGCCGCGTCGCCGCCGCCGCGCAGGATGCCGTTGCCGAAGATCATGTTGACGATGCGCACCGGCAGGAAGGCGGCGGCGACCAGCAGCCCGTCGCGGGCCAGCGCGGCGGCGGCCGGGTCGAGCTTCGGGTAGAGCCAGGGCAGCGCCGCCGGCACGGCCGCCAGCAGCACCGCGCAGGCCGCCGACAGCCACAGGCCCAGGCGCAGGATCTCCGCCCCCGCGCGCCGCGCCGCCGCCACCCGGCCGGCGCCCAGCTCCTGGCCGACCAGCGCCACCGCGGCGGTGCCCAGGCCGAAGGCGGTCATGATGAAGACCAGCTCCAGGCTGCCCATGACCTGGCTCGCCACCAGCTCCGCGGGCCCCAGGCGGGTGTACAGGACGGTGTAGGCGAAGGTGCCGCCGACCCACAGCGTCTCCCCCACCGTGACCGGCCAGGCGACGGCGGCCAGCTCGCGCAGCCGGGCCCGGTCGGGGCGCAGGTCGGCGGCGCCGGGGCGCACGTCCGCCCGCCCGCGCGCCAGTCGGTGCAGCAGGTAGAGCGCCCCCGCCGCGCGGGCCAGCACCGTCGCCAGCGCCGCCCCCTCCACCCCCCAGGCCGGGAAGGGCCCCGGCCCGAAGATCAGCAGCGCGTTCAGCACCGTGTTGGCGGCCAGCGCGCCGACGCCGGCGCGCAGCGGCGTGCGGGCGTCGCCCATGGCGCGCAGGCACTCCCCCGCCAGGACCGACAGCAGGGCCAGGGGGAAGGCGGCGCCGACGATGGAGAGATAGGTGCCGCCGGCGCGCGCGGTCGCCGCGTCGGCCCCCAGCAGCGCCAGCAGCTCCGCCCCGCCGGCGCCGAACAGGGCGCCGACCGCGATCCCGGCGGCGAGCCCGACCCCCATCATCTGGCCGACGTAACGGGCGACGCGGGGGTGGTCGCCGGCGCCGAACCACTGGGCCACCAGCACGGCGCCGCCGGCCCCGACCGTGCCCAGCGCCAGCAGCGACAGCCCCACCATGGTGTTGACCAGCCCGACCCCGCCGACCGCGGCGTCGCCGAGATGGCCGATCATGACCAGGTCGACCACGCCCAGCAGCATCTGGAAGCCCATCTCCAGGCTGGCCGGCAGGGCCAGCGCCAGGATGCGGCGGCGTTGCGTCCCCATCACCTGCCTCCCGCGGCGACGTGCAGCCGGACCCCTGACGCGGCCAGGGCGGCCGTCTCCTCCTCCGGCGCGTCGGCCTCGACCGCCACATGGGACAGCCGGGCCGCCGGGCAGACCCGGTACGGCGAGACGGCGCCCAGCTTGGCGGAGGAAGCGGCGCAGGCGACCTCGGCCGCGGCGGCGGCCATGGCGCGCTTCAGCGCCGCCTCCTCCGCGTCCTCCGCCGTCACGCCCGCCTCCGCCGACAGCCCGCAGGCGCCCAGCACGCACAGGTCCGGGGCCAGCCGCGACACCGCCTCCACCGCTTCCGCCCCCAGCGCCACGCCCAGCCGCCGGTCGACGCGCCCGCCGATGACGACCAGCCCGGCCGAGGGGTGGTCGGCCAGGACCGCGGCGATGGCGGGGCTGTTGGTGGCGACGGTGAGGACGAGGTCGGGCGGGAGCAGGCGGGCCAGTTCCAGGTTGGTGCTGCCGCCGTCCAGCAGGACCAGCCGCCGGCCGCGCAGCAGCGGCAGCAGCGCCCGGGCCAGCGCCGACTTCGCCCCCCGCCCCTCCTCCCGCCGCTGGGCGAAGGGGGCGGCGGGCACCAGCGGCAGGGCGCCGCCGTGGACCCGCTGCAGCAGCCCCGCGTCGGCGAGGTCGCGCAGGTCGCGGCGCACCGTGTCCTCCGACACGCCGAGCGCGCGCGCCACCTCCCGCGCGACCAGCCGGCCCTGGGACTTCAGGGCGTCCAGGATGCGCCGGCGGCGCTCCTCCGGCAGGGCTTCCAGGCTGGGCGGCGATGACATCGGTGGGGCTCCCGGCAATGACGGCGGGGACCATAGCCGCGCGTTCGGGCTTCCTCAAGCTGTTTCACGCATTATCCGGCATATTCATGCACATTCCGGCAGCCGTAGTGACGGCGGGCGGCATCGGAAGGGGGCGGAAACGGGCTCCGGCACCCCGGAAGGGGTGGGAAGCCATCCAATAAATGTTGTGTACCCCTACCCTTTCGTCGCAAAATGTTGGCGACGAATCCCTTGACGCCGGCCCGGTTCTGGGCTTGATACGCCTGACCTGGGTAGGCCGGCCGCAGGATGCGTGCGCCGCCTGGGATCGTTCACTCGTGAGGCTTGGGGTCACGCCGTGCAGAGCAGCAGCCAGATGGCGTATCGCGAAGCGCCCTTCCAGCTCCGTGGAAGCAGCTTCACGATGATGGTCCTGAAGATCAGCGACCAGCACGACCCCAACTTCTTCCCGCTGCTGCAGAACAAGATCGCCCAGGCGCCGAACTTCTTCCGCAACGCGCCCGTGGTGCTGGACCTGGACGACCTGCCGCCGGGCACCGGCTTCGACTTCGCCGGCTTCGCCGAGTTGCTGGCCCGCGTCGGGCTGGTGCTGGTGGGGCTGCAGGGCGGCACGCGCGAGCTGCAGGATGCCGTGCTGGCCGCCGGCTACGCGGTGGTGCCGCCGGCCCGCGCCGCCCGGCCCGAGCAGCCCAGGGCGGAGGCCGCCGCGGCCGCCCCCCAGGCCGCCGAGCCGGCGCCGGAGCTGCCCTACCAGAAGGCGACCATGATCGTGACGGAGCCGATCCGATCGGGCCGGCAGGTCTACGCCCAGGGCGGCGACCTGGTCGTCGTCGGCTCGGTGTCGCCGGGGGCGGAGCTGCTGGCCGACGGCAGCATCCACGTCTACGGCGCCTTGCGCGGCCGCGCCCTGGCGGGCATCGCCGGCGACCGCGGCGCCCGCATCTTCTGCCAGAGCCTGGAGGCGGAGATGGTGTCCATCGCCGGCCTCTACCGGGTCAGCGAGGACATGGAGAAGTCGGTCCTGCGCCGCCAGGTGCAGATCCATCTCGACAACGGATTTTTGCACATCGACCCGGTCGCGGCCTGACCGGACGAGTTCCACCCGGCCGGAGGCCCCGGCCCCAGTGCTTGAAGGAGACGCTTCTTGGCCAAGATCATCGTAATGACATCGGGCAAGGGCGGCGTGGGCAAGACGACCTCCAGCGCCGCCTTCGGCACCGGCCTCGCGCTCAGGGGCTTCAAGACCTGCATCATCGACTTCGACGTGGGCCTGCGTAACCTCGACCTCATCATGGGGTGCGAGCGCCGGGTCGTGTTCGACTTCATCAACGTCATCAACGGCGAGGCGCGGCTGAACCAGGCGCTGATCAAGGACAAGCGGGTCGAGAACCTGTTCATCCTCCCGACCAGCCAGACCCGCGACAAGGACGCGCTGACCAAGGAAGGCGTCGAGAAGATCCTGGACGAGCTCAAGAAGGAGTTCGACTACATCATCTGCGACAGCCCGGCCGGCATCGAGCGCGGCGCCCTGATGGCGCTGTACTTCGCCGACCACGCCATCATCGTGACCAACCCCGAGGTCTCCTCGGTGCGCGACAGCGACCGCATCCTGGGCGTGCTGCAGGCCAAGTCGCGCCGCGCCGAGCAGGGGCTGGAGCCGGTGCAGGAGCACCTGCTGCTGACCCGCTACGACCCCGAGCGGGTGGAGCGCGGCGAGATGCTGAAGGTCGAGGACGTGCTGGAGATCCTGGCCATCCCGCTGCTGGGCGTGGTGCCGGAGAGCCCGGCCGTGCTGAAGGCCAGCAACGTCGGCATGCCGGTCACGCTGGACGACAAGTCGAACGCCGGCCAGGCCTACCAGGACGCGGTCGCCCGCTTCCTCGGCGAGAAGGTCGAGCACCGCTTCATGAACGCGGAGAAGAAGGGCTTCTTCGGCCGGCTCCTGCGGAGGTCCGCATGAGCATCTTCGACTTCTTCCGCTCCACCAAGCCCACGGCCGCCAACCAGGCCAAGGAACGGCTGCAGATCGTGCTCGCGCACGAGCGGTCCGACCGCAACAGCCCGGACTTCCTGCCGCAGCTCCAGAAGGAGCTGCTGGCGGTGATCAAGAAGTACGTGTCGATCGACGAGGACAAGGTCGCGGTCAAGCTGGACCGCGCCAGCGGCTGCTCCATGCTGGAGGTCAACGTCGAGCTGCCGGCACCGGCCAAGGGCGCGCCGCGCCAGCCGCCGGCCGGCGCCACCGCCGCCGCGAGCTGAAGGGGGCCCCAGGGCCCCCTTCTTCTTTTCCGGTCTACGACCAGCGCCGGGACGGCCGGTCCGCATCCCCGCCCCTATCGATCCAGACCTTGGTCCGTCACCCCGGCGCACGCCGGGGTCCAGGGGAGGCAGGCCTCACGGCGAACGGCCCCTGGATTCCGGCTTGCGCCGGAATGACGGTTCAAGAAGGGCAGGCGGACGGGCGGCGGGGACGGGTCCCGGACCCGGGCGCTTGGCCGGCCCGGGCGACGCGGGAAAAATCACCCCGCCGCGGTCCGCCCCGAGGCGGCCTCGATGGCGGCGCGCAGGCGCTTGGGGTGGATCGGCTTGTGCACGACCTTGTAGCCGTCGCGCGCCGCCTCCTCCTGCAGCTCCTGGTGGGTGTCGCCGGTGACCAGCAGGCCGCCGACCTGGGCCCCGAACTCCTCGCGGACGCGGCGGATCACGTCGGTGCCGCTGGCCCCGCCGGAGAGGCGGTAGTCGGACACCACGACGTCGGGCGCCCGGCCCAGCCGGCGCAGCGCGTCCATCAGCTCGTCCGGCCGGTAGGCGGCGACGGGGATGCAGCCCCAGTCGCCCAGCATGTGCTCCATCGCCGCCAGCTGCAGCGGGTCGTCCTCCAGCAGCGCCACCAGGATGCCGTCGCCGGCGCCCGCTTCCGCCATGGCGTCG
The DNA here is from genome assembly GCA_035627915.1 of Azospirillaceae bacterium. Taxonomy (GTDB): domain Bacteria; phylum Pseudomonadota; class Alphaproteobacteria; order Azospirillales; family Azospirillaceae; genus DASPKT01. The sequence goes on from DASPKT010000264.1 coordinate 24,957, forward strand.
GGGACGCTGCGGGCGGCGCCGGCCCCCGCCAGCGGCACCAGCAGGGCGAAGCGGGAGCCGCGGCCGGGCACCGAGGCGACCTCGATCGTGTGGCCCAGCAGCTGGGCCGTGCGCGCGACGATGGCGAGGCCGAGGCCGAGCCCCTGCTGGCGCGACTTCGGCCGGTCCTGGAGCTGCACGAACTCCTCGAAGATCTGGCGCTGCTTGTCCGCGGGGATGCCGACGCCGGTGTCGCACACCTCGATCGCCAGCCAGCCGCCGCGCCGCCGGCAGCCCAGCAGCAGGCGCCCCCGCTCGGTGTAGCGCAGCGCGTTGACGACCAGGTTGCGCAGGATGCGGTCCAGCAGGACCGGGTCGGACACCACCTCGGCCGAGGAGGGCACCATGCGCAGGTCCAGCCCCTTCTCCGCCGCCTCGGGCGCGAACTGCTCGGCCAGCCGGCGCAGCACGTCGCCCACGGGCAGGCGCACCGGGCTGGGCTTCACCGTGGCGGCCTCCAGGGCGGAGACCTCCAGCAGCGCGTTCAGCAGGCTCTCGCTCGAGGTCAGCGCCTCCTCCAGCCGGCCGGCCAGCTCCAGCTGGCCCTTGTCGGTCAGCCGGGCCTCCAGCAGGTGCAGGAACAGCCGCATGGCCTGGAAGGGCTGGCGCAAATCGTGGCTGGCGGCGGCAAGGAAGCGCGACTTGGCGCGGGTCGCCCGCTCGGCCTCGGCCCGCACGGCCTCCATCTCGGCCCGGTGCGCCGCCTCGCGGGCACGCAGGGCCTCGACCTCCCGGCGCAGCCGGTCGATCTCGTCTACAGGGGTGGTCATGGCCGCGTTGTCCCGGAACATGCCTCAAGGCCGCCGAAAGTTGCCTCGCTCGGGTGGAGAGGGGACTATAGCGGCCGCCAGGGCCCACGGTATTCCCGCAATCGGGGAATGTCCAACGGCCTAGGCGGATGCGCCGCACCCCTGCCTTTCGGCAGGGGCGCCGCCCGCGCTCAGGCCGTCATCAGCCACCGCTCCTCCCCCTCCAGCACCAGGCAGGTCAGCACGCCGGAGGAGAAGGCGCCGGTGTCGATGCCGATGCGGTTGGGGCGCACCTCCGCTTCCGGCACGATGGTGTGGCCGTGCACCACGACCCGCCCGTGGTCGGCGGCGGAGTCCAGGAACTCGTCGCGGATCCACAGCAGGTCGTCGGCCACCTGCCGCTCCAGCGGCACGCCGGGCCGGATGCCGGCATGGACGAACAGGTAGTCGCCCAGCGCCAGGTAGGGCCGGAGGTGTCGCAGGAAGGCCAAGTGGTGCGGCGGCATGCGCTCGCGCAGGATGGCCTGGGCCTGCTCCAGCCATTCCGCGTCGGCCTGCCCCGGCGGGCGCGGCACGCCGTAGCTGGCCAGCGCCGCCAGCCCGCCGAAGCGCAGCCAGCCGGGGCCGACGCCGACATCCTCCAGGAAGCGCAGCATGATCTCCTCGTGGTTGCCCTTGAGGCAGACCATGCCGAAGCCCGGCGGCGGCCCGGCGGCCAGCCGCTCCACCACCCCGGCGCTGTCCAGCCCGCGGTCGACGTAGTCGCCCAGGAAGACCAGCGTGTGGCAGAGGCCGGGGGCCGTGGCGGCGTCGGCGGCGACGCGGTCCAGCAGCCGGTCGAGCAGGTCGAGGCGGCCATGGACGTCGCCGACGGCGTAGACGCGCTGGCCCCGCGGCACCCGGGCCGGGCCGCGCGCGGCCGGCGCCTCGGCGGTCCGGCGCAGGAATGAGAACAAGGACCGCTCCCTGCTTAAGCGACTCCAGGCACTTCGGCCTGAAGATGGGGGTCCCTCCCGGCCCTGTCCACCGGGCGGAAGGTCATCGGGCGGAAGGAAGGGCGTCCAGCGCGGCCGCCAGCCGCTCCAGCGGGATGGTTACCTCCCGCCGGTTCAGCGCGGGCCAGTGGTAGACCTCCAGCGGCCGCCCCGTATCCACGTGGAAGGTCAGGCGCAGGCTGCGCGCCGCCAGCAGGCGGGGCAGCAGCCGGTCCGCCACCGGGCAGGCGACGCCCAGCCGGTCGGCGTTCTTCACCCGGGCGAAGCGGGCCACCAGCTCGCGCGCGGCGGCCGAGGCGTCGCCCAGCGAGCCCGCCGCGACCTCGCGCCAGAAGGCGGCGAACTCCGGCCGCACCCCGCCCGGCGCCTCGCCGCTGTCCACGGCGCGGGCCAGCTCGTTCAGCTCGTCCCCGGTGTAGAAGCCCTCCGCCGGCCCGCCGTCCACCTGCATCGTCACCGGCCGCGTCAGGTCGATGGCGCGGTCGAAGCCGACATGCAGGCTGGTGCAGTCGGCGTCCCGGCGCACGCTGACCGTCACCCGGCCGCTGCCGCCGCGGTTCTCGGGGAAGCGCTCCTCCAGGGTGAGCGCGCAGAAGCGGCCGCGCGGCCCGTCCTGGCAGACCTGCTGCCACTCCGGCCCGGCGGCCTGCTTCTGCTGGGGCTGCTGGGGGGTCGCGGCCAGCGCGCCGCCGGCGAGGCAGGCCAGGACGGCGCCGGCCGCCATCGGCAGCGCCGCCATCGGCAGCGCCGGCAGAAGCAGGTGCGGGAGGAGACGGGGCATGGCGGCGGCCTCGCTTATCGGCAGGAATGGTCGGCGGGAAAGGGCGCGCCCCGAAGGCTAGGCGGGCGGCCTTTCGTTATGGTTAATGCGGATGCGCCGGGCCCGTCGCCTTCCCCCGGTTGCCGCCCCCGGCCCCGGGGTCCATATCCCTTGATGGGACGGGATGCCGGGAGACGCCGCATGTCCATGGCAGAGCATCGGGGCCAGCCCCTGCCGCTGGAGCCCCTGGCGCTGAAGGTGCTGGGGGACGGCGTCCTGGCCGCCACCCTCGTCAACGCCTTCCACCTGCCGGAGCAGGCGGGGATCGCCGCCATCCTGCTGGCCGTGCTGCTGGGCTTCGGCGCCAGCATGGCGGCGGCGCTGATGCTGGTGCGCGCCGGCATGCGCCAGCTCTGGGAGGTGACCTCGGTCGCCTGCCTGGGCGCCATGGCCTTCCTGCTGGCCCTGCACGGGGCGCTCTTCGTCGCCGCCATCGTCGCCACCGTCGGCTGGGTCCGCTGGCGCCGGCTGAGCGCCGCCGGATAAGCGGTTCCCGACCCGCATTCCCGGCTGGTCCGGCCCGGCTCCGCGTCGCCCTAACGGCGCGCCGGGCGGCGGCCGCGGCGATGCGGCGTTACTCCCCCGCCAGACGTGGCCGGGCGATCGGCCCGGGCGTACCCTTCCGCTTTCCACGGGAGGACGATCATGGTGACGAACTGGCGGAGCCTGTACGGCGACCCGTTCGGCGATCTCTCCTATTTCAGGAGCCAGATGACCGGGCGGGAAACGACGCGGACCAATGCCCCCGACACGGTGACCGGGACCGAGGGGCACGACCTGGTCCGCTCGCGCGGCGGCAACGACACGGTGTACGCCAAGGGCGGCAACGACTGGATCGACGGCGGCCAGCAGGACGACCGGCTGTACGCCGGCGCTGGGCACGACTTCGCCCAGGGCGGCGACGGCAACGACCGGCTGTACGGCGAGGCCGGCAACGACATGCTGGACGGGGGTGCCGGCGCCGACAGCCTGGACGGCGGCATCGGCGACGACGAGCTGCGCGCCTGGACCGGCAACGACACGGTGACGGGCGGCGACGGCAACGACACCATCGACGGCTCCTTCGGCAGCGACCGGCTGTCGGGCGGCAACGGCGACGACGTCTTCGCCAACTTCGAGTCCGCCGCGGCCGACCGCGACACGATCGAGGGCGGCAAGGGCCGCAACAGCTACACCCAGGGCGAGGGCCGGGAGTTCTTCCACTTCAAGGGAAGCTTCGACTTCGTCGACGGCAACGCCGACACGACCGCCGGGGACGAGTACCACTATTACGGCGTCGGGTCGCTGGGCGGCTTCCAGGTCGGGCGCGACGGGCTGAACCAGGCGGCGAGCGGCGACCGCATCGTCTTCCACAACGTGTTCGTGGCCGGCAACAAGGTCGACAACTTCGCCGAGTTCAAGGCGATGATCGCCGACGGCCGCATCCGGGTGGAGGACTACCCGATGGACGAGACCGGCTACCAGCGCATCCTGTTCGACCTGGGCCCGGCCGCCGACGGCACGCCGCGCCAGCTGGTGTTCGAGGAGACGGGCTTCTCCTTCCACCGCGGGCTGGCGGCGATGCAGTCCTCGGAGTGGCTGTTCTACTGAGCGTGACCCCCGGGGCCGGCGCTCAGCCCCAGAGCGCCGGCTCCGGCGGGTACACCGAGGACCCCACGTAGCGGAGGCCCGGCACCCGGTCCTCCGCCAGCAGCAGCGGCCCGTCCAGGTCGACGTAGCGCGCCCCCTGCGCCGCCAGCACGGCCGGCGCCATGGCGAGCGAGGTCGCGACCATGCAGCCGACCATGACGTCGAGCCCCGCCGCCTCGCAGGCGGCCTTCAGCGCCAGCGCCTCGGTCAGGCCGCCGGTCTTGTCCAGCTTCACGTTGGCGACCTGGTACTTGCCCCTGAGCGTCTCCAGGCTGGCGAGGCCGTGCACCGATTCGTCCGCCCCCAGCGGCACGGCGCTGCGGAAGCCCAGCAGCGCGTCGTCGGCGCCGGCCGGCAGCGGCTGCTCGATCAGCTCCACGCCGAGGTCGGCGAAGGCGGGGCCGAACCGCTCCAGCTGGGCCAGCGTCCAGCCCTCGTTGGCGTCCACGATGAGGCGGGAGGCCGGCGCGTTCTCCCGCACCGCCCGCACCCGCTCCAGGTCGCCCTCGCCGGTCAGCTTCAGCTTCAGCAGCGGCCGGGATGCCGCGGCGCGCGCGGCCTCCGCCATGCGCTCCGGCGTGTCGACCGACAGGGTGAAGGCGGTGTCGACCGGCCCCGGCGGTGCCGCGAGGTCGGCCGACTGCCAGGCCGGCACGCCGGTCAGCTTGGCCTCCAGGTCCCATAGCGCGCAGTCCAGCGCGTTGCGGGCGGCCCCCGGCGGCATGGCGGCGTTCAGGTCGGCGCGCTCCAGCCCCTTGGCGACGGCCGGCGCCCACTCCTGGATGGCGGCCATGACGCCCTCCACCGTCTCCCCGTAGCGGGCGTAGGGCACGCACTCGCCCTGGCCGACGGTGCCGCCGTCGTCGATCTCCGCCACCACGACCACGGCCTCCGTCTTGGAGCCGCGGGAGATGCGGAAGGTGCCGCGGATCGGGAAGACCTCGCGCCTCACCCGCAGCACCCGCCTCGCCTGCATGGACACCATGACGCCCGGCTCCTTTCCAGCTCCGCCAGTCGCCCCGGTGGTAGCATGGACGGCGCCGGCGGCCCAAGGCGCATGCGGGCGGCGGGCGGGCGTGCTATAGCGCTGGCGCGGGCAACCGCGTGTGACCTATGCAGGGCAGGGCTGGATTGATGGCTGGGGACGGGCGCGGCGTGTTCTCCGACGTGGCGGCGATCTTCGCGGTGGTGTTCGGCGACGGGCGGCGCTTCCTGCGCTTCGCCGGGCTGCCGGGGGTGGCGGCGGTCGCCCTCAACCTCGCCTTCGTCGTGCTCTACCCGCAGCCCGAGAGCCAGGAGGAGATGGCGGCCTGGGCGGCGGAGGCCTTCCCCTTCATGACCGTCTTCTGGACCGTCTGGGCCTGGGCCTTCGCCCGCATGTTCGTGCGCTGGTGCCGCTGGGGGGTCACGGGGGAGGACGCCATCGGCTTCTTCACTCCCGGCTTCGGCGCGCGCGAGCTGCGCCTGCTGGGCTGGAGCGTCGTCATGGGTCTGGCGACCATCCCCGCCTTCCTGTTCGCCGGCATCGTCATCTCCGCCGTCACCGCCCTGGGCGGGTTCGCCGGCGCCATGGTCGGCGGCGAGGCGGGGACGCAGGGCGGCATGGCGCTCGGCACCCTGCTGGGGCTGCTGCTGGGCTTCCTGCCCGTCATGATGGTCCTGGGCCGCCTCGGCGTCGGGCTGGTGCCGGTCGCGCTGGACCGCCCGTCGGCCCTGCTGGCGGCCTGGCGGGCGACGGAGGGCTGGGCGGTCCGGCTGATGTGGCTGATGCTGCTGATCGAGGCCAGCATCCTGGTGCCCTCCCTGCTGGGCGGCTACGCCGGTCCCGCCGGCGTCCTGGTCCTGACCGCCGTCACCGCCGTGCTGAGCCTGGCCGTCACCGCCGCCTTCGCCGTCCTGGTCTCCCGCGTCTACCGGGAAACGCTGGGGGCGCAGCCGGGGGCGTGAGCCCTCAGCCCGCCAGCCCGCCGCCCTCGGGGTGGCGGACGACCAGGGTGCGGCAGGGCTGTGGGTTGTCCAGGCGCAGCTGCGCGCCGTCGGGCCAGCGCACCTCCACCCGCTCCACCCGGGAAAGCTCGCCCAGGCCGAAATGGGCGACCGGCTCCATCTGGCAGAGATAGCCGGAGCCGGCGTCGATGGCGCGCATCTGGGTGCGGCCGCCGGCGGTCAGGCGCACCACCGCGCCGCGCGCCGGCGCCCCGCCGCGGGTCAGCGGCATCACCCGCAGCCAGTTGTTGCCGTTCGGCATGGCGAGGTAGAGCGACAGCGGCTGCGGCGACGATTCGCCGTGGGAGATCAGCAGCTCCAGCATGCCGTCGCCGTCGATGTCGGCGACCGCGGCGCCGGTGCCCAGGCCCTGCGGCTCCGCGGCGTCGCCGATGTCGACCTGCTGCCAGCGCTCGTCGCGCCAGGCGAACAGCCGGTTCGGCTCCCCCAGGTTGTTGAAGAACAGCTCCTCGTAGCCGTCATTGTCGAAGTCGGCGGCGATGACGGTGCGCACCCTGGAGGGCAGCGACATCTCCGGCGGGGCCTGGTCGGCGAAGCCGCCGCCGGGGCGCTGCAGGAACAGCCGGTGCGGCCCCTCCCAGTTGCCCAGCGCCAGGTCGAACAGCCCGTCGCCGTCGGCGTCCAGCGCCGCGGCACCGCGCGCCTGGTTGCGGGCGTCGGCGATGCCCCAGGGGCCGGCGATCTCCTCGAACCCGCCGTCGCCGGCGTTGCGGAACAGCAGGTTCGGCCCCAGCTCGCAGCCGACCAGGATGTCGGGCCGCTCCCCCACGATCGGCAGGCAGAGCAGCGAGCGGGCGGACGCGTCGGCGTCGATCCCCGCCTCCTCCGCCGCGTCCACCAGGCGGCCGCGGGCGTCCAGCTCATAGAGGCGCAGCGGGCCGCCGAAGCTGGCGACGACGAAGCCGTAGCGCCCGGTGCCGCGCCGGTCGATGCAGCCGACCGAGCGGCCGGAGAGCCGATTCGCCGCCGCGTAGTTCTCCGGCAGGGACAAAAGGTCCAGCCAGCGCTTGCCGAAGCAGGCCAGCAGCCGGTCCATTACCTGCTTGGGCCCGCCGTAGCTGTCGGAGTTGAGGACGTAGATCTCCTCCCGCCCGTCGCCGTCGACGTCGGCGCAGCCGATGGAGATGGTGCTGCGGTCGGGGTCTGCCAGGATCGGCGGGGTGGCGTCGACCAGCGCCTGTCCGTCCCACTTCAGCACCCGGTTCGGGCCCTTGTAGCCGGCCACGATCAGCTCGAACTGGCCGTCCCCGTCGATGTCGGCGACGGTGATGCCGCAGTTGAGTTGCGGCGGGTTCGCGGTTATCAGGTTGGAACACTGGATGAACATGCTTCCCCCCGAAGCGTCGCGCGCCGGCCCCCCGCTATACCCCCCGTCCGGGGTGCCCGTAAAGCTGTCCGGACGGGCTGGTCGGGAACAAAATCCGCTTCCCAAAGTTCCGACATCTGGTACCATCCTCGGCCGCTGACCCAACATGTGGTGTCGGCAGCCGAGTTATCCACAGTCGGCGACTTTCCACAGGTGGGGATAAGTGATGCGGGACGGCGACGTTTTCGACGGGATTCAGAACCGCGTGCAGGTGGGCGACCGCCCGGCCGTGACTGTGGATAACTCCAGGGATGAGCTGCTGACCGAGTTCGGCAAGGCGACCCTGTCCGACCGGTATCTGATGCCGGGCGAGGGCTACCAGGACCTGTTCGCGCGGGTCGCCAGCTACTACGCCGACGACGCGGCGCATGCCCAGCGCATGTACGACTACATCTCGCGCCTGTGGTTCATGCCGGCGACGCCGGTGCTGTCGAACGGCGGCACCTCGCGCGGGCTGCCCATCTCGTGCTTCCTGAACGAGTGCAACGACACGCTGAACGGCATCGTCGACCTCTGGAACGAGAACGTCTGGCTGGCGGCGCTGGGCGGCGGCATCGGCAGCTACTGGGGCAATTTGCGCTCCATCGGCGAGAAGGTCGGCGCCAACGGCAAGACCTCGGGCGTCGTTCCCTTCATCCGGGTGATGGACAGCCTGACGCTGGCCATCAGCCAGGGTTCCTTGCGCCGCGGCTCGGCCGCGACCTACCTGCCGATCTCGCACCCCGAGATCGAGGAGTTCATCGAGATGCGCCGCCCCACCGGCGGCGACCCGAACCGCAAGGCGCTGAACCTCCACCACGGCATCACCATCCCCGACGCCTTCATGCGGGCGGTGGAGAACGACGAGGAGTGGGCGCTGACCAGCCCGAAGGACGGCTCGGTCATCCGCCGCGTCAATGCGCGCTCGCTCTGGATCCGCATCCTGACCGCGCGGGTGGAGACGGGCGAGCCCTACCTGATCTTCATCGACCACGTGAACCGCGCCATCCCGGAGCACCACAAGCTGGCGGGGCTGCAGGTCAAGATGTCGAACCTGTGCAGCGAGATCACGCTGCCCACGGGCAAGGACCGGCTGGGCGGCGACCGCACCGCCGTGTGCTGCCTGTCCTCGCTGAACCTCGAATACTTCCCGGAGTGGCAGGACCACCCGACCTTCATCGAGGATACCTTGCGCTTCCTCGACAACGTCATGAGCGACTTCATCAAGAAGGCGCCGGACAGCATGGCGCGCGCCAGGTACTCCGCCATGCGGGAGCGGTCGGTGGGCCTGGGCGTGATGGGCTTCCACAGCTTCCTGCAGAGCCAGAACATCCCGATCGAGGGCGTGATGGCCAAGGTGTGGAACAAGCGCATGTTCGCCCACATCAAGCGCCAGGCCGACGACGCCTCGCGCAAGCTGGCGGACGAGCGGGGTGCCTGCCCCGACGCCGCCGACTTCGGCATCAAGGAGCGCTTCTCCAACAAGATCGCCATCGCGCCGACGGCCAGCATCTCCATCATCTGCGGCGGCGCCTCCCCCGGGATCGAGCCGATCGCGGCCAACGCCTTCAACCACAAGACGCTGTCGGGCTCCTGGTCGGTGCGCAACAAGTACCTGGAGCGGGTGCTGGAGACGCACGGCCGCAACGACGAGGACACCTGGACGTCCATCACCCTGAACGGCGGCACCGTGCAGCACCTGGACTTCCTGTCCCAGGACGAGAAGGACGTGTTCAAGACCGCGTTCGAGATCGACCAGCGCTGGCTGGTGGAGCACGCGGCCGACCGCACGCCCTTCATCTGCCAGGCGCAGAGCCTGAACATCTTCCTGCCCGCCGACGTGCACAAGCGCGACCTGCACCAGATCCACATGCTGGCCTGGAAGCGCGGCGTGAAGAGCCTCTACTACTGCCGCTCCATGTCCATCCAGCGCGCCGAGGCCGACATCGGCGCCGTCGTCGCCAAGCGCACCGACGCCGCCGCCATGCCGGCCGAGCCGGTGAAGTACGAGGAATGCCTCTCCTGCCAGTGAGGTGCCGGACGGGGCGCGGCTTCCGGGGCGTCCCGAATCACCCCTCACCCACCCCACGGCTCCGCCGCGGGGCCCCTCCCTCTCCCGCAAGGGGAGAGGGCTGTCGGCAGTTCCGCCCGCGCGCCACCCGCCTCTCCCGCGCGTTCCCCTTCCGTGTGGAACGACGGAGGCGGCGCATGGTGGGGCGGGGAACGGGGCTGTTGGACCGGTTCTGCAAGGGCTGGTACGACCGGCTGGTGGCCGAGCAGGGCGGCGGGCCGGCGATCTACCACTACACGGGGCCGAACGCGCTGTTGGGCATCCTCGGCGACAAGGTGCTGCGCGCCACCAACATCGCCTTCCTGAACGACGGGGCCGAGTACTACCACGCGCTGGGCCTGATCGAGGAGGCGCTGGCCGGGGGCCGGCTGCCGCAGCCGCTGGCCGACGGCGTCCGGGCGCGGCTGCGCGAGGCGGAGGAGAACGTGCCGCCCGTCTATGTCTGCTCCTTCTCCCGCAAGCCGGACCTGCTGTCGCAGTGGCGCGGCTACGGCGAGGTGGAGAGCGGCTTCTGCATCGGCTTCGGCATCGAGGACCTGGGCCGGCGGCTGGAGGCCCCCAGCCTGCTGCTGGCACCCTGCGTCTACGAGGAGGAGAGCCAGCGCCGATTCGCCGCCGAGCTGGTGGAGGTGCTGGCGGAGAGCTACGCGGAGCGGGCCGGCGCCTGCGGGACGGGGGCGCTGGAGACCCTGCTGGACGACGCCTTCGGCCAGCTCGCCTGGTTCGCCGCCCTGTTCAAGCACCCGGGCTTCACCGAGGAGCAGGAATGGCGCATCGTGCGCCGCATCGCGCCCGGCGAGGCGGCGGAGCTGCGCTTCTTCCCGCGCAATACCTGCATCGCCAGCTACCTGCCGCTCTCCTTCGACGGGGCGCCGGAGGTGGTGCGTGAAATCTGGGTGGGCCCGTCGCGCCACCAGCACCTGTCGGTGCCGGCGCTGCGGGCCCTGCTGCGGCAACAGGGCTACGCGGCGGAGGTGGAGGTCCACCGCTCCGCCGTGCCCTTCAGGCTGGTGTGAGGACGATGGTCGCCTGCAAGTTCCCGCGTGCGCTGCTGGTGGCGGCACTGGCCGCCACGTTCGCCGCCACGCTCGCCGGCTGTTCCGGCTATCCCGACGAGCGCGACCGGGTGCCGCTGCGCTACAGCCCGGTCAGCCCCAGCGGGGAGCCGCTGGGCATGCCGAGTCGCGAGCTGGGCCCCTACGCCGAGGCCTTGCGGGGCTGGTTCGGCCGGGCCGACGCGAACGCCGACGGCGTGTTCGACGCGGCCGAGTCGCAGGCGGACGCCGACCGCAGCTTCGCCACCTTCGACCGCGACGGCGACGGCAGCGTGACCGCGTCGGAGATGACGGAGTACCGGGTCGCCTCCCCCTTCCGACCGCCGCCGCCGCGCGCCACCTCGCGCCGCATCCGCCCGCACGTCGCCTCCGCCGACCAGGTGGAGGAGGTCCCGGAGGAGGAGCAGCGCTTCGCCGGCGGCCGCACCCGCCTGCGCGCCGCGCTCGACCCCGTGATGTCGGCCGACGCCAACGCCGACTTCCGCGTCACGCGGGAGGAGCTGCGCGCCCAGTCGGTGCGCAAGCTGAGGGGCTACGACCTCGACCGCGACGGCCGCGTCACCGCCGAGGAGTTCGTGCGGGCCAGCCGCGAGGCGGTCGAGGCGCTCCGCCGGTAGGCCCGACTACCCCCGTTATCCACAGCGGTGAAGATTCCTGTGGATGACTTTTTGCCCGTCCTGCCCCCCGGCGGCGGCGGTGGTACTCTCTGCCCCAAATCCCTCCATCGATAGAGCGGAACCCTTGCCGTGACCTGCCAGCTCCTGACCCCGAACCCCGTCTACAAGCCGTTCCGCTACCCCTGGGCCTACGAGGCCTGGCTGACCCAGCAGCGCATCCACTGGCTGCCGGAGGAGGTGCCGCTGGCCGACGACGTGAAGGACTGGCGCAACAAGCTGTCCGACGGCGAGCGCAACCTGCTGACCCACATCTTCCGCTTCTTCACCCAGGCCGACGTCGAGGTGAACAACTGCTACATGAAGCGGTACGGGCGGGTGTTCCAGCCGACCGAGGTGCAGATGATGCTGTCGGCCTTCTCCAACATGGAGACGGTCCACATCGCCGCCTACAGCCACCTGCTCGACACCATCGGCATGCCGGAGATCGAGTACTCGGCCTTCCTGCGCTACAAGCAGATGAAGGACAAGTACGACTACATGCAGGAGTTCGGCGTCGACACGCCCGCCGACATCGCCAAGACGCTGGCCGTCTTCGGCGCCTTCACCGAGGGGCTGCAGCTGTTCGCCTCCTTCGCGATCCTGATGAACTTCCCGCGCTTCAACAAGATGAAGGGCATGGGTCAGATCGTGACCTGGAGCGTGCGCGACGAGTCGCTGCACACCCAGTCGATCATCAAGCTGTTCCGCACCTTCGTCGGCGAGAACCCCGATATCTGGACCGAGGACTTCCAGCGCGAGCTGTACCGGGCCTGCGACACCATCGTCAGCCACGAGGACGCCTTCATCGACCTGGCGTTCGAGATGGGCGGCGTGCAGGGCCTGAACGGCGAGGACGTGAAGCAGTACATCCGCTGGATCGCCGACCGCCGCCTGATCCAGCTGGGGCTCCAGCCCATCTACCGGGTGGAGAAGAACCCGCTGCCCTGGATGGACGTGATGCTGAACGGCGTGGAGCACACCAACTTCTTCGAGAACCGCGCGACCGAGTACAGCAAGGCGGCGACGCGCGGCAGCTGGGAAGAGGCCTTCGACTGACCGGGCACTTTAACCCGTTCACACGCCAAACGTGCCCTTTATGAGTTACCGCCATCCTATTGGTTGACCGGCACCCCTTCGGGGAATAGCATTCGGGCGTGGAAACGACACGCGCCCCGGATGCCATCGCCATGTCCGCCGCAGCGGAGCCGCGGAACAGCGCCGACCGGCCGCGGGAGGTCTACCTCCCCGGCTGGCAGGCCCTCCTCGCCGCCCTCGCGCTGAGCCTGGCGGCGCTCCTGTTCGTGCGCGGCGACCTGGCCCTGCGCGGCGGCAACCTGCTGGTCCTGCTGGCCCTCGCCTGGGCGGTGCCGGCGGCCGGCTACGGCCTGGGCACGCCGGGCCGCCGCCGCTACTGGATGGCCTGGATATCGGGCCAGCCCCTGTCCGGACGCCCGGTGGAGATCCGGCTGGGCCTCGCCTGGGTGGCGACGCCGCTGCTCTGCGTCGCCCTGATGGCCGACGCCCTGGCCGCCCCCGGCCCGCAGTTCTGGGCCGCCGTCGTCACCGTCCTGCTGTCGATCCCCGCCATGCTCTGGACCAACGACGCGCTGGGGTCGTGGATGCGCCGCCGCGAGGGCGGCGACGAGGAGCACACCGGCGTCGCCGTCTGGCTGCTGGCGCCGATGGGCGCGCTGGTCGCCTCCTACGGCGCGGCGGCCTTCATCGTCTTCTCCCTGGTTTCTCCCTAAGGACAGGCGCTGCCGCCTTTGCGGGGGAGGGGGCGGCGAAGCACAACGCTCCTCCCTGATCGCCTTCAAGCGCTTCCATCCTCACCCCTGATCGTCACCCCCGCGGAGGCGGGCATGACGGCAGGAGGGAATGCTGGAGCGATACGGCGGCGCGGCGGCCAAGACGCCTCAGGAAAGGGGGCTTGTCCCCCGCCTCGGGAGAGTTCCTGGAACCTCTTACCCCCTCACCCTGTCCCTCTCCCCCTGGGAGAGGGGACGGCGGTTCAGGCCCCAAGCCCTTGCGAAACCCTCCCCCACCCGCTTCCCCTGGCGCGGCGCGCGGCTTTGGTGTAGGGGAAGGGCGAGGGCGCTTGTGCGCTGCACAATGGACGCCCGGTGAGACCAGGAGGAGCGCCGCCATGAGCGCCACCGGACAGACCCGCCGCGTCACCGTCCCGGAGCTGGCCGCCCGCAAGGGGGCCGAGCCCATCGTCTGCCTGACCGCCTACACCGTCTCCAATGCCCGGCAGCTGGACCCGCACGTGGACGTGCTGCTGGTCGGCGACAGCCTGGGCATGGTGGTCTACGGGCTGGACAGCACGCTGGGCGTGACGCTGGACATGATGGTGAACCACGGCGCCGCCGTGATGCGGGGCTCCGCCCGCGCCTGCGTCGTCGTCGACATGCCCTTCGGCAGCTACCAGGAGAGCCCGGCCCAGGCCTTCCGCGCCGCCGCCCGCATCCTGGCGGAGACCGGCTGCGCCGCGGTCAAGCTGGAGGGGGGCGAGGAGATGGCGCCGACCATCGACTTCCTGGTGCGCCGCGGCATCCCCGTGATGGGCCATGTCGGGCTGACCCCGCAGGCGGTCAACGCGCTGGGCGGCTACAAGGCCCGCGGCCGCAGCGAGGCGGAGCAGGAGAAGATCCTGGCCGACGCCCGCGCGGTGGCCGAGGCCGGCGCCTTCTCCCTGGTCGTGGAGGGGGTGGTGGAGCCGCTGGCCCGCCGGGTGACGGAGGCGGTGCCGGTGCCCACCATCGGCATCGGGGCGAGTGCCGCCTGCGACGGGCAGGTGCTGGTGACCGACGACCTGCTGGGCCTGTTCGGCGGCTTCACCCCGAAGTTCGTCAAGCGCTACGCCGAGCTGGGCCCCACCATCGAGGCCGCGGCCGCCGCCTATGCCGACGACGTGCGCGCCCGCCGCTTCCCCGCGGCGGAGCACACCTTCGGGCTGAAGCGGCCGGCGCCGGCGGTCTGAAGGACCGGGGCCGCCCCCGCGACGCTTGGCGCTTTGACGGGCGGGCGGCCCTGGGCTAGAGCTTCGGGCATGAGCGCCGACCCCACCCAGCCCGCCGCCGCCGTCCTCGAGACGCTGTTCGCCACCCGCATCTACCGGGCCGAGCTGCCCGAGGCGGCCGCGCTGAACGAGGAGCTGGCCGCCAGCTGCCGCACCGCCGCGGAGGACGACGGGGCCGGGCAGGCCTGGTCGGAGAAGCACGGCTATCCCGGCTACACCTCCTACGCCTCGCTGGACGACCTGCCCTGGCGGTTCCCGGCGGTGAAGGCGCTGCTGAAGCCCATCGACCGGCACGTGAAGGCCTTCGCCAAGCAGCTGGAATGGGACCTGGGCGACCGCAAGCTGGTGCTGGATTCGCTGTGGATCAACGTGCTGGACCCCGGCGGCTTCCACGGGGCGCACATCCATCCCAACAGCGTGGTCAGCGGCACCTACTACGTCGCGGTGCCCAGGGGCGCCAGCGCCATCCGGTTCGAGGACCCGCGCCTCGCCCTGATGATGGCCGCCCCGCCGCGCCGGCAGAAGGCCGCGCGCGACGCGCAGGGCTTCGTCTCGCTCGCCCCCTCCCCCGGCACGCTGCTGCTGTGGGAGAGCTGGCTGCGCCACGACGTGCCGCTGAACCGCGCGGACGAGGAGCGCATCTCCATCAGCTTCAACTACGCCTGGCGGTAGGGCGCCCGCCTCAGCGGAGCGGCAGGAAGATGTCGGTCACCGCCGCGTGCTCCGGCACGTCGGGGAAGAAGGCGATGCGCTGCAGGTAGGGCGGGCAGTCGCGCGGCTCCTCCCCGCTGGCCGGCAGCCAGGTGCCGTAGAGGAAGCGCAGCGCCGCGCCCAGCCCGTCGTCGGAGCCGGCGTGGCGCAGCACGGCGCAGCGCCCGCCCGGGATGCTCCCCGCCTCCACGCCGGCGTCGTTCGGCGCCACCGGCCGGTCGGTGGCGGCGCAGAGGTCCAGGCGGAACTCCTGCGGCGGCGTGTCCTCGGGATCGCCGTACAGCAGGTTGTAGGTGGCGGACAGGCGCGGCGGCAGGCCGGCTGCCTTCCGCCAGGCGATGAAGCGGCGGATGCTGTCGCCCAGCAGGGCCGGGTCGCCCCGGTGCGCCAGCACCGCGACGGGGATGTCCGGCACCTCCCGGATCTCGACCCGGGCATCCTCGAAACCGGGGACCATGTGCTCTCTCCTGATCTTGCCGAACGTGTCGAAGGCGGCCTGCCAGGCGGCCCAGTCCGGCGCCCGGCGGAACCCGCTGGGCGACTGGCCGAGGTGCCGGCGGAAGGCGCGGGCGAAGGCCTCCGGCCCCTCGTAGCCGGCGTCCAGCGCGATCTCCAGCACCGGCTCCGCGGGGCGGTAGGCCAGCCGCCAGCAGGCGCGCTTCAGCCGGGCCAGCTGCACGTAGCGGTGCACGCCGATGCCGAGCAGGCCGCTGAACAGCCGGTGGAAATGGTGGGGCGAGAGGGCGGCGACGCCGCCCAGCGCCGCCACGCTGAGATCGCCGTCGGGGTTCTCCTCCACGTGGCGGAGCACCCGGGCGAGGCGGGCCTGGCAGGTCGGCGTCATGCTCCTCTCCTCTTCATGGGAGGGAGAGTGGACCGGCGGCGGGGTGCCTGTCCTGGCCGAAATTGCCGACTTCAGAGCGTCGGGATCTCGCGCACCCGGAAGCCCGCCTCCGGCTCCGCCCCGCCCAGCAGGGACAGCGCCTCGGCCGTCGCCCGCCGGCCCAGCTCCCAGCGCTCCCGCAGGGTCTCGGCGGTGAAGTCGTAGGCCTTGTTCATCACGTCGGCCGGCCGGTTGCGGCAGGCGACGCGGACCAGGTCGAGGCACTGCGGGTTGCCGGCGGCGGCGCGCAGGTCCGCCTCGCGCCGCATCGCCTCGACGGCGCGGCGGGTCTGGCTGGAGAAGAGCAGCTCGGTGCGCCGCTCCACCGCCTCGGTCAGGGTGCAGGGGCGGAAGCCCCCGGGGTCGAACAGGTCCACCAGCAGCAGGCGCCACGCCCCCTCCAGCCCGGCCGCCACCGGCTCCAGCGGCGCGTTCGCCGACAGCCCGCCGTCCACCAGCATCCGCCCGCCCAGCTCCACCGGCGGGAAGTCTGGCAGGAAGGCCGTCGTCGCCAGGATGTGGTCGACGCCGATGCGCTCGCGCGTGGTGTCGAACAGCACCGTCTCCGCCGTCTCCACGTCGGTGGCGGTCACGGTCAGGCGGAACTCCCCGCCATTGACCCGGTCCCAGTCCACCAGCGCCTCCAGCGTGGCGCGGAGCGGCCGCGCGTCGTAGAGGCCGGTGTCGCCGGGCATGCCCGGCACCAGGGACAGCAGCCCCGGCAGGCGCGGGCTGAACAGGCCGGGCCGGCCGGCCAGCCGGCTGGACAGCACGCCGCCGGCCGACAGGGCGCGGCGCCAGTCGCGCGCCAGCCAGGACAGCGGCGCCGCCGTGCCGGCCGAGGCGGCGTTCGGCTGGGCCGCCATGTCCCAGAAGGCGCGCAGCCGCTCCAGCCGGCGCTCCGGCGGGTTGCCGGCGACCAGCACCGCCGTCACCGCCCCGATCGAGCTTCCCGCGATCCAGGCGGGGCTCAGCCCCGCCTCCTCCACCGCCTGCCACGCCCCGCCATGGTAGGCCCCCAGGCCCACCCCGCCGGACAGGATCAGGGCCAAGGGCGCCCCGCCCGCCATGCACGCCTCCGTCTTTCCGTCTGGATACGGAGGGGTGAACGGCCGGGAGCGGGTTTAGTCGCGGAAGTTCACGTATTGCAGGGGCTGCTCGATCTTCAGGCCCTTGACCATGCGGATGCAGTCCTGGAGGTCGTCGATCTTCTTGCCGGTGACGCGCAGCTCGTCGCCCTGGATCGCCGCCTGGACCTTCATCTTGGCATCCTTGATCGCCTTGACGATGGTCTTGGCGAGGTCCTTGTCGATGCCCTGCTTGACGGTGACCACCTGGCGCAGCATGCCGCCGGCGGCCTTCTCCTCCTTGCCGAAGTCGAGCGCGCCCACGTCCAGCTTCCGCCGGGTGACGTGGACCTTCAGCATCTCCTGGATCTGCTTCAGCTTGGGGTCGTCGTCGGCGACGATGGTGATCTCGTTCTCCTTCCGCTCGATGGTGCACTTGGCGCCCTTGAAGTCGAAGCGCTGGCCGATCTCGCGGATGATGCCGTTGACGGCGTTGTCGACCTCGTTGATGTCGGTCTTGGAGACGATGTCGAAGGAAGGCATCGCATGTCCTGCATTACGGTCCGTCGGAGGGGCGCACCCTAGCACAGGGACGGCGGTGCTTCACCAAGCCGGTGGTTGACCTTTCCGCCGCAGGGCACACCTATGCGAAAGAAAGAAGGCGCGCAAAGAAACTGGGAACGGAGGCCGGGCATGCCCTTCATGGACCGCGAGAGCTTCATCCGGCTGCTGGACCGGCTGGGCGACCCCGACGACGCCGCGGCGCTGGCGGCCGCGCGGGAGGTGGACGCGCGCATGCGGGCGGCGGGCATCTCCTGGGACGCGCTGCTGGTGCCCCCGCCCGGCAGCGCCGCGGCGGACCTGGGCGGCGACGCGGACGGCGAGACCGGCGACTTCGAGCCGCTGCCGCCGGCGGAAGGCGAGGACGACGCCGCGCTCATCGACCGCATGCTGGCGACCTACCCGCTCTCCGACACGACCCGGCAGGAGCTGGTGGACCTCAAGGGCGACATCGCCGCGGGCGAGTTCACCCCGGCCGACGGCAAGTATGTGCGCGACCTCGCCGCCCGGCTGGCGCGCCGGGGATAGCAAGCGCCCCTGACCCGCGCTAGCCTGTCCACCAGGGAACAAACGGGGGGACGGCATGGCGGCGCGCGACACGGTGCTGGGGGCGGCGCTGGCCCTGGTGCTGGCGGCCTGGGCGGGCCCGGCCGCGGCCTCCTCCCCCTTCGAGGCGGCGACGGAGGCGTTCAGGGCCGGCCGCTACGAGGAGTTCCTTTCCATCATGGGCCGCATCGCCGCGGCCTCCCCCGGCAACCCGGCGCTGGAGTTCCAGATCGCCCGCGGCGAGGCGAAGCTGGGCCGGGCGGAGGCGGCGCTGGCCCGGCTGAAGGCGCTGGCGGAGGCAGGCGCCGCCCCCGACCTGGCGCATGCCGACCTGACGCCGCTGCGCGCCCTGCCCGGCCATGCCGAGGTCGCGGCGCTGGCGGCGCGCAACGCCGGGCCGCTGGGCCAGGCCATCCCCATGTTCCGCACCGCGCAGGGCCGCGCCGCGGAGGGCATCGCCTTCGACGCCGCGACCGGCACCATCTACCTGGGCAACATGGCGGGCGGCGACCTGCTGCTGCGCGGCCCGGACGGGACGGAGACGGTGTGGCCCTTCCCGGCGGACCTCGGCGTGCGCGCCACGCTCGGCCTGCGCGCCGACCCGGGCGGCCGCGCGCTCTGGGCCTGCGCCACGGTGGAGCGGGACGGGAGAAGGCGCCAGGCGCTGCTGGAGCTGTCGCTCGACCCGCTGGCCGTCCGCCGGAGCCTGGACTTCCCCGGCGACGGCCCGCACCTCTGCAACGACGTGGCGCTGGCCGGCGGGCGGGTGCTGGTCACCGACAGCGAGGGCGGGGCGGTCTGGGCGGTGCAGGACGGCGCGCTCGTCCCATTGGTGCCGGGCGGCACGCTGATCTACCCCAACGGCATCGCCCCCGCCCCCGGCGGGACCCACGCCTATGTCGCCCATTTCGGCGGCCTGTCCCGGCTGGACCCGGCGACAGGTACCCTCACGCCGCTGCGCCTGCCCGGCGCCATCCTGACCGGGATCGACGGGCTGCAGCCGCTGCCCGACGGGCTGCTGGCGGTGCAGAACACCTTCCGCCCGGCGCGGCTGGTGCGCCTGCGCCTCGACCGCGAAGGCGGAGTCGCGGCGGTGACGCCCCTCGTCTCCGGCCGGCCGGAGATGGAGGAGCCGACGACGGTGGCGCTGAACGGCGCCGGCGACGCCGCCCTGCTGATCGCCAACGCCCAGATCGACAAGGCCGAGCAGGACCCGGTCCCGCCGCTGGACCCGGCGCTGGTGCTGTGGGTGCCGCTGAAGTAGGTGCGGGGCGTCAGCGCCCCAGGTTGGACAGCTCGTCCCGCCGGACGACGGCGTAGCTCTCCGAGGCCGGCATCAGCCGGTCGACCTCCCCCGCCAGGGCCGGCCCGGCGGCCTGCGCCGGCGGCAGGGCCGCCCTCAGCGCCGCCTCGTCCGCGGCCAGCCACAGCAGGATCACCTGGCCCGTGCCGAGGCTGGAGCGGAAGGCGCGGCAGGTCAGGGGATAGTTTGCCGCCGCCAGCGCCTGCGACAGCCGCTTCCACGCGGCGTAGCCGTCCCCGTCCAGCTGGAGCTGCTCCTGCCGCACCTCCAGCCGCCCGGCCCTGGCCGTCGCCTCGGTCAGGGCGCCCGCGGCGGGGACGTGGTCGTAGGCCGGCTCCCGGCTCCAGACCTGGGAATAGTGCGGCGGCACCAGGAAGGCGTCGCCCTTGTCGTAGTCCCGCACCGCCGCCTCGCCCACGGCCGCGTTGGTGGCGCGCACCCGCTCGGCGCGGGCGTCGAGGTCGCCATACCGGTCGAAGGGGTGGAGCGTGATGTATGTCCGCACCGGCCCGCGCTCCGCCGACCAGAACAGAGGCCTTCCGTCATAAAGCGGGATGCCGCCGCCTGCCACGCGCAGCGTGCGCAGCCAGTCCCGCCGCGCCGCCTCGAACGCCGGGACGTTGCCCGTGGCGATGTTGTCCACATGGACCCAGCGGCGCCTGGCCTCCCAGTCCAACGCCGGCCCGTCCAGTTCCGGCCCGGAGGCCCGGGCGGGTGGCGCGGCCAGCGCCAGCAGCAGCAGGAGCGCCGCCAGCCGCCTCAAACCGGGATCTCCTCGGCGTAGTGGCAGGCGGCCAGCCGCCCGTCGACGGCGCGCGGCAGCGGCACGTCCACGGCGCAGTTGGCCCGCGCGAAGGGGCAGCGCTTGTGGAAGGTGCATCCCGAGGGCGGGTCCAGGGGCGAGGGCAGCTCGCCCCGCAGCGGCTCCGCCGCCGGCGCTTCCCCCCGCCGCACCCGCGGCATGGCGGCCAGCAGCGCGCGGGTGTAGGGGTGGCGCGGCCGGGCGAAGACGGTGTCCTTCGGCCCGATCTCCACCGGCCGGCCCAGATACATGACCATGATGTCGTCGGCGATGTGGCGCACGACGGACAGGTCGTGGCTGATGAAGACGTAGGCGAGCCCCAGCTCCTCCTGCAGATCCATCATCAGGTTCAGCACCTGCGCCTGGATGGAGACGTCGAGCGCCGACACCGGCTCGTCCGCCACCACCACCCGGGGGTTCAGCATCAGGGCGCGGGCGATGGCGATGCGCTGGCGCTGGCCGCCGGAGAACATGTGGGGATAGCGGTCCGCCATCTCCGGCCGCAGCCCCACCTTGCCCATCATGGCGAGCGCGCGGTCGCGCCGCTCCGCCTTCGTCAGGTCGGTGTTGATGACCAGCGGCTCCTCCAGGATCGCCCCCACCTTGGCGCGCGGGTTCAGCGAGCCGTAGGGGTTCTGGAACACCATCTGCACCGTGCGGCGCAGCGCCTTCAGCTCCTCGCCCGAGGCGCCGGCCACGTCCCGGCCGTCATAGAGCAGGCGGCCCTCGGTCGGCGGCTCGATCAGGGTCAGCACGCGGGCCAGCGTGGACTTGCCGCAGCCGGACTCACCCACGACCGCCAGCGTCCGCCCGGCCCGCACCTTGAAGGAGGCGCCGTCCAGCGCCTTCACCGTCGCCGCGGGCTTGAACCAGCCGCGCCTCACCTCGTAGTGCCGCTTCAGGCCGTCGGCCTCCAGCACCACGGGGGCCGTGTCCGGCGGGGTTTCCGGCAGCGCGCTCATGGACGGGCTCCCCTCTCCGGTCCCCTCCCCCAGGGGGGGAGGGCAAGGGTGGGGGGGTAAGAGGTGTCAGGACCGGGTGCCCGGGAGACGGGAGGCGCCTTCCTCTGAGACGTCTTACCCCCCCACCCCAGCTCTCCCCCCCTGGGGGAGGGGGTGAAGTACGGCATCGCCTGCGGCATCACGCGGCCTCCCCGATCTCGTGCGCGCGGATGCAGCGCACGGCGCCCAGGGCGTCGGCCAGCAGCGGCGGGCGGCCGGCGCGGCAGGCGTCGACGGCGTAGGCGCAGCGCGGGCTGAACAGGCAGCCGGCGGGGCGGTCGGTGATGCCGGGGACGACGCCGGGGATGGTCGGCAGGCGGCGCTTGCCCAGCGCCCGCTCCGGCAGGGCATCCAGCAGCGCGCGGGTGTAGGGGTGGCGCGGGTCGTCGAAGAGCGCGTCCACCGGGCGGTTCTCCACCACCTGGCCGGCATACATGACCACGACCCGGTGCGCCGTCTCCGCCACCACGCCCATGTCGTGGGTGATGAGGACGAGGGCCATGCCGCGCTGGCGCTGGAGGTCCACCAGCAGATCCAGGATCTGCTTCTGGATGGTCACGTCCAGCGCCGTCGTCGGCTCGTCCGCGATCAGCAGGCGCGGGTTGCAGGCGATCGCGATGGCGATCATGACGCGCTGGTTCATGCCGCCGGAGAGCTGGTGCGGGAAGGCGTCCAGCCGCGTCTCCGGCGCCGGGATGCCGACCTGCTCCAGCAGCTCCACGCAGCGGCGGCGCAACGGCGCGCCCGACAGCCCCTCATGCAGCCGCAGCGTCTCCGCCAGTTGGAATCCCACGGTGAAGCAGGGGTTCAGGCTGCTCATCGGCTCCTGGAACACCATGGCGATGTCCTTGCCGTTCAGCTGCCGCCGCTCCCGGTCGGAGAGCGTCAGCAGGTCGCGGCCGGCGAAGCTCATGCGGTCGGCGGCGACCCGGCCGTTGTGGGCGATCAGCCCCATGGCCGCCAGCGAGGTCACGCTCTTGCCCGAGCCGGACTCGCCGACGATGCCGACGACCTCCCCCGCCTCAACCGCCAGGTCGATGCCGTCGACCGCCCGGAAGGAGCCGCCGCGGGTGGCGAACTCGACCGACAGGTTGCTGATGTCGAGAAGGGGCATGGGTCAGCGTTTCAGTTTGGGGTCGAGCGCGTCGCGCAGCCCGTCGCCCAGCAGGTTGAAGGCCAGCACCGTGACCAGGATGGCCAGGCCCGGGAAGGTCACCACCCACCAGGCCCGCACCAGGAACTGCAGCGACGAGGACAGCATCGTCCCCCATTCCGGCGTCGGCGGCTGCGCGCCCAGGCCCAGGAAGCCCAGCGCGGCCGCGTCCAGGATGGCGGTGGAGAAGCCCAGCGTCGCCTGCACGATCAGCGGTGCCAGGCAATTGGGCAGGATGGTGCGGAACATCAAGCGCGCCGTGCCGGCCCCGGCCAGGCGCGAGGCGGTGACGTAGTCCCGGCCCTTCTCCGCCAGGACGGCCGCGCGGGTCAGGCGGGCGTAGTGCGGCACGATGGTGACCGACACGGCGACGGCCGCGTTCACCAGCCCCGGCCCCAGGATCGCCGCCACCACGATGGCGAGCAGCAGCGACGGCAGGGACAGCAGGATGTCCATCAGCCGCATGATGAGCGTGTCGGCCGTGCCCCCGTGGTATCCCGCCAGCATGCCCAGCGCCAGGCCCGCCGCCAGCGACAGGGTGACCACCAGCAGGCCGATGAACAGCGACAGCCGCGCCCCGTGGATCAGGCGGGAGAGGATGTCGCGGCCGATGTCGTCGGTGCCCAGCGGGAAGGACCAGAGGCCCCCCTCCAGCCAGGCCGGCGGCAGCAGGATGTGGTCGCGGAACTGCTCGACCGGCGAATGCGGCGCCACCAGCTCGGCGAAGACCGCCACCAGGGTGATGAGGGTGATGACGGCGAGCCCGCCGACGGCGCCGCGGTTCTGGCTGAAATAGTGCCAGAACTCCGCCAGCGGCGACGGCGGGGCGGACCGCGCCGGGGCGGCGCTCTCTGCGATCTCTGTCATCGCGCGTGCCGGATGCGGGGGTTGAGGACGCCGTAGAGCAGGTCCACGACCAGGTTGACCACCATGACGACGGTGGCGATCAGCAGCACCCCGCCCTGGAGTGCCGGGTAGTCGCGCCGGTTGATGCTCTCCACCAGCCACTTGCCGATGCCGGGCCAGGCGAAGATCGTCTCGGTCAGGATGGCGCCGCCCAGCAGCGTGCCGACCTGGAGGCCGATGACCGTCACCACGGGGATCAGCGCGTTGCGCAGCGCGTGCAGCCCGATCACCCGCCACGCCCCCAGCCCCTTGGCCCGCGCGGTGCGGATGTAGTCCTCGCCCAGCACCTCCAGCATGGCCGAGCGCGTCATGCGGGCGATGACGGCCAACGGGATGGTGCCCAGCACGATGCTGGGCAGCAGCAGGTGGTGGAGCGCGTCCAGGAACGCCCCCTCCTCCTCCGAGAGCAGGCTGTCGACCAGCATGAAGCCGGTCACCGGCTCCACCCAGTAGACCACGTCGAGGCGCCCCGACACCGGCGTCAGCCCCAGCGTGACGGAGAACAGCATGATCAGCAGCAGGCCCCACCAGAAGATCGGCATGGAGTAGCCGGTCAGGCTGAGGCCCATGACGCTGTGGTCGAAGGCGGTGCCGCGCCGCACCGCGGCGACGATGCCGGCGGGCAGGCCCACCAGGGTCGCGAACAGGATGGCGCAGAGCGACAGCTCGATGGTGGCGGGGAACAGCTCCGCGAACTCGGTCAGGACGGGGTTCTGGGTGATGACCGACTTGCCGAGGTCGCCGGTCAGCACCCCGCCCAGATAGTCGCCGTACTGCACCAGAAGCGGCCGGTCCAGCCCCATCTCGGCGCGCAGCTGCGCCAGCCGCTCGGGTGCTATGCCGCGCTCGCCCAGGCGGATCTCGATGGGGTCGCCCGGCACCAGCCGGATCAGGAAGAAGGCCAGCAGCGTCACGCCCAGGAAGGTCGGCACGACGAGGGCGATGCGGGTCAGGACGAAGCGCAGCATGGATGTCCCTGGCGCCGCGGATCAGTCGGCCGGCCCGATGCGCACGCCGTCGAACTCGTGCCGGCCGAGCGGGCTCTGGCGGTAGTCGACGACCTCCTTGCGCAGGGGCTCGAACACGACGGAGTGGGCGATGGGCATCCAGGGCGCCTCCTCCTTGAAGATCGCCTGCGCCTCCTCGTACAGCCGGGCGCGCTCGCGCCGGTCGGTCACGCGCTTGGCCTTCTGCACCAGCTCCTCATAGGGCTGGTGGCACCATTTGGAGAGGTTGTTGCCGCCGGGGCGGGCCCCCTCGCAGCCCAGCAGCGTGTAGAGGAAGTTGTCGGGGTCGCCGTTGTCGCCGGTCCAGCCGAACAGCGCCATCATGTGGTCGCCGTTGTAGAGCCGCTTGCGGTACTCGCCCCACTCGTAGCTGACGATGTTGGCGCGGATGCCGACCTTGGCGAGGTCGGCCTGCATCATCTCCGCCATCCGCCGCGCGTTCGGGTTGTAGGGGCGCTGCACCGGCATCGCCCACAGGTCCGTCTCGAAGCCGTTGGGATAGCCCGCCTCGGCCAGCAGGCGCTTGGCCTTCTCCGGGTCGTACTCGTAGTCCTTGACCCCCCGGTTGTAGGACCAGAGCGTCGGCGGGATCGGGTTCACCGCCATCGCGCCGGAGCCCTGGAAGACGTTGTCCAGGATCGCCCGCTTGTCGATGGCGTGGTTGACCGCCTGGCGCACCCGCTTGTCGTCGAACGGCTTCTTCAGCACGTTCATGGTGAGGTAGCCGATGTTCAGCCCCTCCTGCGACAGCAGGTTGATGTCGCGGTCCTTCTTCATGACCGCGAGGTCGGGCGGGTTCGGGTAGGGCATCAGGTGGCACTCGCCCGCCTTCAGCTTGGCGTAGCGCACCGCCGCGTCGGGGGTGATGGCGAAGACCATGGTCTCCGTCGGCGGCTTGCCGGCCCAGTAGTGCTCGAACGCCCGGTAGCGGATGACCGCGTCCTTCTGGTAGCGCACCAGCTCGTACGGGCCGGTGCCGATCGGGTCCTGGTCGATCCGCTCCGGCGTGCCGCGCTTCAGCAGGAACTCCGCGTACTCCGCCGACTGGATGGCGGCGAAGTCCATGCCCAGGTTGGCGACGAAGGGCGCCTCCGGCTGGCGCAGGCGGAAGCGGACCGTGTGGTCGTCCACCTTCTCGATCGCCTCCAGCAGCTCCCCCATGCCCATGCTGTTGAAGTAGCTGTAGTCGGCGCCGGTCACGTTGTGGAACGGGTGGTCCTTGCGCCACTGCCGCCCGAAGGTGAACAGCACGTCGTCGGCGTTGAAGTCGCGGGTGGGCCTGTAGTCCTTGTTGGAGTGCCACTTCACCCCGCGGCGCAGGTGGAAGGTGTAGGTGCGGCCGTCCTCCGACACCTCCCAGCTCTCCGCCAGGCCGGGGCCCAGGTTGATGGTGCCGCGCTGGAACTCCGCCAGCGTGTTGTAGAGCGGGCGCACCGCGTCGAAGCTGGTGCCGGTCGTGTTGGCGCCGGGCCCGAAATGCTCAGGCGCGCCCTCCGAGCAGTAGACGAGGACGTCGGACCGCGCCGCCTCGGCCCCGCCGGCGGGCAGGACGAGGGCGAGCACGGCCATGCTGGCGCCCAGCAGGGCGCGCGCGGTACCGCTGGCAGTCAAGTCTCCGGCCTCCCCTGGGCGGCTTGGCGCCGCCGTCTGGCACGTTCTGGAGACATAAGTGGCGGGAAGGGGCGCCCGGAGTCAACGCCTTAGCCCGGAACTTCGCGGCCCGGCGGCGGTTGGGAGGGGGCGGAGTTCCCAGTCCGGACCACGGAGACCGATGCCATGAAGATTCGCGAGATCATGACCAAGGACGTCGAGGTCATCACCCCCGACACCCCCCTGCGCGAGGCCGCGCGGATGATGCGGGACGCCGACACCGGCTTCCTGCCGGTGGGCGAGAACGACCGGCTGGTCGGCACCGTGACCGACCGCGACATCGCCGTGCGCTGCGTGGCGGAGGGTGCCGACCCGAACTCGACGCCCGTGCGCCACGCGATGAGCGAGAACCTGGTCTACGCGACCGAGGACCAGGACGCGACCGAGGCGGCGCGCCTGATGCAGCAGCACAACGTCCGCCGCCTGCCCGTGCTGAGCGGCGACAAGCGGCTGGTCGGCGTGGTGTCGCTGGGCGACCTGGCGGTCGGCACTGACGACGAGAGCCAGATCGCCCGCACCGAGGGCGACATCGCCTCCTCGCCGCCGAACAACTGAGGAGCGGGGGCCGGTTTCCCCGACGTCGTCACCCCGGCGGAAGCCGGGGTCCAGGGGCCGCAGGCGCCAAGCCCGACGGTCCCTGGATTCCGGCTTTCGCCGGAATGACGGGAGTGGGAATGACAGGAGCCGGCATGACGGCATTGGGAGGCCGCGAACGGCCTCCCCGCCCCTACTCCAGCATCGGCACGCCCGTCTCGATCTCCACCAGGGCCGCCAGGAACGGCACCGCGATGTCGCGGCGCTGGTTGGCGGCGCCGGCGCGCTCGGCCGCCGACAGGGCGGCCATGTAGCTGCCGCGCCAGCGCTGGTCGGCGTGCATCAGCCTGTCCGCGCGCGCCCGCTGCACCAGGACCAGCGGCTGGCGCTGCTCCTTGACGCCCAGCATCCGGTCCAGCTTGGCCGAGATCTGGTCGGCCTGCGCCCTGTTGCCGGCCTTGATGGCGCCGGCCAGCAGCTCCACGTAGGTCTCCGCCTTCAGCTCCGCGTCGGTGAGCTGGTCGGCGTAGGCGTTGGTGAGCTGGAACTCGCCGCGGGCCGACAGGCGGCCCAGCACCGCCGGCACCGTCCACGGGCTCTCCTCCTGCACGGTGCGCAGCAGCCCCAGCGCCAGGTTCGCCTCCCCCATGTCGCCGGCGGCCACCGCCAGCTCCGGCGGGCAGCAGTTGCCGCGCTTGTCCTTGAAGCGGGAGAACTGCTCCTCCACCGTGTTCAGGAACAGGGTGCGGGCGCGCCCCTCGTTGCCGGTCTTCATCAACGCCTGGGCGACCAGCCCCAGCTCCCAGGCGCAGCCCTGGGCGCGGGAGAACTCCGACGCCTCCTCCGCCACCTGGGCGGCGCGCGGGGCGTCGCCGCGCCAGACCAGCGCCTCCACCACGTCGGTCAGGTTGTAGACCCGGGTGGAGCAGTCGCCGACCTGCCGCGTCACCTCCAGCGCCAGATCCACCTCGCCGGTCAGCGCCAGCGTGCGCCCCAGGAACAGGTCCTGGCTGCCCTCGTCCACCGCGGTGCCGCGGCGGAACGCGGTCAGGAACGGCGCCACGATCTGGCGCGTGCGCTCCTTGGAGCCCAGGTGGTGGTGCGCCACCGCCAGCGACAGCCAGTCCCAGCGGGGGGCCGTGATCGGGTACTCCACCGGCTGCATCAGCCCCTCCACCCGGTGGAGGAAGCAGGCGGTCGCCTGCGGCTCGTTGCAGACCTGGCCGCGCACCCGCGACTTGAAGTCCATGTAGTCGAAGTCGCCGATGAACTGGTTGGTCACCAGCTGCACCGCGACCGTGCTCTCCGGCAGCTTCGCCACGATGTCGGTCAGCAGCCGGTCCGCCTCTCCCAGCAGGCGCACCTGCTCCTGCCGGTCGTAGCTGGTGTCGGCGCGCTGGATGGCCTGCATGGCCTGCACGAACATGCGGTTGGCCGTCGCCTGCTCCTCGTCGGCGCGCGCCGCCGGGGCGGCCGCCAGCAGGAAGAGGGCGGCGAAGAGGGCCGCGAGCGGCCTAGAGCCTGACATGATTCACCACGCGCTTGACCCGCGGCAGCGCCCGCGCGTGCGCCAGCACGCGGTCGAGCTCGGCCTGGCTGCCGGCCTGGCCCATGAGGTAGACGACCTGGTTGACCGTGTCGATCGTGTAGTTCAGCGACCGCACCCCGCCGTCCAGCAGCAGCTTGCTGCGCAGCTGCCCGGTGATCCAGGCGTCGGTGGCGCGGTCGGTCAGGCTGGTCTCGTCGTCGACCTGGATCTCGTTGGAGACCTCCTTCAGCCCGTCCACCTGCCAGGCGAGCCGCACCGCCTCCACCCGCCGCTCCGGCCCGGCGACGCGGCCGGTCAGCACGGCGCGGCCGGCGGTGACGGCGACCTGGACGGTGTCGGCCAAGCCCGGGGCCTGCGCCTTCCACTGGTGCACGATGCGGTCGGCCAGGTCCGAATCCGGCACGACGGGGGTCGGGGCGGCCGGCACCGGCGCCTCCACCGAGGGGCCCGGCGATCCCGCCGGCGCCACCGTCTCGCACCCCGCGAGCGCCAGCGCGCAGCCCAGCAGCAGCGCCGCCGCACCCCGCCCCGCATCCGATCCGGCCTTCCCCCCGCAGGGGACGCGCGCCGCCATGATGACCTTCCTCCCGGACGGCGCCGGCCCTCCGGCACCGTCGTGCACCCGAATAGATACCCGTCCCGGCCGCCCTAGACGAAGGGCGCCGCGGAGATCAGCGCCGACACCTCGCGCGCCAGCACGCCGGCGATGCGCCGCCGCTTGGCCGCGTCGCGCAGCTGCGCCTCGTCCTGCCGGTTGGACAGGAAGCCCGTCTCGACCAGGACCGAGGGCACGTCCGGCGCCTTCAGCACCGCGAAGTTGGCGGACCGCATGGGGTTGTCCAGCAGCGCCAGGTCGCGCCCGGCGCCCTGGATGATGGACTGCTTGGCCGCCAGCGCCGCCGTCATGGTGTGGCGCGCCGCGAGATCGAGCAGGATGGCCGCGACCTCGGCGTCGGTGTGCTTGAGGTCCACGCCCAGCCCGTCGGCCAGGTTCTCCTGCTGCGCCAGCGCCTGCGCGAACTCGTCGGAGGCCTTCTCCGACAGGGTGTAGGCGGACAGGCCGCGTGCCCGGGCGTTGGGGGCGCTGTCGGCATGGACGGAGATGAACAGGTCGGCCTTGGCGGCGCGGGCGATCTCCACCCGCTCCTTCAGGGAGAGGAACACGTCGGTGTCGCGCGTCAGGCGGGCGGTGACGCCCTTGGCCCGGCCGAGCTGGCGGGCCAGCTCCTTGGCGATGTCGAGGGTGACGTCCTTCTCCATCAGGCCGCTGGCGCCGATGGTGCCGGGGTCCTTGCCGCCGTGGCCGGGGTCGATCATCACCAGGCGGGGCGGCGGCGCCTTGCGCGGGGCCCCCTTGGCGGCGGGCGCGGCGGCTTCGCGGACGGCGGCGGATGCCGCCCCGGCCGGGAACAGTCCGCCGAACCCCAGCAGCGGTACCCCGACGGCGACACGAAGCAAGGCCCTGCGATTCATCCAACCGACCCGAGACCGGGCCCGCACTCCGGCGCGGGCCGCACGGGGCTATAGTTGGACCCGGATTCGTCGCGGCGCAACAGGAACTTTGGTGACCTTCGGCGGATGCGACACAGTGTTGCCGGCCGCCGACAGAGGCGCCCCGCGGGCCCCCTTCCTCACGCCTCCCGCGAGGCGAAGGAGGCCAGCCTGGGCGCCCGCGCCTCCGCCCCCGGCGCGAACACGGCCTGGGTGATGGCGCGCTCGATCTGCTCGCGCGTGAAGGGCTTGCGGATGACCGGGCCCAGATGGTCCAGGCCCCGGCGCTGCAGCTCGTCGCCGAAGGCGGTGACGAAGATGATGGGCAGCGCGCTGGTCTGGCGCAGCACCTGGGCGGTGGTGATGCCGCTGTCGCCGTGGGCCAGGCGCAGATCCATCAGGGCCAGGGTCGGGTGGCAGGTCCGCGCCGTCGCCAGCGCCGCCTCCATGGTCGTGGCGGTGCCGCAGACCTTGTGGCCCATGTTGCGCACCGTCTCCGCCAGGTCGTAGGCGATGATGGCGTCGTCCTCGACGATCATGATGCTGGCGATCAGCGCCTCGCGCAGCCCCTCCTGGGCGGCGGTCAGCAGCTCGCCCGCCTCCTCTTCGTCCACGCCCAGCACGGCCGCCGCCTCGAACATCGGCAGCTCCTCCAGGCTGACCAGCAGGTAGAGCCGCCGCTCGCGCTCGGGCAGCAGCGCCAGCGCCGTCTCCATCGGGTGGCCGGTGCGCGACGGGGCCGGCTCCATCGCCTCCTCGTCGAACAGGCGGTTCAGCAGGGCGTAGAGCGGCGCCCGGCCCGGACTTTCCAGGCCATGCTCCACCGGGCTGTCCAGCGCCGCCTCGATGGCGCGGCCCACCAGCTCGTCTCCGGATTCCGGCGTCCCGGTCAGGGCCCGCGCATAACGCCTAAGGTAGGGGAGATGCGACATCAGCTTGCGCGAGTACAAGTCCATGAACGATGCCCTTTTCACAACCGCGGCCGCCGCCCGGGAACGACAAGTTTCTAGGCAGCATTTTGAAGTGTTTCAAGACGAACGCCATGCCACTTAGGGCTATATCCATCCGCTTCAAGGAATTACTTTAATCGCAGCGGGAAAAGGGGTTAGGCGCGGAATTTTCCCTTAGCCGGGTGGATAGTATTCCGTCGCCGTCCCGGGAGGATCGGACTAATGAGCACTCGCCGATTTCCCTCGGGACGGTCCCCCGTCCGGCCGGAACCGCCCGGCGGAGTCCCTGTTGGTGCGGGCACTGGTGCGTTGCCTCCCTGAACCGCCAGAAACTTGGAAGCCGACGCGGTGGGCGGCTCAACGCCCCCGCGCGGCTCTTTCCATGCCCCTGTCCCGGGGATAGGCCGTCTGGACAGCCCTCGGTGCCGACTCGGGCGGCTGCTCGGGCAGGGCGGCAATCTCCTTGATCAGCTTGGACAGGATCGCCTCGCCGAAGCTGGCGAAGTCCTCCGCCGCCAGGACGAAGGCGCCGGGCCCGCCCATGACGTTGGCCCGGTAGTAGGCGTCCAGGTCCATCGGCGGCAGCCCGCCCGACGGGTTGGGCCGCGTGTTCAGGATGGGCAGGCCGTTGATGACGATGCCGGCGGCCACCGCCTCGTCCCGTGCCTCGGCGGGGGAGCGGCCCCGGTTGCTGTAGCCGTCGCCGGAGATGTCGATGACCTGCCGGGTGCCCTCGAACCCGTTGCCGTCGAACTGGCGCGCGGCATAGTCGATGGCGCTGCCGATGGCGGTCCAGAAGGCGGTGGCGACGGGCGCCCGGGTCAGCTTGTCCGCCAGCGCGCGGCAGCTCTCCTCCCCGTCCAGCACGGTCCAGCCGACCACCACGTTCTGGTAGGTGTCGTCGGCCCATTCCACGTAGGTGACCGCGATGCGGCCGGTGGGGCCGCCGCGGATGGCGTCCACCACCCGGCGGTTGGTCAGCGCCGCCGCGTAGCCCCGGCGCTGCAGCTCGGCCTCCTGCGCGTCGACGCTGCCGGAGACGTCGACCATCAGCACCAGCTCCAGGTCGACCGCCAGCTCCGCGGCCGGGGCGCCCGGCGCCCACAGCCAGGCCAGCAGCGGCAGGAGCAGGAAGGGCCTCGGCGCACGGCGTGGGGACACGGGACCGGTCCTCCCGGAACGGGGCTGGCTGGAGGTGAAGCTTAGCCTGTCCCGCGCCCCGCCAGAAGCGCGCCGCTGCGCCGGATGAACCGTTCCGGGCACGAAATGAGCTTGGGCCGCAAAGAAAAGGGCCGGAGGGGTTACCCCTGCCGGCCCCGTTTGTGCTTCGTCATGAGCGTCCGCCGTGGAGGCGGGTCCCTCGCGGGTCCTTGTACCGGCCGCTCACGAGATCTTAGGGTCGAGGTCGACCTTCTGCCCTTCCTTCAGCCGCTCGCCGCCGCGGACCACCAGCTGGTCGCCCGGCTTCAGGACGGCGGAGACCACCTCGACATACTCGCCCTCGGCGATGCCGGGCTCGACCGGCACGCGCTCGGCCGACTGGTCCTCCTTCACCCGGTACACGTAGGCGCCGGTGCCGCGCAGGATCAGCGCGTCACGGTGGACGGCGACAACCGCGTGCGGGGCGGCGGCGGGCAGCGCCACCTTGACGGCGGAGCCGACGACCCAGGCGCCCTGCGGCAGGGCCAGGCGCACCTCGAAGGTGCGGGACTGCTTCTCCGCCACCGGGATGATGCGGCTGACGGTGCCCTCCACCTTCTGGGCGCCGACCTGCATCGGCACCGTCATGCCGTCGGACAGGAAGGCGGCGGTGGTGATGGGGGCCTGCACCCGGACCTCCACGTCGCCGGTGGCGACAAGGCGGGCGATGTCCTTGCCGGGGTTGGAGTACTCGCCCAGCTCCACCATCCGGGCGGCGACCTGCCCGGCGAAGGGGGCGCGGACGCTGGCCCGCTCCACGTTCAGCGCCGCCTGGTCGCGCTGGGCGCGGGCGCGCACCAGGTCCTGGGCGGTCACGTCGCGCTTCGACACGGCCTCCTCCAGCCGGGCCTGCGGCGCGTTGCCCGTGGCGGCCAGCTTCTCCAGCCGCGCCGCCTCGCGCGTGGCCGTCTCGTGCTGGGACTGCAGGCTGCGGATCTGCGCCTCCAGCTCGGACAGCTCCAGGCGGAAGGCGCGGTCGTCGATGCGGGCGATCTCCCCGCCCGCCGCCAGCTGGGTGCCGACCTCGGCCACCCAGACGACGCGGCCGGCGATCTCCGCGGCGATGCGGGCGTCCTGGCGGCTGTGCACGGTGCCCGGCACCTCCACCTGCGGCGCCATCTGGCGCTGCTCGGCCGCCATGACGCGGACCTTGGGCGCCGGCGGGGCCGGCGGGCCGTTCTGCGCCTGCGCAGGGCCGATGGTCGGCAGGCAGATCTGGGTCCCGACGCCGACCGCCAGCGCCATGCCGACGGCCAGGGCGATGCGGGAGCGGCGGGTGGACGGAAGCATGGTGCCCATCGTTGGCGTCCTGTTCGGGTTCGGCTGTCGTTGCGGGGTCAGGCGGCCTGGCGGTCGGCGGCGGCACCGCCGGTGCCGGCCGCCGGCATCGGCCAGCGCAGCTTGGTGTTCTCGCCGACGCGCAGCAGCGCCGGCAGCAGCAGCAGGGTGAAGACTGTCGAGACCGAGATGCCGCCCGCGATCACCGCCGCGATGCCGCGGTAGATCACGCTGCCCTCGCCCGGGACCACCAGCATCGGCGCCATGCCGGCGATGGTGGTCAGCGTGCCCATGAAGATGGGACGGACGCGGGTGCGCAAGGATGCGGCGACGGCGTCCTTGCGGCTGTGGCCCTCCAGCTCCAGCCGGCGGGTCTCGTCGACCAGCAGGATGGCGTTGTTGACCACGATGCCCAGCAGGATGATGAAGCCGATCATCGTCAGCAGGTCGAGCGGCTGGAAGGTGAACAGGTTGGTGATCTGCAGCAGGGCCACGCCGCCCACGGTCGCCAGCGGGATCG
This sequence comes from Azospirillaceae bacterium, assembly GCA_035627915.1. Lineage (GTDB taxonomy): Bacteria > Pseudomonadota > Alphaproteobacteria > Azospirillales > Azospirillaceae > DASPKT01. The sequence goes on from DASPKT010000264.1 coordinate 58,457, forward strand.
ACACCATGACCATGAAGCTGTCCTTGGCCGACTTGAACAGGAGCGCCATCAGCAGGAACAGCAGGCCCAGCGCGATGACGAAGTTCTTGCCCATCGCCGCCACGGTGGCGTCCAGCCGGTCGGCGCTGCCGGCGTAGGAGATGACGCCGTCGGACGGCAGGAAGGCGCGCAGCTGCGGCTCGATCTCCGTGCGCAGCTGGACCATCACGTCCTCCAGCGCCAGGCCCTCCTGGGGCTGCACGTTCAGGGTGATGGTGCGCTTGCCGTCGACGCGGCGGATGTTTGACGGGCCGACGGTGCGCTTGATGTCCACCAGCTCGCCCAGCGGCACCACCGCACCCGACGGGGTGGCGACCGGGGTCGCGGCCAGCGTGTCCGGGTTGGTCCAGCTGGGCGACTTCAGGATGATGTCGAGCCGCTTGTCGCCGTCGAAATGCTCGCCCAGCCACAGCCCGTCGCCCAGCGCCCGGACGATCTGGCCGACCTGCTGGCGGGTCCAGCCCACCTCCAGGATGCGCTGGTCCTTCGGGATGATCTCCAGCACCGGCTGGGCCATCTCCGGGTTCGGCTCCGACCAGGCCTGCACCGTCGGCATCTTCTCGCGCAGCAGCGCCAGGCCCTTGGTGGCGGCGTCGGCCAGCCCCTCGGCGTCGGCCGATTGCAGGTTGACCGAGACGTTGCCCTCCGCGCCCAGCCCGCCGAACAGGTTGCCGCGGTTGGCGAAGGCCTGCACGTCGGGGAAGCCGACCAGGATCTCCTCCCGGGCGATCTTCATCATCTCGTCCAGCCTCGTGTCGTCCTCCAGCCGCACCGCGATGGAGCCGCCGGCGGGCCAGCCGATGACGTAGAAGTTCTTGGCCTTGGGCTGCCGCTCGCCCGTGTAGAAGGGCATCAGGCGGCGGACGATCTCGCGCCCCACCTCGTCCCGGTTGGCGGTCATGCTGGTGCCGACGGGGAAGTTGATGAAGGCGTCGACGCTGTCGCGCTTGACCGGCGGCAGGTAGGACAGGCTGGGGAACAGCGCCCAGGTGCCCAGCACCGACACGCCGATCAGGGTGGCGATGACGGCGGCGCGGCGGCGGCCGGTGTCGGTGAGGCGCATGATGAGGTCGGTGAGCGCCCCCATCCAGCGGCTCTCCTTGTCCATGCCCTTGGGCGTCTCCTTCATCCAGCGCGCGGCGGCCACCGGCAGCACGGTCGCGCAGACGATGAGGGAGATGGTCACGCCGACGGCGATGGTGAGCGCCAGGTCGGCGAAGATCTGCCCCTCCACCTCCTTCATGAAGATGATCGGCACGAAGGTGACGACCGTGGTGGCGGTGGAGGCGACCAGCGCCGCCATCACCCGCACCGCGCCCTGGGCGGAGGACTCGATGGCGCCGTGGCCCTGGTCGCGGTGGCGCACGATGTTCTCCAGCACCACGATGGCGCTGTCGATCACCATGCCGACGGCGAAGGCGAGGCCGGCCAGGCTGATGACGTTGATCGAGCGGCCGGTGATGGCCAGCACCGCGAACAGCGACAGCAGCGAGATCGGGATGGTCATGGCGACCAGCAGGGTCAGCTGGGTGCGCCGCAGGAACAGCCACAGCGCGCCGACCGCCAGCAGGATGCCGGAGATCAGGTTGCCGGTGAGCAGGCCGATGGCGTTCTCGATGTAGACGGAGGGGTCGAAGGACTGGTTGTTGGTCAGCCCGCGCGCCTTCAGGTCGCCGTCGCGCAGCTCCTCCATCAGGGCCTTCACGCGGTTCAGCGTCTCCAGCACGTTGGCGCCGTCGGCGCGCATGATGCGCAGGCCCACGGCCTCGTTGCCGTTCTGGAACGAATAGCCCCACTGGCGCCCCGTATCGACCTTGATCTCGGCGACGTCGCTGAGGCGGATCGGCCGGCCCTCGCGCCACTCGATCACCAGCTCGCCCAGCTGCTCGGGCGAGAAGCGGCCCTTGAAGCGCACCGTGTAGACGCGCCGCCCGTCGTCGACGAAGCCGCCGGTCACGTCCTGCGCCTTGCCCACCAGGTTGGCGACCGCGGGGATGGTGATGCCGTACTCCGCCGCCCGCTGCGGGTCGATGGTGATCTGGACCTCCTGCTCCTCGCTGCCGCCGCTGTTGAACTCGACGCCGGCGACGCCCTGGACGGCGCGGATGCGCGGGATGACCTCGTCCTGGATGTAGGGCACGTGGTCCTTCAGCTCGCCCGTGGTGCCGGGCAGCTTCTGGATGAAGTAGAAGATCAGCGTGTCGTTGGCGTTGCCGCCGCCCTGGCCGCCGCCGCCCAGGCGGATCTGCGGCGGGTCGGCGTCGGCCGGCAGGGGCGGCAGGCGGTTCAGCCGGCTGATCACCTCCATCAGCGTCTGCTGCATGTCGGTGTCGTAGCTGAAGGTCAGCTCCACGAAGCTGCCGCCGGGGTTGGCCCAGGCGGTCATCTCCTCGACGCCCGGCAGGTCGCGCAGCACGTCCTCCTGCGGCTCCAGGATCTCCGACTCCACCTCCTGCGGGGAGGCGGCGCGCCAGCCGGTCTCGATGCCGAGGCGGGGCTGCTGGATGTCGGGGAAGAGCTGGATGGGCAGCGTGCGGA
>DASPKT010000265.1:0-9329 GCA_035627915.1 Azospirillaceae bacterium
AGGGGCTGGCCTATCACGACCTCGACGTGGCGCGGCTGCGCTACTTCGGCGGCTCGACCAACCACTGGGGCGGCTACTGCATCCCCTGGCAGCCGCTGGACTTCGAGGTCCGGCCCGGCATCCCGCTGTCGGGCTGGCCCCTCTCGGCCGAGGAGGTCTTCCCCTACTATGCCCGCGCACAGGAGATCGCCGGCCTGGACGGGCTGGGCTTCTCGCCGGCGGACTGGATGGGGCCCGCGGCCGGGCTGCTCGACGGGACCCTGCGGCCGTCGATCTGCCTGCGCACCGCCGGCCGCCTCTTCGCCCTGAACCACGGACCCGCCCTGCGCGCGGCCGGCAACGTCACGGTGCTGCTCCGCGCCGACGTCCTGGAGCTGGTGGCGACGGAACGGGCGGACCATGTCGAGCGGGTGCGCGTCGCCGCCCCTGGCGGCGGCAGGTTCACGGTGCGGGCCGGAACCGTGGTCCTGGCCACCGGCGGCATCGAGAACGCCCGCCTGCTGCTGCTCTCCGACGGGGTCCGGCGCGACGGGCTGGGCAACGCGCATGGCTGGGTCGGCCGCTGCTTCATGGACCATGTGGCCCTGGAAGCGGGACGGTTCCTGCCCTCGCGGCCGCTGCCGGCCGGGCTCTGCACCGACTTTTCCGGGCCGGACGGGGTGGAGGTCCGGCCGCTGCTGGAGGTGTCCGCCGACAGGCGCCGGGACGAGGGCCTGCCCCGGGCCCTGGTGGCGATCCGCGCCGAGGGCGCCCGCGGTCATGCGAGCCGCGGCGTCAAGGCGCTGCGCACCCTGGCCCGCCAGGTCCGGTCCGGCGACCTGCCGGACAACCTCTGGCACCATCTGGGACAGGTCCTCGGCGACATCGACGCGGTCGGCGCCCTGGCCCTGGAGCGGGTCCTGGGACCCGTGGCGACGGCCCACGCCGACGCCGCGCTGGAACCGGCCACGGTGGACATGTTCCTGGAGCTGGTGCCGAACCCGGCCAGCCGGATCACCCTGTCCGAGGAGCGCGACGCGCTGGGAAGGCGCCGGGCGAGCCTGGACTGGCGGCTGTCGGAGCTCGACCGGCACACGGTCCGGCGGACCCTGGAGATCGTGGGCGCGGAGCTGGGCCGCCTCGGGCTGGGGCGGCTGGCCCCGGTCCCGCTGGAGGAGGAGTGGGCCGGGACCGTCACCGGCAGCTTCCACCACATGGGCACGACGCGGATGGCGGCGGAGCCGCGCTGGGGCGTGGTCGACCGCGACTGCCGGGTCCACGGGATCGACAACCTCTACATCGCCGGCAGCTCGGTCTTCGCGACGGGGGGCTCGGGAACGCCGACGCTGTTCCTGACGGCGCTGGCCGCGCGCCTGGCCGACCACCTCAAGGAGCAGCGGGCATGACCGACCGGCCCTCCCCGTGGCCCCGCCGCCGTTTCCTGGCCGCGGCCGGTGCCGGCATCGCCGCCGCGGTGCTGCCGGGCGCCTGGACCTCCCCGGCCGCCGCGGGCGCCCTGCTGCGCGACGCTTTCGCCGACCCGCAGGCGGCGGCCCGCATCGGGCGGGCCTATCTGGCGGACCGTCCCGCGGACGAGGCGCTGGGCGGGTTCCTGGACCGGCTGGCCCGGCGGGTGCGGGACGCGGCACCGCTCGACCCGCCGGCGGTGCGCGCCTGGCTGGGCGCGGAGGTCCGCGCGGACTTCGCCGCCGGCCGCCTGGTGCTGGTGGACGGCTGGCTGCTGGCGCCGAGCGAGGCCGCGGCGATGGCGCTGGTGGCCCTCTCCTGAGCGAAGGCGGCAGGCGCCGGCCCGGCCGGACCGCCTGCTCGTCCGCCTGCGGGCCGCGCCGCCGGATCGCTCCGGTTCCACACGGCCTCGGGCCGGGCATGCCCACCGCCTCGACGCTGCCGGACCCCGTGCGCCAGGCGCATGCGCGCGTTCCGCGGCCGGGCCCGCGCGTGGTAAAGGGGAGCGGCGCAGGCGGGGAGGCGTGGGATGGCGACGACCGCGGAAGAAGACGGACCCGGACCCGGGCGGGTGCCCTCCCTGCTGGAGTGGGCGCGGCGCCACCCGCTGGCCGCGACCCTGGCCGTCACCCTGCTGGCCGCCGGCTACTGCCAGGGCCATGACTGGGTGGTCGGGGCGCCCGGCCGGCCGGAGGTGTCGCTGGCCTGGGCGGTCACCACGATCGTGCCCTGGGCGGGCGTCTGGGTGCTGCATCCGAGGCTGCCCGCCGAGCGCGGCGTCCCCCGCGCCGCGACGATGGCGGCGCTCTGCCTGGGCGCCCTGCTGCTGACGGCGCTGGGCCGCACGCTGGCCTTCGCCGACGCCTTCTCCCCCGCCACCCTCAGCCTCGCGCAGGAGGCGCACCGGGTCCTGCCCTTCGCCCTGGCGGCCACGTTCGCCGGCTGGTGGATCGGGTCCCGGGCGCCGGCACCCGCCCTCCCCTTCCCGCCCCAGGCGGCCGGCGCTCCAGAGGTCGGCGCTCCGGAGGCCGGCGCTCCGCAGTCCGCTCCGCCGGTGCCCGACCTCACCCTGCCGGACGGCCGCCGGGTCGGCGTCGCCGAGATCGACTGGATCGGGTCCGCCGGCAACTATGTCGAGGTGCATGCCGGCGCCGCCGTCCTGCTGTGGCGCCGGCCGCTGCGCGAGGTGGAGGCCCTGCTGGCCCCGCACGGCTTCCTGCGCATCCACCGCACGGCGCTGGTCGCCCGCGGGCGGGTCGCGCGGCTGGACGGGACGGGGGTGCTGCTCCGCTGCGGCACGCGCCTGCCGGTGGGCCGCAACCACCGGGCCGCCGTCCGCGCGGCCCTCGGCTGACGCGACCCCTGCCGTTCGTCCCCGGCCGGTGTCGTTCGTCCCGGGGCCGTGCCGTTCGTCCCAGGACCGTACCCGTCCGTCCCCCCGCCGTTGATCGCGGCCGCCCGCCCCCCTAATGCCGGGGCCGCGATCCATCATGCGGGAGGCCGCGATGCCCCTCTCCCTTTCCGTCAACGGCACCCGGCGCAGCCTTGCCGCCGATCCCGGGATGCCCCTGCTCTGGGCCCTGCGCGACATGCTGGGCCTGACCGGCACGAAGTACGGCTGCGGCCTGGGACAGTGCGGCGCCTGCACCGTGCTGGTGGAGGGCCACGCGGTCCGCAGCTGCCAGGTCACGCTGCAGGAGGTCGGCGCGGCGCCCGTCACCACCATCGAGGGTCTGTCGCCCGACGGCAGCCATCCCCTGCAGCGGGCCTGGACGGCGGAGGCGGTGGCGCAGTGCGGCTACTGCCAGCCGGGGATGATCATGGCCGCCGCCGGGCTGCTGGCCGCCAACCCGGCGCCGAGCGCGGAGCAGGTGGCGCAGGGCATCGGCAACCTCTGCCGGTGCGGCAGCCATCCGCGGGTCGTCCGGGCGGTGCTCGCCGCCGCGCGCGGGGCATGAGGCCGACCATGACCGGCTGCCCCATCACCCGCCCGACCACCCGCCGCGGCTTCCTGCGCACTTTGGCGGTCGGAGCCGCCGGCCTGGCCTTCGCCGCCGATGTCCGCGCCACCGCCGCCGCGGCGACCTTCCAGCCGGACCTCATGCTGGCTCTGGACGCCGCGGGCCGGGTGCGGCTGACCGTCCGCAAGGTGGAGATGGGCCAGGGCGCCCATGCCGGGCTGCGGGCGATCCTGGCGGAGGAGCTGGACCTGGAGCCCGGCCGCATCGAGCTGGCGCAGGCCACGTCCGACCCGAAGTTCGGGCAGATCCTGACCGGCGGCAGCTTCACCGCGGCGGGCGGCTGGGCCACGCTGCGCCTGGTGGGGGCGACGGCCCGGCTGATGCTCGTCCGCGCCGCGGCGGCCCGCTGGAACGAGGCGCCCGGGCGTCTCGCGACCGATGGCGGCGCCGTCCTCCATCCCGACGGCCGGCGCCTCCCCTACGGCGACTTGGTCGCCGACGCGGCGCGCCAGCCGCGCCCGGCTCCCGACGCGGTCCGGCCCAAGGAACGCGGCCGGCACCGGATCGTCGGCACCGGTGCCGGCGGCGTCTCGCCGTACCACACGGAGATCGTGCGGGGCGCCGCCCGCTACGGCATCGACGCGCGGCTGCCCGGCATGCTGTACGCCTCCATCGAGCGCTCGCCCGTCATCGGCGGCAGGGCCGGCGGCGTCGACGACGCGGCCGCCCGCCGGGTGCCCGGCGTCGTCGACGTCATTGCCCTGCCCGGCACCGCCTGGCCCTCCCAGGACCATGTCCGCGCCGGCGTCGCCGTGCTGGCGGAGAACAGCTGGGCGGCGCAGCGCGGGCGCGCGGCGCTGGAGGTCCGCTGGGAGGACGGCCCGCACCAAGCGTTCGACAGCGCGGCGGAGATGGCGGAGATGGTGGCGCTGTGCGGGACGCCCGGCCTGCCCTGCCGGCTGGAGGGCAGCGCCCGGGATGCCGCGGCCGCCCCGCCGGGCGCGCGCACGGCCGCGGCGATTTATACCTTCCCATATCTAGCCCATGCGCCGATGGAACCGCCCAACGCGCTGGCCTGGGTGCGCGACGGCTTCGCCGAGGTCTGGACCGGCACCCAGCGCCAGCGGCGCCTGCACGACGCGCTGGTGCGGGAGCTGGGCCTGCCCGCCGACGGGGTGCTGGTCCACGCGCCCCTGCTGGGCGGCGGGTTCGGCCGGCGGCTGGAGGTGGACTACGGGCTGGAGGCGGCCCTGCTGTCCCGCGCCGCCGGGCGCCCCGTGCAGGTCCTGTGGACGCGGGAGGACGACCTGACCCGCGGCCTCTACCGCCCTGCCTCCGCCCACCGGCTGACCGGCTGGCTGGACGGGGCGGGCATGATCGGCGGCCATGTCCACCGGACCGCCGCCCAGTCCGTCTTCGCGCAGCAGGAGCCGGGGATGATGCGGCCGGACGGCGGGGACTGGACCGTCGGCATCCCGATGGCGACCTACGGCTACGCCGCCGCCAACCTCGCCTTCGAGCATCATCCGATGCCCGCCCGCGTGCCCGTCGCTTGGTGGCGCGGGACGGCCAGCACGACCGTGCAGGTGGCGCAGGAATGTTTCATGGACGAGCTGGCGGCGCTGGCCGGCGCCGACCCGCTGGAGTTCCGCCTGCGCCACCTGCCGCCCGGCCGCGTTTCCAGGGCCGGCTACACGGAGGGCGAGGTCGTCACCTTCGAGGCCGACCTGATGCGCCGCGTGCTGGCGGCGGCGGCGCAGGCCGGCGGCTGGGGGGCACCCGCGCCGGACGGCGCCCTGGGGATCGCCTGCGGCCTCTACGACTGCCCCGCGACCTACACCGCCTGCGTCGCCGAGGTCGCGCTCAGGGACGGCCGGCCGCGGGTGACGCGGCTGGTGGTGGCGACCGACTGCGGCCTGGCCGTGACCCCCGACGTGGTGCGGGCGCAGCTGGTGGGCGGCGCGGTCTTCGCGCTGGGCAGCGTCTTCGGGCAATCCATCGATTTCGCCGGCGGGCGGGTCCGCCAGCGCTCCTTCGGCGACTTCCCCCTCCCGGCGCTCGCCGACATGCCGGAGATCGTGCCGCTGGTGCTGGAGAGCGACCGCCCGCCTTCCGGCATCGGCGAGCCCTGCATCCCCGTCGTCACCGCCGCGGTGATGAACGCCGTGTCGAGCGCCACCGGACGCCGGGTGCGGTCGCTGCCGCTGGGCGCATGACGGTTCCCGACGGCCGCCCCTTCCAAGCCCGCCGAAGAAACCGGGCAGCCCGGTCCCGCGGCGCCTTCAGGCAGAAGAGGCGCGCCGCGGTCGGGGGGCCGGATGCTCAGGCCCGCTCGAACACGGCGGCCAGCCCCTGGCCGCCGCCGATGCACATGGTCTCAAGCCCATAGCGGCCGCCGCGGCGGTGCAGCTCGCGCAGCAGGTTGGCCAGGATGCGCCCGCCGGTGGCGCCGATGGGATGGCCCAGCGAGATGCCGGACCCGTTGACGTTCAGCTTGTCGCGGTTGTCCCAGTTCCAGCCCTTCAGCACCGCCAGCACCTGCGGCGCGAAGGCCTCGTTCAGCTCCACCAGGTCGATGTCCTTCCAGCCAAGGCCGGTGCGGGCGAACAGGCGCTCCACCGCCGGCACCGGGCCGATGCCCATGCGCGACGGCTCGCAGCCCGCGGCGGCCCAGCCGTGGAACCAGGCCATCGGCTCCAGCCCCAGCTCCGCCAGCCTGTCCTCCGCCACGACCAGGCAGGCGGCGGCGGCATCGTTCTGCTGGCTGGCGTTGCCGGCGGTGACCACGCCGCCCTTCTCGATGGGACGCAGCGCCGCCAGCGATTCCGCCGTGGCGTCGGGGCGGACGCCCTCGTCCCGGGCGAACAGCACGGGCTCGCCCCGCTTCTGCGGGACCGGCACCGGCACGATCTCGTCCGCGAACTTTCCCTCCGCCCAGGCGGCGGCCGCGCGCCGGTGGCTCATCGCGGCGTACTCGTCGCAGGCCTCGCGGCTGATGCCGTAGTCTTTGGCGAGGTTCTCCGCCGTCTCGATCATGCCGCTGATGACGCCGAAGCGGGAGATGGGCTGCGACATCACCCGGCCGCGCGTCAGCCGGTCGTGCAGGGTGGAGGAGCCGCCGCGCATGCCCTGCCGCATGTCGGTGGTGTAGTGCTCCACGTTGCTCATGCTCTCCACGCCGCCGGCGACGACCACGTCGGCCGCACCGGTCTGCACCATCATGGCGGCGTCGATGACCGACTGCAGGCCGCTGCCGCAGCGGCGGTCCAGCTGGTAGCCCGGGATGGTGACGGGCAGTCCCGCAGCCAGCGCCGCCCAGCGCGCCACGCAGGGCGCCTCGCCGTTGGCGTAGGCCTGGGCGAAGATGACGTCGTCGATCCGCTCGGGGTCGATGCCGGTGCGCTCCACCAGCCCGCGGATGACGACCGCGGCGATCTCGCCGGCCGGCAGCGGGGCGAGCGCGCCCAGGAACTTGCCCACGGGGGTCCGGACGGGGGAGACGATGGCGGCCTTGCGCATGATGGTCGGGTCCTTGTGCGCCGCCGGGCGGCGTCCTTGGCTGTGGTCGGATCGGCCGGCTCAGGCCTCGGTGGCCTGGCGCAGCATCTCGCCGGCGATGATAAGCTGCCGGATCCGCGATGTGCCCTCGTAAATGCACGGCAGGCGGACGTCGCGGTAGAACCGCTCCCCCTTGTATTCCGCCCTGTAGCCGGCGCCGCCTGCCGTCCCGGTGATCGCGGCGGTCGAGGGCGGCGCCTGGGGCATCGGCTGGAGCCTGGTGCCGGCCTGCGACGATGGAACGGCGGACTCAACCCGCAGTGCGGCGGGTTGCGGTCCTGGTTTGCTCCCCTGCCCGGCGCTGTGCAGGCCCGGCAGGTTCACCCGGCAGGTTCAGGGAGCGCTACCCTCGCCGATGCCGCAGCGACCGCTGCGAGCAAGGTGGCGGCCCGGCCGGTTTCCGGGCCGGGCCGCCGAGTATCCGCGGCCGCTGAGGAATGGGGCGCGGGCCGCGGGTGGGGAACGGGATGGGCGGTGCCGGTCACGCCCGGCCGTAGAGGGTGACCACGACGGCGCCGCCCAGCCCGATGTTGTGCTGCAGCGCCGTCCGCGCGCCCTCGACCTGCCGGGGGCCGCAGGCACCGCGCAGCTGCCAGACCAGTTCCGCGCACTGGGCGAGGCCGGTGGCGCCCAGCGGGTGCCCCTTGGACAGCAGGCCGCCGGACGGGTTGGTCACGACCCGGCCGCCATAGCTGTTCCCGCCGTCCCGGACGAACCCCTCCGCCCCGCCCTCGGGGCAGAGGCCCAGCGCCTCGTAGGTGATCACCTCGTTGGTGGTGAAGCAGTCGTGCAGCTCCACCGTGTCGACCTCGTCCGGGCCGATCCCCGCCTGCTCGTAGACGGCGGCGGCCGCGCGGCGGGTCAGGTCGGCGCCGACGACCCGCATCATGTCGCCGCCCCCGAAGGTGGTGGGCAGGTCGGTCACCATCGCCTGTCCCAGCACGGCCACGTCGCGGCGCAGGCCGCGCCGGGCCGCGAAGGCGTCGCTGACCACGAGGGCGGCGGCGGCCCCGCAGGTCGGCGGGCAGCAGTCCAGGCGGCCGAGGTTCAGGAACAGGCGCGGGCTGTCCATGACCTCCTGCACCGACAGCGGCCGGCGGAAGATCGCCCGCTCGTTGTGGACGGCGTGGCGGCTGGCCTTGGCCCGCACGCGGGCGAAGGTCTCGGTCGCGGCGCCGTAGCGCTGCTGGTACTCGTAGCCGGCCCCGGCGAACAGCTTGACCGCCATCGGGACCCGGTCGGCCCCCTCGTACTTCTCCTCGGCGGCGGCCACGAAGTCGGCCAGCGGCGCCGGCCGGTCGGCGAAGACCGTCTGCAGGGCGCCGGGCGCCATCTGCTCGAACCCCAGGGCCAGCACGCAGTCGGCGGCGCCCGCCTCGACCGCCTGGCGCGCCAGGAACAGGGCGGTCGAGCCGGTGGAGCAGTTGTTGTTCACGTTGACGATGGGGATGCCCGTCATCCCGAGCCGGTAGAGCGCCTTCTGGCCGGCGGTGCTGTCGCCGTAGACCCAGCCGGCATAGGCCTGCTGCACGTCGCCGTAGCCGATGCCGGCGTCGGCCAGCGCCATGCGCGCGGCCTCCTCCCCCAGCGCGTCGTAGGGCGCGCCCTGTCCCGGCTTCACGAAGGGCGTCATCCCGACGCCGGCGATCACCACCCTGGCTGCCATGTCCGCTCCTCCCTTGACCTGTCCGTCCCAAACCTGTCCTTCACGGCCGCCCGCGCAGTTCCCGCGCGGCGTCCAGGATGGCATCCGCGTCCAGCCGGCATTGGGCATAGAGGTCGGGCACGTCGCCGGACTGGCCGAACTCCGCGACCCCCAGCCCGTGGACGCGGTGCCGGCGGACGGCGCCCAGCCAGGCCAGGGAGGCGGGATGCCCGTCGATGACCGTCACCAGCCCGGCGTCCCCGGGCAGGCGCGCCAGCAGCCGTTCCACCGGCGCTTCCGCCCGCCCGCCCTCCGCCCGCACCCGGCAGGCGTGCCGCCATCCCTGGTAGAGCCGGTCGGGCGAGGTCAGCGCCAGCACCGCCGGCGCGCCCGGCCGTTCGCCCAGCGCCGCGGCGGCCTTCAGCACCTCCGGCACGACGGCGCCGCAATAGGCGATGGCGGTCTGGCAGCCCGGCGCCGGCTCCTTGAGCCAGTATCCGCCCTCGATGACGGCGGCGCGGTCGAGCGGGCGGGCCGGCTGCTCCAGCTGGCGCGTCGACAGGCGCAGATAGACCGACCCGCCGTCCGCCTCCTGCATCCAGCCGAAGCCCCAGGCCATGATCGCCTCCAGCTCGTCCACGAAGGCCGGCTCGAAGCTCGCCAGGTTCGGCAGGCCCATCCCGATCAGCGGCGTCACGATCGACTGGTGCGCTCCCCCC
>DASPKT010000266.1:0-2376 GCA_035627915.1 Azospirillaceae bacterium
GAACGCCTGGCCCGCCGCCTGGAGGCCAGGGTCTGGCGCGGGGCCAGCCTCGTGCTGCCGGTCACCGCGGTGCTGGCCGCGGTCGTACGCGACGCCGGGGTCCCGGCCCAGCGCATCCACGTCATCGCCAACGGCGTGCCCGAAGCGCTGCCCGCCGCCGCTCCCGACGGGGCCGCGGCGCGGCGGCGCGCCGGCATTCCCGACGGCGCGACGGTCCTGGGGTTCTGCGGCTTCCTCAGGGAATGGCACGGCCTGGACACGGTCGTCGATCTCCTCGCTGGTCTGCCGCGCGACATCGATCCCCACCTGCTGCTGGTCGGCGACGGCCCGGCGCGCGGCGCGCTGGAGGCGAGGGCCCGGCAGCTCGGCGTGGCGCATCGCGTCCATTTCACCGGGGTCGTCGGCCGCGACGCGCTGCCCGGCCACCTCGCTGCCTTCGACGTGGCCCTGCAGCCCGCCGTCGTCCCCTATGCCTGCCCCTTGAAGATCCTGGAGTACATGGCGCTGGCGCGGGCGATCGCCGCTCCCGACGCGCCCAATATCCGGGAACTCCTGGAGCATGGCCGCACCGCGCTTCTCTTCCCGCCGGGGGGCCTGCCGGACGCAATCCGGCGCCTGTGCCGCGACCCGTCCCTGCGCCAGGCGCTCGGGGCGGCCGCCCGGGACGACATCGGGCGCAGGCACCTGACCTGGGAGGGCAACGCCACCCGGATCGCGGAACTGGCCGGCCGGCTGGCGGCGCCGTCCGCGCCCGTGCCGCTAGGCCGCCCAGCGCCGCCGCCAAGCCTCGACCATCAGCACCTCCCATAGGGAGAACTGCCAGTTGCGCCGGCCGCAGAGGTGGTCCTCGAACCGCCGGCGGACGGGAGCCGGGTCGAAAAGGCCGCCCTGGGCAAGGCTGCGCACATCCAGGAGGTCCTCCGCCCAGTCGCGCAGCGGACCGCGCAGCCAAGCGCCGGTCGGCGGCGCGAATCCCATCTTCGGGCGCTCGACCAGCGCGGGCGGCACGTAGCGGTACAGGACCTGGCGCAACAGCCACTTGGAGCGGCCCTCCCGCCGCTTGAGCCTGTCCGGCAGGCCCGCGGCGAACGCCACCAGCCGGTGGTCGAGAATGGGCACCCGGCCTTCCAGCCCCACCGCCACGCTGGCCCGGTCGAGCTTCACCAGGATGCCATCCGGCAGGTAGGTCAGCGTGTCCACCAGCTGCATGCGGCTGACAAAGCTGCCGGCGCCGGGCGGGTCGCTCCAGATCGTCCCGGCGGGGCGGCGGGTTCCGGGTACCGCCTGCCCGGGATCCACCCAGGAACTCATCAGGCGCTGGTAGAGGTCCATGGGACCGCTGAAGTCCAGGACCGCCGCCAGCTTGTGAACCCGGTCGCCGACGAAGGCGGGGCGCGCCGAGGCGGGAAGAGCGGCCGCCAGCAGGTCCCACGTTCCCGGCCCCAGGCTCGTCATCGCCGCGGCCAGCCCGCGCCGCAGGCCGGCGGGCAGAAGCCGCAGGGTGCGATGCAGGTTGGCCGCCAGGCGGTAGCGCGTATAGCCGGCGAACAGCTCGTCCCCGCCGTCCCCGGACAGGCAGACCTTGACCGACCCGCGGGCCAGCCGGGAGACGAGCAGGGTCGGGATCATGGAGGCGTCCGCGAAAGGCTCGTCGAAGCCCTCGACGACGCCGGGGAGGAGGTCCGGCAGGTCACCGTCCCGCAGGTGAAGCTCGGCATGGTCCGTCCGCAGGTGGGCCGCGACGGCCCGGGCATGGCCGGACTCGTCGGCGTCTCCCTGGTCGAATCCGATGGTGAAGGTCTTCACGGGCCGGGCGGACCGGGCCTGCATCAGGGCGACCATGAGGGTGCTGTCGATGCCGCCGGACAGGAAGGCGCCGACGGGAACGTCGGCGACGAGGTGGGAGGCCACGGCGTCGCGCAGCAGCTCCTCCAGCCGGTCGGCCGCCTCCGCGTCCCCGGCGGGCGGGGCCGGTGCCCCGGCCGCGATCTCCGCCAAGTTCCAGTAGCGCGTCTCCCGCGGCTGCCCGCCCGCATCCACGGTCAGGATGCGCCCCGGCTCCAGCTTGCGGACGTCCCGCCAGATCGACAGCGGCGCCGGGATGTAGCTGTAGCGCAGGCAGGCAGCGACCGCCTCGCGGTCGATCTCCGCGCGCCAGCGCGGGTGGTGCGCGAAGCAGCGGGGCGTCGATCCGAATACCAGGGTGCCGCCCTGCAAGCCCCAGTAGAGCGGCTTGATGCCGATCCTGTCGCGGACCAGCCGGAGCTGGCGGGCCTGCCGGTCCCACAGGGCGAAGGCGAACATGCCCTCGCAACGGGCGATGGCCGCCTCCATCCCCCAGGCGGCGCAGGCCTCCAGCAGCACCTCGGTGTCGGA
>DASPKT010000267.1:0-7169 GCA_035627915.1 Azospirillaceae bacterium
GATGTAGCCGAGATGGCCGCGGAAATCCTCGGGCAAGAAGTCGGCGCGGCTGGGGATGTCGCGGCCGGCGCGGCGCCCGTCCCAGATCGCCAGGAAGTCCGCCAGCTCCGGGTCCAGCGCCGCCAGCTCCTCCGCGCCCAGGTCGGTGCGGGCGCTGTCCATGCTGGCGTCGCGCATCTTCAGGACGCGGCTGCGCTGGGTCGTCTCGGCGAGGCTCATGGGCCGAAGCTCTGCACGAGGCTGCCGACGATCAGGTACCAGCCGTCCACCAGGACGAAGAAGATGATCTTGAAGGGCAGGGCGATCATCGGCGGCGGCAGCATCATCATGCCCATCGACATGAGCACGGAGGACACGACCATGTCGATGACCAGGAAGGGAATGAAGACCAGGAACCCGATCTCGAACGCGCGCTTCAGCTCGGAGATCATGAAGGCGGGGATCAGCACCTGCAGCGGCACGTCCTTCGGCTCCGCCACCGGGCCGGTCTTGGCGATGTCGAGGAAGAGCTGAAGGTCGCGCTCGCGCACATGCTTCATCATGAAGCCGTGGAACGGTTCCGCGGCGCGGCGGAAGGCCGTCATCTCGTCCACGTCCTCGTTGATCAGCGGCCGGATGCCGTTGTCGAAGGAGGCCTGGAAGGTCGGCATCATCACGAACAGCGTCAGGAACATCGCCAGGCTGATCATCACCTGGTTGGGCGGCACCTGCATGGTGCCCATGGCGTTGCGCAGGAAGGACAGGACGATGACGATCCGCACGAAGCAGGTCGTCATGACCAGGATGCTGGGCGCCAGCGACAGCACCGTGATGAGGGCCACCATCTGCACGATGCGGCCCGTCGCGGTGCCGGACTGGTCGCCGAGGTCGATGTTGAGGCTCTGCGCCAGCGCGTCGGCCGGCAGCAGCAGGCAGAGGCCGGCGGCGGCGATCGCGCCCGCCAGCAGGACGGCGAGGGCGGTGCGGGTCCGCCTGGGGCCGGGGGAGGCAGGGTTCATGGCGTCGTGCCCCGGGGAGTCTGGTCTGGAGGCATCTGGTCCTGAAGCGTCGTGTCCTGAAGCGTCGCGTCCTGGCGGCCGGCCTCGGCGAGCGTGTCGCGGAAGGCGGCGGGGGCGATGCGGGACTCCACCACCACGTCCTGGCCGGAACCGGTGAGGATCAGGTGCTCCACCCCGTCGCGGCGCACCAGCAGCAGCCGGCGGCGCGCGTCCAGCGGCAGCACCTCCACCACCCCCAGCCGGCGCTGCTGGCCGCGGGGGCGCCAGCCCGCCAGCGAGCCGGCGCCGTAGCGCCGCGCCAGGAAGGCGGCGGTGCCGATCAGCGCCAGCACGAAGGCGAAGGCGAGGACGAAGCGGAAATAGGCGACGGGTTCCATCAGCGGGTCCGCGCGGGATCGGGGCGGGTCATGCCGGGTCCACCGCTTTGCGGTAGGCGGCGGCGGCGCGCTGGCGCTGGGCGGCGAAGTCGGGCTCCGCCCCGCCGGCGGCGCGGCGCAGGTCCGCCTCCAGCGCGTCCAGCGCCGCCAGGATCGCCTCCATCAGCGGCAGCAGCGAGCGGGCGTCGGGCGGCGGCAGCTTCACCACCGCGTCGCACAGGGAGGCCGCCTCCCGCTCCAGCCCGGCGAGGTCGACGGTGCCGCCGGCGCGCACCAGCTCGCCCGAACCCTCCAGCACGGAGCGCAGGCCGGCCAGCGCCGCCTCCACCTCCACGCGGCCGGCGGCGCTCACGGCGCCCTCCCGGGGACGACGAGCGGCACGGGGACCTGGCCGTTGGCGCGGTAGACGTGGGCCAGGAGCTCCGCGACGGCGGCGATGGCCTCGATCGGGATCTCGGTGTCGACGTCGATGGCGGCCAGGATCTCCGCGAGGTCGGCGTCCTCGCGCACCTTCACCCCGCTGGCGAAGGCCAGCTCCAGGATCTGGTCCGCCACGGCGCCGCGGCCCGACGCCACCACGCGGGGCAGGGCCTGCCCGTCGCGCTCGTGCCGGAGTGCCACGGCGACCTGGCGGCGGGGCCGCTCGGCGGCGTGCTCGGGCGTGCGCTCGGACGTGCTCAAGGGTCAGGGGCTCCTCAGGGCGTCGGCCGGGCCGCGTGCCGGCCCCGCCACTCTCGGACGGCCGCGATTAAGGACTCCTTTCACCGGAGTACCGCCACCGCGCCCAACCTCCTGAAGTCATTTCTTAACACGAACGGGTGAGTATGATATAGAAAGATAGATTCAATTTTATCGATTCGGGGTGCCTTCCACCCCCCCCCGCAAGGCTTGGTGCGGTTCTTGCAGGGTATTTCGGGCGGGCTCGGGCCCGGCGCGGACGGAAGGCGGAGGCGGTGCGATGGACCTGAAGAAGCTGGGCCTCTTCAAGCTGATCGGGGACAAGATGTCCTGGCACAACCAGCGCCAGGAAGTTCTTGCCCACAACATCGCCAACGCCGACACGCCGGAGTTCCGGCCCCGCGACCTGGTCGGGTTCGACTTCAAGCGGGCCCTGAAGGAGACGTCGCACCTGCCGATGGCCTCCACCCACCCCAGCCACCTTCCCGGCCCCCGGCCGGCGAAGGAGGGCTTCCGCGACAAGGACAAGGGCACCTACGAGACGGCGCCCGCCGGCAACGCGGTGGTGCTGGAGGAGCAGATGATGAAGGTCGGCCAGAACGCCATGGAGTACCAGACCATCACCAACCTCTACCGCAAGCAGATCGGCATGCTGAAGACGGCGCTGTCGAAGGGCGCCCAGTAAGGCGATCGGCAAGGGAGGGATAGGCCATGGACCTGATGAACGCGCTCAGCATGTCCGCCCAGGGCATGAAGGTGCAGGGGCACCGCCTCCGCGTCATCGCGGAGAACCTGGCGAACGCCAACTCCACAGCCTCCTCGCCGGGCGACCTGCCGTACCGGCGCAAGGTGGTGCTGTTCGAGAACGCGCTGAACCGCGAACTCGGGATCGAGACGGTGAAGGTCAAGAAGGTCGACGTCGACCGCGGCGACTTCCAGCGCCGCTATGATCCCGGCCACCCCAGCGCCGACGCCGAGGGGTACGTGCTGCTGCCCAATGTCAACACGCTGGTGGAGACGATGGACATGAAGGAGGCGCAGCGCTCCTACGAGGCGAACCTGGGCGTCATCGACGCCACCCGCCAGATGCTCATGCGTACCGTCGACCTGCTCAGGAACTGAGCCGCAACGCCCGGAGTGACCCAGAATGGCCGTCCCGATCTCCTCGGCGCTCGCCGCCTACGCCAACACCGCCGCCCAGGGCGCCAAGCCCGGCATGGGCAAGCCGGAGGTCGCCGGCCCCAGCTTCGGCGACCTGCTGGAGGAGGCGGCGAAGGACAGCCTGTCGTCCCTGCACCGGGGCGAGGCGATGACCGCCGCCGGCGTCATGGGCAGGGCCGACCTGGCCGACGTGGTGAACGCCGTCAGCAACGCCGAGGTGACGCTGCAGGCGGTCACCGCCGTGCGCGACAAGGTCATCGGCGCCTACCAGGAAATCCTGCGCATGCCGATGTGAGGCGGCGCGCGCACCCCCCGGTCCCGGCACCATGAACCAGACCGAAGTCATCGACATCGTCCGCGAGGCGCTGCTGGTCACCCTGATCGTGGGCGGCCCGATCATGGCCATCGCGCTGGTGGTGGGCCTGGCGATCTCGCTGCTGCAGGCGCTGACGCAGATCCAGGAGGCGACGCTCACCTTCGTGCCGAAGATCGTCATCATGTTCGCGGCCCTGGTATTCCTGGCGCCCTACATGCTGGGCCACATGACGACCTTCACCCAGGCCATCATGGACCGCATCGTCGGCATCGGCACGGGCGGCTGACGGCCATGCTGCAGGAGCTGGTGGCGGGCCAGTTCTACGCCTTCCTGATGGTCTTCATCCGCGTCGGCGCGGCGCTGCTGATCATGCCGACGGTGGGGGAGCCCTTCGTGCCGGCCCGCGTCCGCCTGCTGCTGGCCCTGGCGCTGTCGGTCGTGGTGACGCCGGCGGCGGCCCCGATGATCCCGCCCCAGACCTCGTCCGCCGCCGACATGGTGGTGCTGATCATGGCGGAGTCGCTGGTCGGGCTGTTCATCGGCACCATCGCGCGCACCATGCTGGCGGCGCTGGAGACGGCGGGCAGCGTCATCGCCAACCAGGTCGGCCTCGCCGCCGCCCAGGCCTTCAACCCGGCGCTGGCGGCGCCCGGCAACGCGATCAGCGCGCTGCTGGGCATCGTGGCGCTGCTGCTGGTGTTCGCCACCGACCTGCACCACATGCTGATCCTGGCCGTCATCGACAGCTACGGCGTCTTCGCGCCCGGCGCGCCGCTGCCCATGGGCGACATCGTCCAGCACCTGACCCGGGTGTTCGGGCAGAGCTTCCTGGTGGGGCTGCAGATGTCGGCCCCCTTCGTCGTCATCGGGCTGCTGTTCAACCTGGGGCTGGGGCTGGTCTCCCGCCTGGTGCCGCAGATCCAGATCTTCTTCATCGGCGTCCCGATCCAGATCGTCTTCGGGCTGCTGCTGCTCGGCCTCAGCATGTCGGCGCTGATGCTGTTCTGGCTGGCGGCGTTCGAGGAGGAACTGGTCGGGCTGCTCGGCCGCTAGGAAAGGGGGCGGGCGATGTCCGACGATCAGGATCCCGATTCCAAGACAGAAGACCCTTCCGGACGAAAACTCGACGAGGCCCGGTCGAAAGGCCAGGTCTCCAAGTCGCAGGAATTCAACCACGTCTTCATGCTGGGATCGGTCCTGGTGCTGGTCCTGCTGCTGCTGCCGGGCTCCTTCGCGACCATCAACGCCGTGCTGCGCCCCTTCATCGAGCGGCCGCACGACTTCGCCATGGACGGCGGCGCGCTCGGCGCGGTCCTGGTGGAGCTGCTGGTCGAGGTCGGCCTCGCCATGCTGTTCCCGCTGGCCCTGCTGATGGTGGCGGCGGTGCTGGCCTCCATCGTCCAGGTCGGCTGGCTGTTCAGCACCGAGCAGGTGTTCAGCTTCAACCTGGAGCGGTTCAACATCGTCGCCAACTTCCTGAACAAGTTCAAGGGCCGCAACCTTGTCGAGTTCCTGAAGTCGGTGGCCAAGGTGGCCATCGTCTGCGCCGTCCTGACGCCGCTGATGATGCCCATGCTGGGGGCGGTGGAGCACTTCATCGGCATGCCGCTGGCCCTGGTCGTGCTGGAGACGCGCGACCTGTCGGCGCAGATCATCTTCGCGGTGCTGATCGTCATGGCCGTCCTGGCCGGCGTCGACTGGTGGTACCAGCGGTTCCAGTTCATGAAGAACATGCGCATGACGAAGCAGGAGGTGAAAGACGAGTACAAGCAGGCGGAAGGCGACCCGCTGATCAAGAACAAGATCCGCCAGCTCCGCATCCAGCGCGCCCAGAGCCGGATGATGGAGAACGTGCCCAAGGCCGACGTGGTGGTGACCAACCCCACCCACTACGCGGTGGCGCTGAAGTACGACCAGCTGACCATGGGCGCGCCCACCGTGGTCGCCAAGGGCGTGGACTTCATGGCCCAGCGCATC
Source organism: Azospirillaceae bacterium (assembly GCA_035627915.1). Lineage (GTDB taxonomy): Bacteria > Pseudomonadota > Alphaproteobacteria > Azospirillales > Azospirillaceae > DASPKT01. Next base: position 5,508 of record DASPKT010000267.1, read on the forward strand.
CGCGAGATCGCCATCGAGAACGGCGTGCCCATCATCCCGAACCCGCCCCTGGCCCGCGCGCTCTACGCCGCCGCCGAGGTGAACGAGGAGATTCCGGAGGAGCACTACAAGGCGGTGGCCCAGATCATCTCGTACGTGTTCAAACTAAAGCGTAAGCCCATGCCCTCCTGAGGTTGCCTCGTATTACCCGGTAGGGATTGTTACACTGCGCCTCCCGTCCCGGTACCCAGGGTCCCCCGGCTTGTCCCGTCCGGTCCTCAGCTCCCTCCTCACCCCGGTGCGCGCGGCCGCCCTCGGCGCCGGCGCGCTCAGCGTGTTCGCCGTGGCCGGCATGCTGCTGGTGCCGCGCACCGACGCTGCGGCGCTGCCGGCGCTGCTGTGGCTGGTGGCGAGCGTGCTGGCCTTCGGCGCGCTGGCGATGGTGCTGCTGGTGCAGTCCGCCGCGTCGGCGACGGAGCGGCAGCGGGCGCTGCTGGCGCGCGTGCTGGAGGGGGCGCCGGACGCCCAGGCGCTGGCCGGCCCGGACGGCGGGGCGGTGCTGGCGAACGGCGCCTTCCGCGAGCTGGTGCGCCCCCAGGGCGGCCCCGTGGTCGAGGCGCTGGTGCGTGCCGTCGCCCGCGGCAGCGCCGCGGCGGAGCTGCGCCGGCTGGACCAGGCGGCCCGCGGCGGCCGCGCGGCGGAGGCTGAGCTTCCCCTGTCGCTGGGCGGCCGCCCCGTGGCGTGCCGGGTGGAGGCGCGGCCTCTGGCGGGCTTCGCCGGCCACGTCCACTGGCGGGTGCTGCCCCAGGCGGAGGGGCAGGGCGTGCCGACCGACATCCTGGCGCGGGCGCCTGCCGCCGTGGCGCTGGCGGACGAGGAGGGGCGCATCCTCTACGCCAACCCGGCGCTGGCGTCGCTGACGGGGCGCCAGCCGGCCGAGGTGGAGGGCGCCCGGCTGCACGACCTGCTGGCCGACCCGCCGGCCGACGCCCCGCCGCACATGCTGGCGGGGGAGAGTGCGGGCGGCGAGACGGTCGTGGTGCTGGAGGCCGGCGGCCGCACCGTGCGCGCCTCGGCCCGGCAGGCCGTCGTCCAGGACCCCGCGGGCCAGCGCCGCACCGTCGTCTGGCTGCGCGACCTGACCCGCGAGGCGGCGGCGGCGGACGAGCTGAAGCGCTCGGAGCAGCGCTTCCAGCGCTTCTTCCAGTTCGCCCCCATCGGCCTCGCGCTGGTCGACGCCGAGCTGAAGCTGGTGGAGTGCAACGCCACCTTCCTGGCGCTGGCCGGCTCCACCCAGGAGGAGGTGCAGGGCCGGCCCATCGGGCTGATGTTCCAGAAGGACCAGCGGCCGGAGCTGCTGTCCCGGCTGTCGCGGGTTCTGGAGGGCGGCGACGGCGGCGGGCCGATGGAGGTGCGGCTGCGCGGCCAGGGCAGCGCCGTCGTCCACGTCTATTCCCGCCGCTTCGACGGGGAGGGTGGGGCGGCCGGGCTGATCCTGCACCTGGTCGACCTGACCGCGCAGAAGAACCTGGAGGCGCAGTTCGTCCAATCGCAGAAGATGCAGGCCATCGGCCAGCTCGCCGGCGGCGTGGCGCACGACTTCAACAACCTGCTGACTGCGATGATCGGCTTCTGCGACCTGCTGCTGCTGCGGCACAAGCCGGGCGACCAGTCCTTCAGCGA
>DASPKT010000268.1:0-14776 GCA_035627915.1 Azospirillaceae bacterium
TGCTCGCGGTCGTGCTGGCGGACTTCGCGCTCAACCTGTCTCCCGCGCCCCGCGCGGTCGTCATGCTCTGCGGTTTGGGCGGCGTCGCGATTGCGCTGTGGCACTGGGTCGTCCGGCCCGCTCGTGCGCGATTGGGCATCAGCGACATCGCGGGCCGCGTCGAATCCGTTTACCCCGACTTTGAAGACCGCCTCCGCAGCACCGTCGACTTCGTCCGCGAGGGCGACGTCGCCACGCCCGGCTCCGAGCCGATGAAGCGCGCCGCCGTCACGATGGGGGCGTAGGAGAAGGCGGGCGGCATCACCCCGGCCTCGGCCGAGCGCCTCAGGTTGTCCAGCGCCGCGTCGATGACGGCGGGGATGCCGGCCACGCGCGCCACGTAGTCCCGCGCGTCGGCGGCGTTGCGCACCCGGTGGTAGGCGATCAGGAAGGAGGCGATGCCGGTGTGCGGCCCGCCCAGCTGGCTGACCGCGTAGTTGTGGTGGCGCCAGGGATAGAGGCGGATCGTCTCCTCCATCCCCTCCTCGAACAGCCGGTAGCTGACCCGGGCCGTGGGCGACAGCGACTCGACCCGGAAGTCCGCGCGCAGGCGCCGCAGGTTCTCGCCCGCGATGCGGAGGTCGTCCAGGCGCCGCGCCTCGTCATAAACGGTCCAGCGGTCGTGCGGCCCGTCCATGCCCAGGATGGTGCGCTGCTGCGGGTCGCGCGCCAGGTCGCGCTGCCAGGCTTCCTCGAAGAAGGCGTTCAGGCGCGCATCCTCGCTCTGGATGCCGGCCTGCGTGGCAGGGTTCGGGGTGGCCGGTTCGGCGGCCAGGGCAGGCAGGGCTGAGAGGAGGGCGACGGCGGCGGCGCCGGCGAGGGCGGTCAGGCGCATGGGAAGGGGCCCCGGTTCTTGGTCCAGGGCACCACACTAGCGGCAGGCGGGGCGCCGCCCAACCGCCCGACTGTTTCCGGACTGTAACGGCGGGGGGAGGATCACTCCCCCTGTACGGCCTCTTGCGCCATGTCGTCGGCCAGCTCCGAGGCCATGTCGGAGAAGAAGGCGGCGTCAGCCTTGAAGCCCTGGCTCTCGCAGATGCGGACGAAGATGCGGTAGGCGTGCAGGATGGCGACGTCGAACACGACCTCGTCGCCGTCGTCGCTGTACTTGTCCTTGACGCCGCGCTCCTCCATCGTGCCGGCGATATCCTGCTCGGCGGCCTTGAGCACCAGCTCCATGGCTTGCTTGTGGACGGATGACATGGGACGTCTCCTGCTGCGAGGGCGGGGTGGATTCCTGATAACAGGAATCGGGTCCCGCCGCCGCCCTTTCCGATGCGGCCTTTCGTCAGACCGCCTTCGCACTCCGGATATAGGCGTCCACCAGCTCCTCCAGGACGGGCAGGGGGACGCTGCCGTTGCGCAGCACCACGTCGTGGAAGGCGCGGATGTCGAAGCGCTCGCCCAGCTCCTTCTCCGCCTTGGCGCGCAGCTCCTCGATGCGGATCATGCCGATCTTGTAGCTGAGCGCCTGGGCCGGCCAGACCAGGTAGCGGTCGATGGCGCGCGCCGCCCCGGCCTCGGTGACGGAGGTGTTCTCAACCAGCCACTTGGTGGCCTCCTCCCGGGTCCAGCGCTTGAAGTGGACGCCGGTGTCGGTCACCAGCCGCGCCGCGCGCCACAGCTCGCTGGTGAGGCGCCCGGCGTCGGAGTAGGGGTCCTGGAAGGCGCCGACCTCCTTCGCCAGCTTCTCCGTGTACAGCGCCCAGCCCTCGCCGTGGGCGTTGTACCAGGCGAACCGCCGGAAGTCGGGCAGCCCCTCCAGTTCCAGCGCGATGGCGATCTGCATGTGATGGCCGGGGATGCCCTCGTGGTAGGACAGGCTCTCCAGGTCGTAGGTGCGGACGGAAGAGACGTCCTTCATGTTGATGTAGTAGGCCGCCGGGCGGGAGCCGTCTGGCGTCGGCTGCTCGTAGAAGGCGCCGGCGGCCGACTCCTCGCGGAACGGTTCCACCGCCCGGACCTCGATGGGCGCCTTGGGCTTGGTGATGAACAGCCGGTCCAGCTTCGGCCGCATCTCGTCGATGTATTTCGTCGCCTGCGCCAGGTAGGCGGCGCGGCCGGCGGCCGAGTCCTCCACCGCGAAGCGCGGGTCGGTGCGCAGGAAGGCGAAGAAGGCCTTGAGGTCGCCCTGGAAGCCGACCTGCCGCATGATCCCGCGCAGCTCTTCGTGGATGCGCGCCGTCTCGCGCAGGCCCAGCTGGTGGATGGACTCGGGGTCCATGTCGGTCGTGGTGAGCTCCCGGACCTTGGCCCGGTAGAAGGCGTCGCCGTCCGGCATGGCCCAGACGCCGTCGTTGCGCGTCGCCACCCGGGCGACGGCGTCGATGGTGGCGATCAGGCGCGTGTAGGCGGGACCGACCCGGTCGGCCAGGGCCGCCGCGGCCGCCTTCTCCAGCCGCGCCTTGTCGGCCGCCGGCGCCTCCAGCTTGGCGAGCTTGGCCTTGAAGTCGGCGAACAGCGGGCTGTCCGCGCCGGCGCCGTCGAAGGGCCGGCCGGTGACGATGCCGCGCGACACCTCGGCGATCTTGGGGAAGTTGAAGGCCTGGGGGTACAGCCCCTTGCCGGCGCGCAGGCGCAGGTTGGCGGCGGCCGCGTCGATCACCGCCGGCATGGAAGCCAGCCGCGCCACGTAGTCCTCGGCGTCCTTCACGGTCTTCACCGTGTGGACGTTCATCAGGAAGGTCGGCGCGTCGGTGTGGACGCCGGTCAGCTGGCTCAGCGCATACTCGTGGTGGCGCCAGGCGTAGAGGTCGATCTGCTCCTGCAGCTGGATCTCGTAGAGGCGGCGGCTGACCCGGGCCCGCTCCGACAGCTTGGCCGGGTCGAAGTCGCGGCGCAGGCGCTCCAGCTCCTCCGTCGCGATGCGCACCGTCTCGGCCATGAAGGCCTCGTCGCGCACGGTCCAGCGGTCGTTGGCGCCCGGCATGCCGAGGGTGGAGCGCAGCTGCGGGTCGCGCTCCAGCGTGCGCTTGAAGCTCTCGGCGAAGAAGGCGTCGAGGCGCGCGTCGTCCGCCGCGGCAGCGGTGGTGGCGGCCGAGGCGGTGGCGGTCGCCTGGGCGGCGGGCTGCTGGGCTGAGGCCGGGACGGCCAGGAGGAGCAGGGCGGTGCCGGTGAGGAGGGCGCGGCGCAGGGCGGTCATCTCGGGGTCCCAGATTGGCGTGCCGTCGGGCACGGGATGCGACCTGCTTACCCCGTCCGGCGCCGGCGGGCCAAACGGGGAAATGTAACCGGGACAAGTCCTCCACCCCTGCCACGATCCCGACACGCTTCCTACCTAGGATGATGCATCCAACGGAGAGGAGGCATTCCCCCATGCTGTCCCGCACCGCCCTCGCATCCCTGCCGGCCGCCGCCCTCGCGGCCCTGCTGCTGGCCTCCGCCCCGGCCCTGGCCGCCCCCGCGGCACCGGCCGGCCGCTGCCCGGAGGAGGCGCTGCCGCCCGCCCACCAGGCCGCCGTGGTGAAGGGCATCCAGACCGAACTCGCCATAGCCGGCTTCGACGCGGGCGCGCTGGACGGCGTGCTCGGCCGCCGCACCCGCGAGGCGATCCGGGAGTACCAGGCCGCCGCCGGCATCAGGGTCGACGGCTGCCCCAGCCACGATCTGCTGCAGCGCCTCAGCTTCGGCCTGCCCAAGGTCTTCGCCCCCGGCCGCCCGCCGGCCGAGGACACCGTCGCCCGCATCCAGGAGGAGCTGACCCGCCGCGGCTTCTACGTCGGCGCCGTCGACGGCCGCGCCGGCCCCCGCACCCGCGAGGGCATCCGCCAGCTGGAACTGGAAGCCGACCGTCCCCTGACCGGCGAACCCGACCCCACCCTGCTGGCGGAGCTGCGCACCGGGATGGGGGAGGTCCGGCGGTAGGAGCCGGTGGCGTCGCATTCCGCTGGCGCTCCATGCAACCTACATCGGGGAGAGGCGAGCCCGGCAACCCGTAGATCGCATGGAGCCGCAGGCGCAATGCGACATGCCCGGCCGGCGGGACCGCCTATGGCCCGCGTCGCTCCACCGTCCCGATGTGCCGTCATGCCCGCGGAGGCGGGCATCCAGGTAATTAGCACGCGATGGTGCCGGGCATTCGGGCGTTGCCGGCGCCCTCACCCGGGTTGATGAGCGGTCTGAATGCCTGGATGCCCGCCTCCGCGGGCATGACGGTCAAGGGGGTGGGGAGGGGACGCTCCAGACGGGGCAGCGTTGGCGGCGTGCGGGCTTCGACAGGCTCAGCCTGAGGATCGTGTTGCTGCTCCCCGTGGAGGTTGCCGCTCCTGGGGCCTACACTGGGCCTGGCATCCCCCGTTCCTCATGCTGAGCCTGTCGAAGCACGCACAGCCTCACAGCCGCACCCTCACAGCCTCACCCCACCCCCAGCGGCTCGTACCAGTCGGCGGGGAAGTCGGCGCGGGTGCGGGAGGGTTCGTTGAAGGGGCGCTTCAGCTCGCCCTTGAAGAGGGTGCGGACCAAATGCTGCCAGTGCGCCTGCGGGTCCGCCCCCAGCGCCTGGGCGACGGCGCCGAACCAGCGGCGGCCGGCGGCGACGTGGCCGATCTCCTCGTCGTGGATGAGCTGGAGCACGGCGGCGCTCTCGGGGTCGTCGGCGCGGGTCAGGCTGTCGATCATGACCGGCGTCACGTCCAGCCCGCGCGCCTCCAGCACCATCGGCACCAGCGCCAGCCGGGCGCCAAGGTCGTGGGCGGTGGCCTCGCTGGCCTGCCACAGCCCGTCATGGGCGGGCAGGTCGCCGTAGGCGGCGCCCAGCGCGGCCAGCCGTTCCGCCAGGAGGGCGTGGTGCTTCGCCTCCTCGTCGGCGACGCGCACCCAGTCGTCGCGGAAGGCCCGCGGCAGGGCCGCGCCACCGGGCAGCGCGTGGAAGCGTGCGACGATGTCCCAGGCGAGGTCGACCGCGTTCAGCTCGATGTGCGCCAGCGCGTGCAGCAGCGCGATGCGCCCGGCCAGGCTGCCGGCCTTGCGGCGCTTCGGCATGTCGCGGGGCAGCTTCAGCTCCGGCCGCGCGGGGCGTGCGGGCCTTGCCGGCGGGGCGGCGTCGCCGACCTCCTTGATGCGGCCGTCGCGCCAGGCGGCGGCGAAGGCGCGGGTCAGGCGCACCTTCTCCATCGGCTCCGGGGTGGTCAGCACCGCGACGGCGGCGTCGGACAGGGTCGGGGGCAGCTCCATGCGGCGATGAAGCGTGCGGGGGCGCTCCCTGTCAACCGCGCCGCCCTGCTTCAGGGCGTCAGCGCACCACGTACCATTCCGGCGGCATGCCGGGCTTGTAGTAGTGGCCGGACTCGATGCGGGCCCGCTCCTGCTCGGTATACAGGTACTCGATCACCGGCAGCGACCAGGACGCGCCCAGCAGCACCGTCCAGATCAAGGCGACGATCATCCGGTCCTTGGAGAAGAGAGTGCCCATCGAAGCCACCATGTTCCCTGCTGGGCGCTACAGTGGCTTTTCATTATGAACGGCAACTTAACTTGGGCGGGGCGGCCCGGCGGCAAATAGTGGGAAAGACCAGGACAAAATTGTGACCGGAGGAACGGCGCTCAGCCGCCCCTCGCGACGAAGCCGTCGGGGTTGCGGAAGCCCGGCTTGCCGTAGCGGAAGGGGCTGCCGTCGTGCGCCTCCACGCGGCCGCCGGCGGCCAGCAGCACCGCTTGGCCGGCGGCGGTGTCCCACTCCATGGTGGGGCCGAAGCGGGGGTAGAGGTCGGCGCGCCCCTCCGCGATGCGGCAGAACTTGACCGAGCTGCCGCACACCAGCCGCTCCCGCACCGTCAGGCCCGCCAGGTAGGCGTCCAGCGCCCTGTTGTTGGCGTGCGAGCGGGAGGAGGCGACGGTCAGCCCCTCCGCCGGGGCGGGCCGCACCCGGATCGCCCGCTCCCTCCCGTCCGCGGTGGAGAGGCGGGCGGTCCCCGGCCCGGCCCCGGCGAACAGCTCGCCCGTGACGGGGGACAGCACCACGCCCAGGACCGGCGCCCCGCCCGCCACCAGGGCGACGTTCACGGTGAACTCCCCGTTGCGCCGGATGAACTCTTTCGTGCCGTCCAGCGGGTCCACCAGCCAGAACGGCCCGCTCCCGACCTCCGGGATATCGCCCCGCTCGAACGCCTCCTCCGACACGATGGGGATATGGGGAGTGAGCGTGCGCAGGCCCGGCAGGATGACCGCCTCCGCCGCGTGGTCGGCGGCGGTGACCGGGCTGCCGTCGGCCTTGCGCATGGGGTCGAAGCCGTCGGCGTAGATGCGCAGGATGGCGGCGCCGGCCTCCAGCGCCAGCGCGCGGACGGGGCCCAGCAGGGCGGCGGCGTCCGTCATGCCGCGTCCAGCCCGTTGGCGAGGCGCCAGACCTTCTCCGGCATCGCCGGCATGTCGACGTGGCGCACGCCGCGCTCCGCCAGCGCATCCACCAGGGCGTTGATGACGGCCGGCGGCGCGCCGATGGAGCCGGCCTCCCCGGCGCCCTTCATGCCCAGCGCGTTGGTCCGGCAGGGCGTGCCCTCCAGGTGGATGTCGAACAGCGGCACGTCGTCCGCCCGGGGCAGGCCGTAATCCATCAGCGAGCCGGTCAGCAGCTGCCCGCTGTCGGGATCGTAGACGCAGCCCTCGTGCAGCGCCTGCCCGATGCCCTGGGTGATGCCGCCCTGTACCTGGCCCTTCAGCAGCAGCGGGTTCAGCACCGTGCCGAAATCGTCCACGACGGTGTAGCGCTCGATGGTGACCGCGCCGGTGGCGGGGTCGACCTCCAGCTCGCAGACATGGGTCCCGTTGGGGAAGGTGGCGGCGGGCGGGGTCCAGCGCGCCACCTCGGTGAAGGCGGGGCCGCCGTCCCCGGGCGCCGCCGCCTTCGCCACCGCCTCGAAGGAGACGGCGCGGTCGGTGCCGACGACGCGGAACTCAGGCCCGTCCCCGGCCGGGACCAGCTCCAGGTCCACTTCCGCCGCTTCCAGCAGGTCGGCGGCGCGGCGGCGCATGGCGTCGGCCACCCGGCGGGTCCCCTCCGCCAGGGCCGCCCCGCCCACGGGGATGGAGCGGGAGCCGCCGGTGCCGCTGCCGAAGGAGATGCGGTCGCTGTCGCCCTGCACCACCTCGATCCGATCCGGCGGCAGGCCCAGCTGCTCCGCCACCAGCTGCTTGTAGGCGGTCTCGTGCCCCTGGCCGTTCGACTGCGAGCCGATCAGGACGGTGACGCGGCCGTCGGCGCCGACCTCCACCGTCGCCTGCTCCGGCCCGCCGCCGGAGCACGCCTCGATGTAGGTGGCGAAGCCAAGGCCGCGCAGCCGGCCGCGCGCCTTCGAGGCCTCCCGCCGCGCCGGGAAGCCGGCCCGGTCGGCCCGCTCCAGCGCCAGCTCCAGCGTGCGGGCGAAGTGGCCGCTGTCGTAGGTGTGCGCCATCGGGGTCTTGTAGGGCATGGCATCGGGCGGGACGAAGTTGCGCCGGCGCAGCTCCGCCGGGTCGATCCCCAGCTCGCGCGCGGCGTGGTCCACCAGCCGCTCCACCAGGTAGGCCGCCTCCGGCCGGCCGGCGCCGCGGTAGGCGTCGACCGGGGCGGTGTTTGTGAAGACGCCCTTCACGTTGGCATAGACCGCGGGGATGCGGTAGACGCCCGACAGCATGTTGGCCGCCCCCTCCGTCGGGATGTAGGGCGCGTAGTTGGAGAGGTAGGCGCCCAGATTGGCCGCCGTCTCCACCCGGATCGCCAGGAAGCGCCCGTCGGCGTCCAGCGCTAGCGCGGCGCGGGAGAGGTTGTCGCGGCCGTGGTCGTCGGACAGGAACGCCTCGCCCCGGTCGGACGCCCACTTCACCGGCCGGCCCAGCTCGCGGGCGGCGTGCAGGACCAGGGCGTATTCGGGATAGACGAACATCTTCATGCCGAAGCCGCCGCCGACGTCGCCGGTCACGACCTGCAGCCCGTCCTTCGGCAGCTTCAGCAGCTTCGACAGCACGTCGCGCATGAAGTGCACGCCCTGGCTGCCGACATGCAGGCGCAGCCGCCCGTCCACGGGCTCCGCCAGCGCCGCGCGCCCCTCCATCGGGGTCGGCACCACCCGGTTGTTCACGAGGTCGAGCGAGACGGTGCGGGCGGCGGCCGCGAAGGCGGCGTCGACAGCGGCGCGGTCGCCCTTCTCCCAGTCGAAGCAGAGGTTGCCCGGCACGTCCGGCCAGACCAGCACGCGGCCGTCGCGGGCGGCCGCCAGGTCGGCGACGGCGTCCAGCGGGCGGTAGTCGGCCTCGATCAGCTCCGCCGCGTCGCGGGCGGCCTCCGGGCTCTCCGCCACGACGGCCGCGACCGGCTCGCCGACGTGACGGACCCGGCCGCGCGCCAGCACCGGGCGGTTGCGGCTGCGCTGCATGCTGCCGTCGCGGCTGCGCATCGTGACCAGGCAGGGGATGTCGCCGATGCCGGCCGCCTCCAGCTCCGCCGCGGTGTAGACCGCCAGCATGCCGGGCGCGCCGCGCGCCGCCGACACGTCCAGCGACGCCAGCTCGGCATGGGCGTGGGGGCTGCGCAGCAGCGCCATGTGCAGGCAGCCGGGCGGCGACAGGTCGTCGGTGTAGCGTCCCCGGCCGCGCAGCAGGCGGGCGTCCTCGGTGCGGGGGACCGGCTGGCCGACGCCGAACTTGGTCATGGGCTTGGGGCTCCGTCAGGGCAGGGGCGGGTGATGATAGGCGGTCGGGGAGCCTGTGCAACCCCGCCTTCCGGGAAGCGGGGTCCGGCTGCTATCCTGGCGCCCATGTGCGGACGATTCGTCATGGCCACGCCGGTGGCCGAACTCGGCCGGATGTTCGGCTTCGCCGAACGTCCGAACCTGGCGGCACGCTACAACGTCGCGCCGACGCAGGAGATCGCCACCGTGCAGACCCGCGGGGACGGGGACGGGGACGGGGAGGCGCGGCAACTCACCCTGATGCGCTGGGGGCTGGTCCCGTTCTGGGCCAAGGACCTCTCCATCGGCTCGAAGATGATCAATGCCCGCGACGACGGGCTGGCGGAGAAGCCGGCCTTCCGCGAGGCGGTGCGGCGGCGCCGCTGCCTGATCCCGGCCGACGGCTTCTACGAATGGCAGACGGTGGAGGGGCGCAAGCAGCCGCTCTACATCCGCCGCCGCGACGGCAGGCAACTGGCCTTCGCCGGCCTGTGGGAAAGCTGGAAGGGCCCGAAGGGGGAGCCGCCGCTGGCCGAGCCCGTGCTGTCCGCCACCATCGTGACCACGAGCGCCAACGCGACGCTGCGCCCGGTGCACGACCGCATGCCGGTCATCCTGGACGAGGCGGACTGGCCGCTCTGGCTGGACGTCTCGGCCAGCGCGGGGGACGCGCTGCGCCTGCTGCGCCCGGCCGCCGACGACCTGCTGGAGACGGTGCCCGTCTCCACCCGCGTCAACAGCGTGCGCAACGAGGGGCCGGAGCTGATCCTGCCGGAGGCCCGGCAGGCGAGCCTGCTGTGAAGGCAGTCCTCCTGCTGCTGGTCCTGCTGGTGGCAATCCCCGCCCGCGCGCAGGAGACGCCGGCGGCGCCGGAGGTGGTGAAGGGTGCCGCCGTCGCCAAGGAAGGCGACCTGCTGACGGTCGGCGGGCAGGAGCTGCGCCTGCACGGCGTCGACGCGCCGGACCGGGGCCAGACCTGCCGCGACGGCAGGGGCCGCGACTACGACTGCTTCGAGAAGTCCCGCCTGGCGCTGGAGCGGCTGACGGAGGGGAAGGAGGTCGCCTGCACGGTGAAGCCCTTCGTGCCGCCGAACCCGAAGCCGGCGGTGTGCAGGGTGGAGGGGCGCGATCTCGCCGCCACGATGGTGGCGGCGGGATGGGCGCACGCCTGGCGCCGGCTGTCCGGCGACTACGTGACCTTCGAGCGGCTGGCGCAGAGCCGCCGCTCCGGCTTCTGGGCGGGTCAGGCGGAGCCGCCCTGGCACTGGCGCGACCGGGAGCGTGCCCGCCGGTAGCGCCCGCGCCGGGCGGCGTCGCCTGGCCCTGCGCGACGGCCTCAGTAGGTCGTCGTGGTGCTGCGGCGGCCGGCGATCATGCGGTAGAGCGCCAGCAGGATGATGGCGCCCACCACGGCGCCGACGAACCCGGCCCCGTCGCCGGCCCGGTACCAGCCGATGGCCTGGCCCAGGTAGGTCGCGACGAAGGCGCCGGCGATGCCGAGCAGGGTGGTGACGATGAAGCCGCCGGGATCGCGCCCGGGCATCAGGAACTTGGCGACGAGACCGGCCAGAAGGCCGATGATGAGCGTACCGATGATCTCCATGGCCGTTGCCTCTTCTCTGCGTGATGGAAAGTGGGGCGCCCGGCACCATGCCGAGGCGCCCCGGTTGAGCGTCAGGCCGCCTTGCTGGCCTGGAGCGCCTTCTTGTTGACGTTCTCGATGGCGATCTTGTTCAGCTTGGCGTCGGTCGCCTTCTCCTCCTCCAGGGTCTGGTTCAGGAGGTCGGCGACCTTCGTCAGCCCGCAGGCCTCGGCATAGGCGTGCAGCGAGCCGTAGCTGGCGATCTCGTAGTGCTCCACCTTCTGGGCGCAGGAGATGAGGGCGACGTCCAGCATCTCGGGCGGCAGGCCCTCCTCCATCATCTCCTTGGCCTCCTCGATGAGGCCCTCCATGGCGGCGCAGCGCTTGCCCCGCTTGCGGGTGTCCAGCTCCTCGAACACCTGCTCCAGCCGCTCGATCTGGCCGCGGGTCTCCTCCAGGTGGGTCTCGAAGGCCTGGCGCAGCTCCGGCGCCGTGGCGGCCTTGGCCAGCTTCGGCAGCGCCTTCGCCAGCTGGTTCTCCGCGTGGAAGATGTCCCGCAGCTCCTCGATGAGCAGGTCCTGCATCGTCTTGGTGGCCATTTCTCTGGTCCTTTCGGCGGCTCGCTGGCCGCGTGTCGGTTCCATCCGGACGCGGGGCCCGGAAACCCCCTCGGGCCCCCGGCTCCCGCGTCCCCGTTGCGGTAGCCTCAACATCGAAGAGGGTGGGCCTGTTCCGCCCAGGGCACTTCCGCCGGGGGACTCCGGCCGGCGCCCTACCGCCGCGCCTCGCGCAGCTCCAGCACCTCCAGGACGGGGCCGGTGGCGGCGTTGTCGTCGATGGTGAGGTACCGCTCGCCGCTGGGCCCCAGCACGGCGACCGAGACGGGGCGGCCGTTCTGGTGGTTCTTGAACATCTGGTGCACGGCCAGCGCCGCCAGCAGGTGCGCCTCCTGGTTGCCGCTGCCCAGGAACTGGCGCGACGGGGTCAGGCGCAGCGTGTTGCCGTCCAAGACCTCGACCCGGTCGAAGGTCTTGTAGCCCAGCCGCTCGTTGACCGACGCCATCAGGCTGTCGAAGCCCTGCGACCAGGTGCGGAAGCCGGCGTCGGACTGGCGGAACTCGCCGCCGCCGCCCAGGCTGCTGGGGGCCGCCACGCGCACCAGGTCCTCGTAGATCCAGCCTTCCTCGCCGGTCTCGACCGCGCGCACGCCCAGCCACTTGCCCTCGCGGCGGATCTCCACCACCTCGGCGCCGCGCTCCAGGGCGGAGCGGATGTTCGCCTCGTCCGACGGGGCGGAGCGCAGGTTGACCCGCTCCCCCGTGACCCGGTGGATGTCCCCCGGCGCCGCCTGCACCGCCCCCGACAACCCGAGAACGGCCAGCGCCGCCCCGGCCAACGCCACACCCGCCCGCATCTAGCCCTCCTGCCCGAAAGGTCCGTGATTACCCGGATTCAACAGGCGAGGACGGAGGGGGTTCCCCGTTGGGGCGGCGGCATGCGCGGGGACGCGGAGACGCGAAGACGCCGGCAGCCCGCGGGGCATCCGGTCCGGCGATCGTCGAATTCCTGGAGGAGGGACGGATGGTGGGCGCGGTAGGGATTGAACCTACGACCCCCGCCGTGTGAAGGCGATGCTCTCCCGCTGAGCTACGCGCCCATCCGTCGTGGGCCGGGGTTGTAGAGTGCCGCCGGGGTGCTGTCAACGCTGAAATCTCCGAAAGGCGAAATCTCCGAAGGGCGAAATCGGCGCGCCGGGAGGGCGCGCGGCTTGCGCTCGCGCGCCGCGGCCCCAATCTCCCATCGATGCCCGCCCACGGCTGGAGGAAGCCCCCCGTGCCCGAGATCGCCGCTTCGCCCCCGTTCAGCACCGTCCTCTTCCTGCTGGCGGCGCTGGCCCTTCCCGGGGCGGCGTCCGCCGAACCGGTGCCGCTGGAGGCGGACTACACGGTGCATGTCGGCGGCGTGGAGGTGCTGCGGCCGAAGGCGCGGGTGGAGATGGCGCAGGGGCGCTACCGCTTGGCGCTCTCGGCGGAGACGGAGGGCATGCTGGGCCGCTTCGCCGCCTGGAAGGCCGACATCGAGGCGGTGGGCGCGCTCGCCGACGGGCCGCTGCCCCGGCCGGAGCGCTACCGCTCCGACAGCGTCTGGCGCGAGCAGCCGCGCCTTACCGTGCTGGACTATGCGGGCGGCGGCGCCCCGCGCGTCACCGCCGACCCGCCGCCGGAGAAGGAGCGCGAACCGGTGCCGGACGCGCTGAAGCCCGGCACCGTCGATCCCATGAGCGCCACCGTCGCGGTGCTGGACGCGCTGGGCGACGGCCGCGGCTGCGGCGGCACGCTGCCGGTCTATGACGGGCGCCAGCGCTACGACCTGGTGCTGACGCCGCTCGGCACGGAAACCCTCGCCACCAGCGAGCTCGCCGCCTATGCCGGGCCGGCGGAGGCCTGCCGGCTGGAGTTCAGGCCGGTCGCCGGCCGCTGGAAGGAGCAGGGGCGGCGCGACCGCGACGGCGACCGCCCCCGCCAGCGCCAGGCGGAGACCAAGGTCTGGTTCGCCCGCGCCCACGAAGGCGGGCCGCCGCTGCCGGTGCGGGTGGAGATGTCTGGCTTCCTCGGCGCCGTGGTGATCCACCTCTCCCGCGTGGCGCCGGCGACCGCCGAGGCCCAGGCGGCGCCGTCGCGGGGGTAGGGGGCCGTTTAGGGCAGCGGGGGCCTGGTGCGGGCTTCGACAGGCTCAGCCTGAGGGTCGTTGAGATGCTCCCTCGGGAGGGCAGCGGGGGCGGGGTGCGTCCTTCGACAAGCTCAGGATGAGGCTTCGACAGGCTCAGGCTGAGGATCGTTGAGATGCTCCCGGAGTAGGTCGCTCCGTATGCCTGCGCCGGGCCTGGCATCCCCCGGTCCTCATGCTGAGCCTGTCGAAGCACGCACCCCCTCCCAGCCGCACCCCTCGGCCACCCCGGGCCTCAGCCCCCCGCCAGCCGCTCCAGCGCCGCCGGCAGGTCGGCGAAGCGGTCGATCAGCAGGTCGGCGCCGAGGTCCGCGGGCGCCATGCGGGGATAGCCGTAGGAGACGGCGACGACGGGCACGCCGGCGCCGCGGGCGGCGGCCACGTCGTTGGCGTTGTCGCCGACCATGGCGGAGCCGGCGGGCGTGGCGCCCAGGCGCTCCAGCAGCCAGAGCAGGTGGCCGGGGTCGGGCTTGCGCACCGGCGCGCTGTCGCCGCCGGCGACCGCCTCGAAGAAGCCGTCCAGGCCCAGCGCCGCCAGCACGATGCGGCTGGCCTGCGCCGGCTTGTTGGTGCAGAGGCCCAGCCGGTGGCCCGCCGCGCGCAGGGCCGCCAGCGTCTCCGGCACGCCGGGATAGATGCAGTGCGGGTCGGGCGGCACCGTCTCGTAGATCGCGAGGTAGCGCGCGGTGGCGTCGCGGAGCAGGCCCGGGTCCGGCTCCACCCCGCCGGCGCGCAGCGCCCGCTCCACCAGCCGGGGCGCCCCGTCGCCGATGAAGGCGCGGACCTGGGCGTCGGTGACGGCCGGCAGGCGGCGCTCCGCCAGGAATTCGTTCAGGGCGCTGCCGATCTCCGGCGCGCTGTCGATCAGCGTGCCGTCGAAGTCGAAGGCGAGGACGGGGAAGCGCCGGGCTGCCCTGGTCGTCCCGGCCCCGGTCCCGGCCCCGGCCCCGGTCACGGCGACGGCGCCCCGGTCACGGCGCGGGCGACCTCGGCCATCAGCCGGTCGCGTTCCGCCTCGGGTGCGGTGGACGCCGCGACGAAGACGGCGACGGCGACCGCTTGGCCGGCGGGGCCGTAGAGGATGCCGACGTCGTTGCTGGCCGGCGCCACGCCGGCGACGGGGAAGCCGGTGCCGGTCTTGTGCGCCAGCGTCCAGCCCTCCGGCGTGCCGGCCCGCAGCCGGTTGCGGCCGGTCGGCGTGTCGGTCATGACCCGGCGCAGGTGCGCCATGGATTCCAGCGACAGCAGCCGGCCGGCGTTGAACGCCTCCAGCAGGTCCAGCATGGCGGCGGGGGTGGCGGTGTCGCGCGGGTCGGCGAGGTAGGTGTCGAGCGCCCGGCGCTTGGCGGCGTCCGGCAGGGCGGCGACGGCGGCGGCGAAGCCCTCCATCCCCGCGGGGCGGGCGTCGGGCGGGAGGCCGGTCGCGTCGCGCTGCAGGTCGCGCTCCAGCCGGTCGATGCGCATGCCGCGGATGCCGTGGCGCTCCAGGAAGCCGTGCACGGCGGCGGTGCCGCCCAGCAGCTCGACCAGCACGTCGCTGGCGGTGTTGTCGCTGTCGCCCACCGCCAGCTTCACCAGTTCCGCCACCGTCACCGCCACGGGCCGGCCGCCCATGCGGTCGCGCAAGGGGCTGTGGGCTGGGGCGGCCTGGTCGGGCGTCACCGTCACCGGCTGGTCCAGCCGCAGCCGCCCCTCGTCCACCGCCTCCAGCACGGCGGCGCCGATCGGGAACTTGTAGGTGGACTGCATGGGATAGGCCCGGTCGCCGCCGACCAGCACGGTGGTC
>DASPKT010000269.1:0-21862 GCA_035627915.1 Azospirillaceae bacterium
GAAGGCACCCGCCCGCGCGGGAGAAAAGCGCACGCATGTCGCGGCGACGAGCGCCGCGAACGCGAACCACAGCATCTTGGCGACGGGTTTCATGATCAGGCCACGGCGATGGCCACGTCGATGTTGCCGCGCGTCGCCTTGGAATAGGGGCAGGTCCGGTGCGCGGTGTCCACCAGCGCCCGGGCCAGCTCGCTCGGGACGCCCGGCAGGCTGACGTTCAGGCGGGCCTGGAGGAAATACTCCCCATCCCGGTTGCAGAGGTCGACCTCCGCCTCGACGGCGGCGTCGGCCGGCAGAACCACCTTCTGCGCCTTGGCGGCCAGCCCGACCGCGGCGATGAAGCAGGACGACCAGCCGGCGGCGAACAGCTGCTCCGGGTTGGTGCCGGGGCCCTTGGCGCCCGGCGAGGTCAGCGCCACGTCCAGGCGGCCGTCGGAGCTGCGCGAGGTGCCTTCCCGGCCGCCGGTCGTGCGGACCTTGCCGGTATAGAGGACGGGGGAGGACGGGGCATGGGAGGTCTGGGACATGGTCGGGTTTCCTTCTGATCGATCGCACCCGCTATGATCGGGCACGATCCAGAAGTATGGGCTCCATGCCCCATCACAAGCGCACAATTCATTACCACGATAATTATTTTGCAGGAGGCCGACGCCAGTAAGGACGGCCGCATGGCTGCCGCATCCGCCGGCCCGCCCGTTCCCGCCTGTGCGACACCCTGCTGAAAGCGCCGGCGCCCGCCTTCTTCCTAGCGGGCTTGCCCGGACGACCGCGCGCCGGTGCGCAGGACGGACGCCGCCAGGGACTGCGGCCGCGGGGCGGCGTCGGTCGTGCAGGGCCCGAGATGCAGCGCCATGGCGAACGCACCGAAGGCGAGCGAAAGCAGCCCGCGGCGCGGCGGGGTCCGGCCGGAGGGGACGGCCATGGTCAGGCGGCCGCCCGGCCGACGCCGTAGCGCGCCGCCGGGGTGCGGCGGGAGAGGTCGGCCCAGGTCAGGCGCCGGCGGGCCGCCTCGAATTCCTCCCAGGCCCGCGGGTCGGGGAGGGAGGGGATGGTTACGAACTCGCCCTGGTCGAGGCCGGCCAGGGCCGCGTCCACCAAGTCCCCGGCGGTCATGGCGGTCTCCTCGCCCGGGGCGTGCTCCGGCGGGGTGCCGGGCGCGACGGCGCCGGGGCATACCGCCTGCACGCGGATGTTCCTGTCCGCCAGCTCGTGGCGCAGCGACTGGCTGAAGGCCAGCACGAAGGCCTTGGTCGCCGCGTAGACGCCGCCCAGCAGCTCCGGGCGGATGCCGGTGACGCAGGCGACGTTGACGACGGTCCCGCCGCCCCGCCGCACCAGGCCCGGGACCGCCGCATGGGTGAGGCGCGCCAGGGCGGTGACGTTCAGGCCGATCATCGCGGTCAAGCGCTCCGCGTCCGTCTCCAGCAGCGGGGCCGCGGCGCACAGGCCGGCCGTGTTGACCAGCGTGGTGACGCGGCCGTCGGTGCGCAGCAGCGCCTCCACCCGGGCCAGCCGGTCCGGGTCGGTCAGGTCGGCCGCGATGTATTCGACGGTGCGCCCGGTGGCCCTGGACAGACGCTGCGCCAGCGCCTCCAGGCGGTCGGGGCAGCGGGCGACCAGGACCAGGTCGTGGCCGCG
This sequence comes from Azospirillaceae bacterium, assembly GCA_035627915.1. GTDB lineage: Bacteria > Pseudomonadota > Alphaproteobacteria > Azospirillales > Azospirillaceae > DASPKT01. The sequence goes on from DASPKT010000269.1 coordinate 1,639, forward strand.
GCGGGCCAGGCGGTCGGCATAGGCGGCACCGATGCCGGAGGAGGCGCCGGTGACGAGCGCCGTGCCCGGGTGCGGGGCGGTGGGCATGGGGAAACCTCCCTTGGTGGGGCCGGGGAACCGGTGCCGGTGCAGGTCCGCGCCGCTGCCCGGCGCGGCGCGGACCCGTCAGCCGTGGTCGTCGGCGGAGGACAGGCCGGGCTGCAGGGCCTTCACCGCGGCCTCCAGCAGCCGCCAGCCGGCGGACTCGTCGCCGCCGGCCACCGCCCGGCGCGCGGCCGCCAGCAGGTCCGACGCCTCGGCGCGCCCGCCGGCATCGGAGGCGACCGGCAGCAGCCGCTCGACGTCCTCGATGGAGTGCTGCAGGGACGATGGATGGGCGACGGCGGCGACCGGCGCCGCGAGCACCGGGATCAGGGCCAGGGAAAGCAGAAGGGTTCTCATGGGAAATATCCTCGGAAAAGGGGAGGGGCGGCGGATACCAGTGTCTCCGCCGCCCCGTCATCGGGGGCGACACTCGCACGCGGGCGGAAGCAGATCGTCCGGGACGGTTTGCCGATCGTCCGGGCCGCCCCCGTTGCTCACTGCCCGGCACGGCTCACTGCGCGTCGGGAAGCACCAGCTGCCGTTCGGCGGCGTCCAGGACGAAGACGGCGAGCAGCGTCGCCGGCTCGGTGTCGCTGGCGTTACGGGAGACGCTGTGGCGCGCCCCCGGCAGCTCGTGCCAGCCCTCGCCGGCCTTGTAGACGCGGGGCGCCTCGTCGCCGACGGCGCTGGCGACCGCGCCCGACACGACGTAGGCATAGATGAAGCCGGACTGCGGGTGCGTGTGCGGCGGGGACGCGGCCCCCGGCGGATACACCACCTCCACGGCGACCATCGCCTTGCCGGGGACGTTGGGGAGGTCGTGCCGGAAGATGGGGGTGGAGGTCTCCCGGTGCCCGTCGGGCCCGTGGGCGCGGGCGGGGGCCGGCAGGGCGGCCAGGACGAGTGCTGCGGCGAGGATGGCGTGCTTCATGGCGGTCGCTCCCTTGGCCGGCCGTCAGCGCTTCGCGGCCGCCGGGGCGGCGCGGAAGCTGATGGCGAGGCGGTTGTAGGCGTTCATCAGCCCCACCGCGATGGTGAGGTCGACCAGCTCCTTCTCGGAGAAGACGGCGGCGGCGGCGGCGTAGTCGGCGTCGGGCACGCCCGTGTCGGCGACCCGGGTCACCGTCTCCGCCCAGGCCAGCGCCGCCCGCTCGCGGGCGTCGAACAGGTCGCCCGCCTCGCGCCACACCTGGACGAGGAACAGGGTGGAGGGCGCCACGCCCTTCTTCTGCAGCTCGGTCGTGTGCAGGTCGATGCAGTAGGCGCAGCCGTTGATCTGCGAGACGCGGAGGAAGACCAGCTCGACCAGCCGGGACGGCAGGCCGGATTGCAGGACGTGGCCGTAGACGGCGCCGAGCGCCTTCATGCCGGCGGGGGAGGCGGCGTTGTGGTCGAGGCGGGTGGACATGGGGATCGCTCCTTCGTTGGGAAAATGGCGGGGGATCAGGGGACGATGACGTAGTCGGGGTTGGCCACCGCGAAGGCGGCGGCGCGGTCCGGCGGCGGCGGGTAGATCCACTGGGTGTTGATCTCGCGCTTGACGGCCTTGCCCTGCTCCCGGGTCAGGCGGACCTGCCGGTCCCAGCCTTCGGTGAAGAGGGCGCCCCAGGCGCCGATGTCGAGGCAGGTCACGTATTTCGGCTGGCTGTAGGGGTGCAGCGGCAGTCCCACCAGCTCCGCCGCCGCGTTGTGGCCGGCGACCCGGCCCAGGCTGAGCGCGTGCTGGCAGGACATGGCGGCGACGTTGCCCTGGTCGTCGGTGGCGGCCCGCGCCACGTCGCCGGTGACGAAGATCCCGGGGACGCCCTTCGCCCTGAGCCAGGCGTCGGCATGGACGCGGCCCAGCCGGTCGTGCTCGCCGGCGATCTGGGCGGCCAGCGGGTTGGCGCGGGCGCCGGCGGTCCAGACCACCGTGGCGGCCTCGATCCGCTCCCCGGCCGACGTGACGACGCCGTCCGCGTCGACCGCCGCCACGGCAGTGCCGGTGACGGTCTCGACGCCGCATTCCGCCAGCGCCTGCTCGATCACCGGGCGCGGCACGGGGCCGAGGTCGGGCCCGATGACGGGAGCCTGCTCCACCACCACCACGCGGACGGCCGTGCCGGCGCCGAGGATGGCGCGCAGGCGCTCCGGCATCTCCGCCGCGGTCTCGATGCCGGTGAAGCCGCCGCCGGCGACCACGACCGTGTTGCGGGCCTTCGTCTCCGGCCGGCCGGCCAGCGACCTCAGGTGCCGGTCCAGCCGACGCGCGCCGTCGAGCTGGTCCACGTCGAAGGCGTGCTGCCTCAGCCCCGGGATGTCGGGGGTGAAGAGCCGGCTGCCGGCGGCGAGCACGAAGCGGTCGTAGGACAGCGTCTCCCGCGTGCCGCCGGGGCCGGCCACCTCCACCTCGTTCCGGTCGGCGCGGATGGCCTCCACGGTGCCGGACAGGTGGCGGACGCCAACCGCCCGGAACAGCGGGCCCACGTCCGGCGCCATGCCCTCCAGCGACGCCTCGTACAGGCGCGGGCGGATGTGGAGCTGCGGGACGGGGGAGACGACGGTGATCTCCACCTCGCCCTCCCGGCCGGCCAGCGACACGGCGCGGGCGGCGGACAGGGCGGCCCAGACACCGGCGAAGCCGGACCCGGCGATGACGATCTTCTTGACCATGGAACGTTCCTCTTCTTGTGGCCGGACATGGGTCGTCGATCCGCCGCGCGGGCATGCGGCAGGCATCTCGGCCGTCCGGCAGGGGACCGAGGGGATCGGGTGTCAGGCGTGTGTCGGGCTTGCGTCGGGCGGATCAGCCGGACGCGTCTTGCTTCCCGCCCGAGCGGGCGGAGCGGCGGGCCTCCACCCGCCCGTCGATCCAGGCGCGGACGTCCTGCGCGTGCGAGGGCGGCGCCTTGCGGTCGACCGTCGCCGCGATGTTGGCCAGGGTCTGGGCGGCGAGTTCGCTGCGCATCGCCTTTTCCGCCTTCAGCATGACCGCGTGGATGGCGCAGACGCCGGAGAGGGACCAGGCCGGCGGCTCGCCCCCGAACAGGGTGCAGCGGCCCCGGATCTGCTGGCAGTCGAACAGCGGCTTGTCGCCCTCGATGGCGTCGACCACCTCCAGCACGGTGATCTCCGCGGCCGGGCGGGCGAGACGGTAGCCGCCGCGGATGCCCTCGCTGGCCTCCACGATGCCGGCCTTCTCCAGCTTCGGGAAGATCTTGGCGAGGAAGGAGGGCGAGATGCCCTGCAGCTCCGCCAGGTCGCGGCTGCTCAGCGGCGTGTCGCCCGAGGAGACGAGCCACATCAGGCAGTGAAGGCCGTATTCGACGCTCACGGTGAGATGGGCCATGACGCGTGCTCCCTGGTGTCGATAACGCAGACCATATCAGTCCGCGTTACGGGGTGCAAGCATATAACGCGGAGTATTTTTATCCGCGTTGTTGGAGCCGGCCAGGCCCGGCCCGCAGCGGCATCGGCACTTGACCCGGGCGGCCATCCGGCCCAAGAACCGTCGCGGGCCCGGGTCGCCGCGATCCGGGCCGCCCGTGCGCGCCTTGGGGAAAGGATCGGTGGTGGACGAACCCGAGGCACTGCCCTGGGCCCTGGACGGCGCGGCCGGCGACGGTGGGATGGCGGCGCGCTTGCGCGCGCACGACTGGTCCGCCTCCCCGCTGGGCCCGCCCGCGGGATGGTCGCCCGCCCTGCGCACCACGGCCGGGCTGATGCTGGGCGCCGGCGCCCAGATCGTGCTGTTCTGGGGCCCGGAGTTCACCGCCCTCTACAACGACGCCTTCGCCCCCGCCATCGGGGCCAGGCACCCCGGCGCATGGGGCCGGCCGGCCCGCGAGAACTGGGCGGAGTTCTGGGACGAGCTGGGGCCGCTGCTGGAGGGCGTGCGCCGCACCGGCCGCACGGTGACGGCCCGGGACCGGCCCTTCCGCCTCGAGCGGCACGGCTATCCCGAGACGGCCTATTTCGACATCTCCGCCTCGGCCGTGCCGGAGGCCGACGGGTCGGTCGGCGGCGTCCTGTGCATCGTGTCGGAGACGACGGACCGGGTGCTGGCGGAGCGGCGCCTGGCGGAGGGCGAGGAGCGCCTGCGCCTCGCCGCGGAGGCGGCGCGGATCGGGACCTGGGATTTCGACCTTGCCACCGGCACCGGCCGGTGGGACGCCGCCGCCGCGCGGATCGTCGGGGCGGAGCCGGACCGCTCCTCCTACGACGCGGAGACCTGGCAGCTGATCGTGCACCCGGACGACCGCGCCCGGGTGGCGGCGGCGTTCGAGGCCAGCCTGGCGCCCGGCGGTCCGCCCTACGACGTGGAGTTCCGAGCCGCCCGCCCCGCCGCGGACGGCAGTTCCCGGTGGATCACCTCCCACGGCGCGGTTCTCCGCGATCCCGCGAGGGGGACGGCGCACCGCGCCGTCGGCATCGTCCGCGACGTCACCGAGCGCCGGCACCGGGAGGACCGGATCGAGGCCAGCGAGGCGCAGCTCCGCCTCGGCCTCGCCGCGGCGCGGATGGTCGCCTGGACATACGACCTGGGGACCGGCCACATCACCCGGACGGAGAACGCGGACGCGATCTTCGGCCCCGGGTCGCTGGCGGAGGACTTCGCCGCCCGCATGCCGGAGGACGACCGGGCGGCGGACAGCGCCCGGTTCCGGGCGGCCCTGGCTGACCCGGCCGCGCGCTACGAGAGCGAGTTCCGCTACCGGCACCCCGACGGCCGCCTGCTCTGGCTCCACAACCAGGGCCAAGTCGTGCGCGACGCCGCGGGCAGCCCGGTCTGCGTGCACGGCGTCTGCCTGGACGTCACGGCGCGCAAGGAGGCCGAGCTGGCGCTGCAGCGGAGCGAGGAGGACCTGCGCAACACGCTGGAGCTGAACCCGCAGGTGCCCTGGACCTGCGACCCGGACGGCCGGATCACCAGCTACACGAGCCGCTGGCTGGAGCTGACGGGCCAGGCGCCGGGGGAGCCGCTGGGCGACGGCTGGACGCGGGTCGTGCATCCCGACGACCTCCCGGGCACCTTGCGCGCCTTCGCCGCCTCGCTGGCGTCAGGCGACCCGATAGACGTCGAGTACCGCATCCGGACGCGGTCGGGCGAGTACCGCTGGGCACGGGCAAGGGCGAACCCGCTGCGCGACGCCGCCGGGAGGATCGTGCGCTGGTACGGGCTGGTCGAGGACAACCACGACCGCAAGCTCGCGGAGCTGAGGCTGCGCGAGCTGAATGAGACGCTGGAGACGGAGGTGGCCGCCCGCACGGCCGAGCGCGACCACATCTGGCGCCTCAGCCCCGACCTGATGTGCGTGGCGCGCGCCGACGGCACGCTGCTGTCCGTCAACCCGGCCTGGGAGCGCATCCTGGGCTGGCCCTCGGCGTGGCTGGAGGGCCGCAACGCAACCGAGCTCTGGCATCCCGATGGCGCCGGGCGGAGTGCCGCCGAGCTGCGGCGGCTGGCGGGCGGCGGCCAGAGCCGCGCCTTCGAGGACCGCTACCGGCACCGGGACGGCAGCTTCCGCTGGATTTCCTGGACGGTGCAGCCCGAGGGCGGGCTCGTCTACGGCATCGGCCGGGACGTCACGGCCGAGCGGGAGACGCGCGCGGCCCTGGCCGCGGCGGAGCGGGCGCGCCAGGAGGCGGACGCGCTGTACCGCGCCTATTTCGAGAACTCGCCCGAGGCCCTGTTCGTGATCGGGGTCGAGGCGGACGGCGGCTTCGTGGTGGAGCAGATCAACCCCGCCCACGAGGCTAGCGTCGGCTTCGCGCTGGAGGCGGTCCGCGGCCGGCGGATCGGGGACATCCTGCCGCCGGCGCCGGCCGCGCGGGTGCTGGAGGCGTACCGGCACGTCGTCGCCCAGGGCCGAATCCACCAGTACCGCGAGATCTTCGAGCTGGACGGCGAGGCGCGGCACTGGGACACCTCGCTGGTGCCGCTCCGCGACGCGGAAGGGCGCATCGTCCGGCTGATCGGGTCCAGCCGCGACGTCACCCGCCAGGTGCGGGCGGAGGAGGCGCTGCGCCAGGCCCAGAAGATGGAGGCGGTCGGCCGCCTGACCGGGGGCATCGCGCACGACTTCAACAACCTCCTGGGCGCGGTGCTGGGCGGCTTCGACCTGATCCGCCGCCGGCCGGACGATCCGGACCGGGTCCGCCGCATCGCCGAGAACGGGCTGGCGGCGGCGGAGCGCGGGGCGAAGCTGACGGGGCAGCTCCTGGCCTTCTCCCGGGCGCAGCGGATCGAGCAGAAGCCGCTGGCCGTGGCCGAGCTGGTGGAGGGCATGCGCCCCCTGCTGGCCCAGACGCTGGGCCCCCAGGTGCGCCTGGAGTTCGAGCTGGGAGCGTGCCGGCCGGTCCTCTCCGACCCGGTCCAGCTCGAGATGGCGGTGCTGAACCTGGCGATCAATGCGCGCGACGCCATGCCGGGGGGCGGGACGCTGACCATCCGGACGGCGGCCCGGCGCCTGCAGGGCGACCCGGAGCTGCCCGACGGCGGCTATGTCGAGCTTTCCGTGGGCGACACCGGGGCGGGCATGCCGCCGGACGTCGCGGCGCGGGCGTTCGACCCGTTCTTCACGACCAAGGAGGTCGGCAAGGGGACGGGGCTCGGCCTCAGCCAGGTCTACGGGATCGCCCGCCAGGGCGGCGGGTCGGCGCGGATCGAGAGTCGCGTCGGCCACGGCACCACGGTGAGGCTGATCCTGCCGGAGACTGACGCCCCGCTGCCGGCCTGCCAGGACGAGGCCGGCGCGGCAGAGCCGGCGGGGCCGGCCGCCGCCACCGTGCTCGTCATCGACGACGACGGGGACTTGCGCCGGATGCTGGTGGAATCCCTGGACGCGCTGGGCTACCGGACGCTGGAGGCCGCCGACGGGCCGGCGGGGCTGGCGGCGCTGGCGGGCAACGCCCCGGACCTCGTCCTGCTGGACTTCGCCATGCCGGGGATGAACGGGGCGGAGGTCGCGGCGGCCATCCGGGCGGAACGGCCGTCGCTCCCCATCGTCTTCGCCAGCGGCCATGCCGAGACGGCGGCCATCGAGCGGGTCGCGGGGCCGGACGCCTGGATCCTGCGCAAGCCCTTCCGCGTGGACGAACTCCAGGCCGTGCTGGCGGAGAGGCTGGGCCGGCGGGAGTGAGGCGTGCGGGCGCGAGGCGTACGGGCGGAAGGCAGGCGGGCGGAAGGCAGGCGGGCGCTACCGCAGCCGGTGCATCCAGTATCCCAGCACCAGGACCGTCACCGCGATCCAGGCCCCGATGAAGGCCGCGGCCGCCACCGGCACGGCGGGCCAGTCCCCCGGCCCGTAGCCGCGGATCTCCACGATCCCCGACCAGGCGGCGTAGGCCAGCACGGCGAGCGTCACGGCGTAGGCGCCCAGCACCGCGCGCCTCGCCGCGGCCGGGCGGGCGCCCCTGTCCTGCCGCCGGGCCTGGAGATAGGCGCCGGTCAGGCAGAGCCCGGACAGCGCCAGGCCGAAGACGAACCAGACGGCCTTGCTGGCGAGCCCGCCGAAGTCGCCGAAATGCACCGGGTCCGCCGTGTCTATCCAGCGCTGGTAGGGCGTCAGGCCGGCCACCCGCTGCACGCCCAGGACCTTCCCGTCGCGCGGGTCCACCCAGACCTTGGCGGCGCGGTCGCGGACCAGCAGCGAACCGTCCTGCCCGTGCACCTCCAGCGGCTCCGCCGGCAGCCCGTAGGTGGCGAGCGCCCGCACCTCCAGCCCCGGATAGGCGGCGCGCGCCGCCGCCACCATGGCGTCGATGCCGGGTGGGGCGTCGATGCCGGGCGGGGTGCCGGCGGCGGAGGCGGCTTCCGGCAGCGCCGGCGGCTCCGGCGAGCGGGGCGTGTACCACTCTGCCAGGTACCAGACGCCGGTGGCACCGACCAGCAGGATGAACCACAGGGACCAGAGGCCGGACAGCTTGTGCAGGTCGCTCCAGAAGACTTTGGCGCCCCGGCCCCGCTCCAGTTTCAGGAAGCCGCGCCACCAGCGCCGGTAGAACACCAGGCTGGACACCAGCGAGCCCAGCAGCGCCACCGCCAGCGTGCCCACAACCAGGTATCCGAAGGGCACGCCGGCGACGCGCCAGTGGCTGATGAACAGCGACATGTGCAGGCTGCGGAAGAAGCGCTGGACGTTGAAGTAGGAGACGACGGCCTTCACCTCGGCGGTGGCGGGGTCGACCAGGGCGCGGAACATCACGCCGTCTTCGTTCTCCAGCCAGGCCTCCATGGCGTAGCCGTCCTTGTAGGGCGCGTTCAGCTGCACCACCCGCAGGTCGGGCCGCGCCGCGCCGATCGCGGCGTGCGCGGCGCCCCAGGGCAGGTCGCCCTGCGTGGGCGCCGCCCGGAGCGCCGGGTTCAGCAGCCAGTCGATCTCGCGGCTGAAGACGGCCACGGTCCCTGACCAGCAGACCACGAAAAGCAGCAGCCCGGCGGTCAGGCCGATCCAGCCATGCCAGCGGAACCAGTCGCGCCGGGTCATCGGGACCGTTCCGCCGGCTCAGAGGCGGACGCGGTAGCCGAGGGACAGGCGGCGCCCCTCCTCCAGCGTCTCCACGAAACCGCCGCCCTGGAGCGTGACGTTGACGTAGCGCCGGTCGAGGAGATTGGAGATGCCCAGCACCGCCTCGCCCGGCCCGATCTCGGCCGACGCGGTCAGGTCGGCCAGGAACACGCTGTCGGTGCTGACGCGGCCCAGCGCCTGCTCCGCCGGGGAGAAGTAGTCGGCCGCCCCGATCCAGCTGGCCTGCAGCCGCACCCGCCAGCCCTCCGCCGGCTCCACCTCGCCGTAGCCGGTGACGCGGAAGGGCGAGACCGTGTCGGTGCTGTAGTCGATGTAGCGGCCGGAGGCGGCGTCGAAGACCTCGCCCCGCTGCCAGGTCACCAGCAGGCCGGCGGCGGCCGCGTCGGCGACCGCCCAGTCCAGCGTGCCCTCCAGCCCCCGGAACTTCTGCGGGGAGCGCAACGGGATCAGCGGGCAGAAGGACTGGCCGGCGCAGCTGGGATCGCTCTGCAGCAGCGACGCCCTGTCGGATTCCGAGTAGAAGCCGGCCAGCGACAGCTCCACCGGCCCGGCGGCGCCGCGCAGGCCCAGCTCCACCTGGTCCGAGGTGGCCGGCTCCGGCGTGATGGTGGAGGGGTCGCGCACGCCGCGGGCGGCGCGGCCGAGCTGGCTCAGCTCGGCACCCTGGCTGAAGCCGCCGTAGAGCTGCAGCCCCTCCGCAAGGTCGTAGACGGCGCCCAGGTTCGCCAGCCACAGGTCGCTCTTGCCGAAGTCGCCGGGCGTGGCCGGGCGCGGCAGGGTGGGGTCGTAGGCGTCGTCGCCGATCTCCCCGCGGTACAGCTCGCGTCGGGCCCCGCCGGTCAGGCGCAGCCGGCCGAAGTCCAGCTCCGCCTGGGCGAACAGGCCGTAGGTGCGCAGGATCGTCTCCGGCGCGATGTAGCCGATCACCCGGTCGGTGTAGGCGGCGTCCAGCTGCAGGCGCAGCACGCGGCTGCTCTGGAAGTCCGCCCCGTACTCCAGCTCCAGGGCGGGCCCGCCCAGGTCGACCGTGCGGGCCAGCGTGGAGCGCAGCCCGTAGCCGCCGTTCTCGCGGTCGTCGCTGAAGAAGTCGGGGTCGCCGCCGTTGAAGTCCTGGAAGTTGGCGCGCTGGAGGTAGGTCTGCTCCTGCAGGAAGCCGGAGAGGAACAGCCTGTGCCCCGCCACCTCGTCCGCCTCGAAGGAGAGCGCCAGGGTGTAGAGCTCGTCCCGGCTCTCGCCGCGCGACGGGTTCGGCGTGACGGCGATGACGCGGGGCCGCTCCACCCCCGCCGCCACCTCCGCGCCGCTGGCCCCGTACTCCTGGCCGGGGTCCTCGTGGTAGTAGGTGCCGGTCAGGCGCAGCCGCGCCTGCTCGGTGAGATCCAGGCCGACGGAGCCGTTCAGCGACCAGGCCTCGTACTCGGTCCCGACGGTGAAGCCGCCGTCCGGGTCTCGCCCCGCGCCATGGTCGGCGTAGGCGGCGCCCAGGTAATAGTCCCACTCCCCCGGCGCCTGGCCGAACCCGGCGTAGAGGTCGTGGCGCCAGCTGCCGCCGGGGGTCCCGGTGTCTAAGCTGGTCTGCGCCACCGCGTCCACCTCGGCCGCGGCCGAGCGGGCCCGCCGGGTGATCAGGTTGACGATTCCGCCGGGCGCGCCGGCCCCGTACAGCGCCGTGGCGCCCCGCACCACCTCCACCTGGTCCAGCGCGAAGGGGCTGACCTGGAAGGCGGAATTGCAGGTCGACGGGCGCAGCTCCTGGTTCGCCGGCACGCCGTTGATCTGGAAGTTGACCGAGCGCCCGCGGATCTTGGTCAGGCAGCCGCTACGCCCGCCGGTGCTGACGTTGAGGCCGGGGACGGTGGTGTCCAGCACCCGCAGGATGTTCTGGGTGACGCCCAGCTGCTCCGCCAGCGCCTCGCCGTCGACGACGGAGACCGAGGTGGCGACGTCGCGGATCTGGGCGCCGGTGCGCGAGCCCGTGACCGTGATCTCCTCGATCCGCCCGCCGGCAGACGTCTGCGCCGCGGCGGCGGCGGGCAGCATGACCGCGAGCGCGGTCGTGGCGAGCAGGTGGCGGCGCATGGACTATCCCCGGAAGTCAGTGATTGCGAGTGCGAATATCTCGCAATCCACTATCGCCGGCCGGGTCTGGAGTCAATGCAAGTCATTCGCATTAGCGGAATGTGCGGGTAGGCGGGCTCGACACTCCCTCCAGCCCGTTCCTGCCGTCAGCCGGGTCCCGGGACGCGGGGCTTGCCGAACGGGGTTGCCGCAACGAGATCGCGGAAAGTGCCCTTCAGGGGATTGTCGCATTTCATTGGCTTGCGACAGGGGCCGTGACCTAGGGCGCGAGCCAGTCCGCCCCTCCCGCAGGATGCTCCAGGCCAGCAGCGGAACCTCGCCGCAGCAGGGGCCCGCCATGACCATGTCGCCCATCGGCGCCGGCGGCCGCCCGAGCCGCGCGCCCTCGTACAGGCAGGCGGCCCGCCCGCCGGATCACGTCAACCGCCGGTTCCGGGCACCGCGGCCTGACATGCTGCGGGTGTCGGACTTCACCTGCGTTGCGACCTGGTAGTCCGCCACCACGTCCGCGTCGCCGCGCTTGGCCGGCCGTGCGGCACTCCTTGAGCACGGGTTTCCGGCCGCCTTGGGCCCGCCGACAGCGATGGCGACAGCGGAAAACCTCGTGATGATTGCGACGGTCTGGCCGGAGAAGGGCGGTTGCAGCCATTCCCCGGCGCCGTTCGTCCGACCCAATGCGGACTCAGTCCGTTTTGCCCTTGGTGGATGCCACTTGCCCTGCGAGTGCGTCGATCCGCCCAGCCTGCACCAGGATCTGAGCCGACAGCTCCTGCACCGCCTTCCAGAGGATCGGCACCAGCTGGTCGGGGCGCAGGCCCTGGCGGCTGTCCGGGTCGGACGGGTCGTCCAGCGTCCAGGCGGCGAACCCGTCGCTGCCCAGCGCCGCCCGCACGTCCTGGGCGGCGAAGCCGAAGTGGGTGCGGGTGCCGGGCACGCTCTCGTAGACCGGTTCCGTCACGTCCTGGAGGATGTTTTCGCCGGTTTCGGGGTCCTGACCGACGACGGTCTGACCGACGACGTTGTGGCCGACGACGCGCTTGTGGCCCTCGATGAAGCGGTAGGAGATCGGGTTGACCGCCTGCACGAAGTCGATGCCGAGAGAGAGCGGCGCGATGTCGGTCTTGGCGCGGATGTCGGAGGTGTTGATGGAGCCGGTTGCGGCGTAGATGACGCTGGGCCGGTATGAGCCGTCGCCGATGGCGTAAGAGTTGTCGGCGTAGGGCACGAGCGCGCCGGCGGACCCAAATCCCGAACCTGTCACCATCCACCGGATGGTGTTGTCGGTCCAGAGGTTCACGCCGCCTGTGGTGCGGTTGCGCAGGTTCATCTCCACGCTGCCGACGCCGGTCCCGGTCATGATCCAGACGAAGCCGGGGGTTCCTGTGGTGGAGCTCCCGGCAGTGATGTTGACGTTCCCGCCGCCGCTATCCGGGGAGTTGCCGGCGGTGATGTTGACTGCACCGCCCGTACCTGTGCCGGTGGCCGCACCCCCATTGATCGACGCTGTACCGCCGTTGCGGTTGGTGCCGACGCCGGCCCGGCCCGACATGGAAACATTGCCGCCATTCCCATCGGTGGGTATGCCGCCGGTGATACTTACGTTGCCCCCGCCCGTCCCCGTGCCGGTACTCTCTCCGCCGATGACGGACACAGCCCCGCCGGTTGCCGTGCCGGCTTCATCGCGGCGGCCACCCTTTATGACGATCCCGCCGAGCCGGGAAATGTTCGCGACCTCAGAAATCGCACCTGGGCCGAGGATTTGGACGAACCCGTTGCCGCCCGTGATGGTACCACTGGAAACCCCTGCGGTACCTGTCCCGGTACCAGCCTGGATGATCTGCATGACACCGGGGGCGGCGATGTCCGCGAACTTGAGCGCGGGGCTGCCATCGGTGCGGGACAGGGTGATCGTACCCGAGAAATCAGCGTCGGCGCTGTAGACCTTGCGGACGCGCCAGTCGGCGTGGCCGATGTCGTAGGCGTTGTCCGCCTCGGGCGCGAGCGCGCCGGCCATGCCCGACTGGCTGCCCTTGACCGACCACCGCCAGGTGTCGTCCGTGGACAGCAGGATGTTGCCGACCGTGCGGTTGGAGACGTGGATGTCCTCGCCCGTGCCCGTGCCGGTCTGGATCGTGACCTTGCCGGCGGGCGTGCCGGTGCCGCTGCCGCTCGTGATGGTGACGTCGCCGGCGGCGTTCGCAGTGGAGTTGCCGGCGGTGATGATGACCTCGCCGCCGACGTGGCCGGTTCCGTTGCCGGCCACGAGGCTGATATTGCCGCCGAGGTGGCCGTTACCGGCGGTGGCGTAGAGCCCACCACCCTGGTTGCTGACGGAGTGGCCGGCGTTGAGGAACAGGTAGCCGCCCAGGCCGGTCCCCGTCGTCGCGCTGCCCCCGGCTATGCCGACGTTGCCGGCGTTGTTGTTCGTCGAGTTCCCCGAGGAGACGTATACATCGCCGCCGACCCCGTCGGTGCCGTGGCCGCCCCGGATGAATGTCGCCCCGCCGGCGCCGGTGCCGGTGGCGTTGCCGGCCGTCAGAGACGCCGCGCCCCCGGCCGCAGCCCCCCCCGAGGCCCCGGCCGTCAGGGAGACGCTCCCGCCGGCGCCGCTGGGCGAGGCGCCCGCGGTAGCGGCGACATTGCCGCCGGTACCCGTGCCGGTGGCGGCACCGGCGGTGGTCGTGACGTTGCCTCCGTTGCGGTCGGTACCGACGCCATTGGCGCCCAGCAGCGAGATGCCGCCGCCATTGCCGTCCACGGCACGGCCGCCGGTTAGAAAGACGGCGCCTCCCCCGGCACCCGGCAAGGTACCGTCGCCGCCGTAAATGCGCACGAGCCCGCCGAATCCGGCGACGTCGTCGCGCGTGCCTGCCTTGATGCTGACGCCACCGCGCGCGCCGGCGGTCATCGGCAGGGATGCCGTTCCCCCGCCGTAGATGAAGACGGCGCCATTGCCGTTGGTGGCGCTGGCCGCCCCGGTTCCGGTTCCAGCCTGGATCACGGTGGCGTAGCCGCCGCCCGACCCGTTGTCCGCCCCCTTGATCGCCGCTGCACCGTCGGTACGGGACAGGGTCAGGGTGCCGGACAGGTCTGCGTTCACGCCGTAAACGGTGCTGAAGCGGTTCGAACTCGCACCCAGCCGCATGGTGCCGCTGGTCTCCGGGGAGAAAGACTCCGAATTCATGGCGGCGAAGTTTGCGCCGGCCTGTCTGAAGAAGACCGCGGAGAACAGGGGCATGGGGCCGACATCGAGCACGACGCTGCCGTTGCCGACCGCGGCGTCCGCGCTCTGCCCGGCCTTGATGACGATGTTTCCGTTGACGCCGCCAGTTCCACCATTGCCGGCGGTGATGTTGACCGCTCCGCCAGTACCCCCGGATGACGCACCGGCAACGAGGCTGACCGAGCCGCCGGAACCTGTGCCAGTTGCAGCCCCGCTCTGAATGCCGATGCCGCCGCCGCTGCGATTAGTCCCTACACCCGCCCAAGCGGTAAGAGTAACAGAGCCGCCGTTGCCATCTGCGGCACTTCCGCCGAAGAGACGAACTCCGCCGCCCTGCATTCCTGCACCGACACCTTCGCCGCCGCGTAGTTGCACATCTGCACCCAAAGATGATCCGGTCTCATCACGGCGGCCTGCCTTAATAGAGACGCCTCCGAGATGGAACAGGGTCGGAGACTGCGTTGCACCGGCCCCAAGGATGTACAGAGCCGAGTTGCCGCCCGTGATTGTACTGCCAGAGACACCGGCAGTACCCGTGCCCGTTCCGACCTGGACCGTCTGCACGACGCCGGGGGCGGCAAGGTCCGCGAACTTGATCGCAGGGCTGCCGTCGGTGCGGGACAGGGTGATGGTGCCGCTGACGGTGCCGCCGGTGAGCGCCAGCTTCTCCGCCTCAAGCTCGTCGATGGCGCCCTGCACGGTGGTGGCGGCGAGCGCGCCCGTGGGCGTGAAGCCCACCTGGGAGGCGGCGTAGTCCCCCGCCTGCGCGGTCACCGCCCCGGTGCGCCCGAACACCGACAGCACGTCGCCGGCTCCGGCAAGCTGCGTCCAGTCGCCGATGTCGGCGGGATCGTCGCCGGCCAGGATGTAGGTGCGCCCCGAGCTGCCGAGGTCGGTGCGGATGGCGATGTCGCCCTTCTGCGCGGCCAGCGCCAGCATAGCCGCCTCGGATGCGACCACGTGCGTCTCGCTGACTGCCAGCGACGGGAGCTGCGCCGCCGCGAGCTTGCCGGCGCCGTCCAGCGTGGCGACGCCGCCCGCCGCCCCCAGCGCCGACGCCGGCACCGCGTCGGTGATGCCGAAGCCGGCCAGCGTGGTCGGCTTCGCCGTGACCGCCGACCAGGCCGGCGCCAGCACGCCGGGTTCCACGCTGAAGGTGGCGCTCAGCGCGGCCGGGTCGTAGGCGATGTCGATGCCGGTGCCCGCCGCCAGCCCCAGCGTCTGGTTGGCGCCCCCGGCCTGGAACCGCTCCGTCGTGCCGTCGCCGACGGCGCCGAAGCTGTTGCCGACGAAGCCCTGCGCCTGGTCGCGGAAGTCCTCCGCCTCGTCGCGGAAGCCCTGTGCCGCGTCGCGGAACGCCGAGGCCTGGTCGCGGAGGAGCTGGGCCGCGTCGCGGGCGGCGGCGGCGCTGCCGGCGGCCGTGTCCGCCGTGGCCGCGGCGCCGTCGGCCAGCGCCCGCGCCGCCTCGGCCCCGGCCTCCGCCGTCTCCGCCGCCGTGCGCGCCGCGGCGGCGGCATCGGCCGAACCGTCGGCCGCCGCCGCGGACGCCGCTGCCGCGTCGCGCGCGGCTTGCGAGCCCGCCTGCGCCGCCACCGCCTGCTGCACCGCCTCGCTGGCGGCCAGCGCCCCGGCGGTCTGCACCGAGAGGCGCTGGACGGCACGGTTGAAGACGGTGTGGGTGTTGATGTCGCCCTGGGCCAGCAGCGGCGCGCCGGTGGTGGGCTCGAAGTCGCGCACCACGGCGTAGGCGCTGGCGGTGCGCGACGGTCCCGGCCAGGGCTGCTCAAGCAGCAGGTGGGTGTCGTCGAGCACGGCGGCGACGTAGACCGCCGGGTCGCCCGGGCCGGCCAGCAGCAGGTCGCCCGGCCGCACCTGCCCGCCCCACTGGGTGCCGGTGCCCACCACCTCCGCCTGCCCGAAGGCCAGCGCCACCGTGCCCGTCCTGTATTGAGCCATGTCGGTATCCTCGTCTGAAGGTCGGTTGCGCGGCGCTCAGCCGCAGAGATAGATGCAGGCGATCTGCTTCACGTCGGCGGGGGTTGCCCGTTGCGCCAAGCCATGGCTTTCAGAGCGGTTCTGCCGGCCAGATCACGGCGTTGGGATCCGCGAATGTTTGCGGGATGTCTCGCAGGACCTGCAGGTATTGCAGCACGTCCGCGAACCGTTGGGCGGTCAGCGCCGTCGGTATCCCCAATTCGACCTGATCCCGGTGGCGGCGCACGATACCGTCATACTTGGCAAACAAGCCGGACCGGTGGACCCTGATGTCCAACCAGGTGACCAGGGGCTTCGCCCGCTCGCGAATGACGCCAGCCTCGACGTAGTGCGTCCTGAAGCCCGTGCCGGGTACGAGTGCGACGTATGACTGGTTATCGCCGATGTTGATCTGAAGGTCATGACTGGCGCATGTGATGATCTTCTCTATGTCGCCGGTGACGACATTGTAGATGCAGTATGATTCATCGTCCTGCGGCATGGTCTTCACCTCTTGAGAACGAAAATGACAAGCCTGGCCCCACTGCCGCGTTCCATTTGGAATTTGAAGGGGTGAGTGCCGGCCTCCACTTCGAAAGAGTGGAAGAAGCAGGGCATCGTCGCGTGCCACACGCCCTTCTCCTCGACGGCAGTTAGTCCGGAGTACAATGTACAAGTGCAGATGGAATTCCCCTCCGGGGCTATGGCCCAGCCGGAGGCGAAGACGATCAGGCGAGCTTTCCCGAATGTTTCGGAAACCGCGACACTGCCGGTCACCGTTTCCCCGTCCGCGTTCACGTAGACGCTGTGCGACACCGCATTGGCGCCCAGCTTGTCCGTCGTCACCGCCTGCCCTTTGATCTTCAGGGTGTCGATGCTGAGGTCGGCAATGCGGGCACTGGCGAGCGTTCCATTGGTGATCTGTGCCGCGCTGATGTTGATCGAGTTCACGTTGATCTGGCCTGCTTGCAGCAGGCCGGTGACGTTGGCCGCGTTCACGTACAGGTTGGCGGTGTCAATGCGGCTGGCCGACAGCGTCCCGGTGGTGATCTTGCTGGCGTCGAGGTTGGGGATGCGCACCGGGTTGAAGGTGCCGGACGTGATGATGTCAGCCTGCAACCCCTGCGCAACGATGTGATCGGCCCGCACCGTGCCGGTCCTGATCTCGTTGCCCTCGATGATGGTGCCGCCGTAGTGGACGATCTTGGTGTCGCTGCCCAGGTAGGTGGCGATGTGGATGCGGTCCTCGCCAAGGTGCGGCCCCACGGTCGGCGTGGTGCGCAGGAAGGTCTCGTCCTTAATCCAGTACACGTAGCCGGACCCCGTGATCGAGCCGTCCGCGATGGTCACGACCTTGTTGTTGCCGTTGTCGTCGATGTAGTGGACGGAACCGGTCTGCCACGACATGACGTTGCTCCCATTGGTGCGGAAGTACAGGCCGTCGAAGGTGACATTGCGGTTGCCGATCTTCAGCTTGTTGGCGGTGATGCTGTTGGCGCTGATCGCCCCGCCGTTGATCTGGGTGAGGTTGTTGCCGTCCCGCCAACTGGCGAGGGTGCTCCCCCCCGAGATAAGGACGCGGCCGGGATCGATCTGCGTGGAGTTGGCGTTGATGCGACTTGCGGGGTCCTGCGCGCCGAGCGACGCGTTGGCCTGCACGGTGCTGATCGTGACACCGGTGTTGCCGACCTTGATGGTGCCGGGCAAGGACGTGCCGGTGTCGATCCTGTCGCCGGTGATGCTTCCCGCGGTGATGCGGTCGGCGTTCAGGGTACCGGCGGTGATGCGGTCGCCGTTGAGGCTGCCCACGGTGACGTGGCGGGTGACGATGACGCCGTCCTCGATGAGGGTGGCGTCGTCGATGCTGCCCACCGCCAGCTTGCCGGCGACGATCTCCCCCGCGAGGATGTGGTTGGCCCGGATGGCGTTGGCGGCGATCTGACCCGCGTTCACCGCCCCGGCGGCGATGGTGCCGGCCGTCACCGCGTCCGCGGCGAGCTTGCCCGCCACGATGGAGCCTGCGGCGATCTCGTTGGCGGTGACGGCGTTCGCCGCCAGCTTCGGCGTGGTGATGCTGCCGGGAGCGATCTGCGTCCCGGTGATCTGGCCGACGAGGTCCCCCGCGGGGACGCTGGCCACCCAGGCCCCGCCGTGCCGCCGGTACAGCTTGCCATCCGTGGTCAGCAGGACCACCGCGCCTTCCGTGCCGGACGCCGGGAGCGTGGCTGCAACCTCCACCGGCCGCAGTCCGGAGGCGAACTTGGTCAGGGTGATGGCGTTGTCGGCCATCTTCTGGGCCGTGACCGCGGCGTCCGCGAGGTCGTCCGCGACGGCCCGTGCCATCGTGACCTGGTAGCCCGCGTTATCCGCCGAGCTGAACGGCCCCGCGTTGGAACTCGTGTCGCGGGCCCGCAGCCAATAGTACCTCAGGGCCGCGGGGGGCAGGCCATGGATGGTGACGTGATCGCCCTTGGGACGCGCGACCACGGTGGCGGAGGACCGGTCGTTCACAGGCGCCTCCCATACCTCCACGTGGTCGAGGTCGCTGTCCGGCGGATTCGTCCAGCGCAGGAACAGCGTGCGCAGGCTGCTCTCGTGGACCAGACCCGTCACGGGGCCGGGCGCGACGTCGTCCCGGGCCGAAGTGATGGTCGCCGGCACGCAGGGGTCGGACTGGTTGGCTGCATGATCGACCGCGCGGACGCGGACCGAGTACGCGGTGTCGGGGAGCACGCTCCATTCGAAGGTCGGGGCGTCGGTGACGTATGAGAACCACTCGCCTGCGCCTTCCCGGATGTCCGCCACGTAGTGGTCGAAGTCCGGGGCGTCGCTGGCGTCCCATGCGGCCCTGACGCGGATGTCGGCCTGCCCGGTGGGCATCAGCCGGTGACTGGTGCTCAGCACGAGGCCGGTCGGCATGTCAGGGGGCACCAGGTCGACCAGGTTGTCCATCACCTCCACCGGGTATTCCGCGGAGACCTCCAGCCCGTCGCTGCCGAACGCATCGGTGCGGGCGACGCGGACGTGGTAGGTGCCCTCCTCGACCTCGGGGATCACGATGCTGTTCTGCACCGTCTCCAGGCGCGGCGGCGTGGCCGCGGGATCGAAGCCGGCGGCCGGTTCCACCCACACGAGGTTGGAGCGGAAGTCCAGGTCGGAGGCCGGCGGCAGCTCGATGAAGATCTGCCGGTAGCCGCTCCGGACCGTGGCCGCCGGCGCCGCCGGCACGGGGTTCCGCACGGTGATGGTGGCCGGGCGGCCCTCCTTGCCCAGCTTGTCGCGCACCGCGACCGTCACCCGCACCTGCCGGCGCGGGCCGCCGTCCTCCACGTTCGCCTCGTACCCGTAGGTCCAGCTGGTCCCGGTGGTGAACGCCTCGCGCAGCAGCGCCCCGCTCTCCGGGTCATGCACCCGCACCACGTAGTCCTTGAGGTAGGGGTTCACCACGCCCGAGCCGGCGCCGAACGGCTCGGACCCCAGCTCGTAGGCGGAGCCGGGGAAGTTGCCGCGCCACTGCAGCCGCACGTCGCGCCCGGCGAACTCCGTCTCCAGACCCCGGCCCACCAGCTCCAGGTGGCTGACCCCGGCCTCGCCCAGCCCGGTGCCGGCGACCACCAGCAGCACGGGCGACCAGTCCGACTGCCGCGTCCCCGCCTGCCGCGCCGCCTGCACCCTGTAGGTCTTCCCGTGCTGCACCGGATGCAGGTAGGTCGCGCTCGTCCCCGGCGGCACCGTGCGGCCCTGCCAGGCGGTCTCGCCCAGGGCCTGCCAGCGCAGCGCCAGCGACTCCCCCGGTCCCAGCGGCAGCCACTCCACCCGCAGCACAGGCTGCACCGTGCCGTCGGCCTGCAGCAGGTCCTCGGCCCGCACCGTCAGCCCCTGCACCGGCCGCGGCTTGATGACCGCGCCGATCGCCTCGGGCGTCAGCGCCGCCGCCTCGTGCAGCCAGCCCAGGATGCGCAGCACCATCTCCAGCAGCACCGGCTTCTGCCGGATCGGGTCGTCCGCCGGCAGCAGCGCGTCGTGCGCCGCCGCCGCGGGCAGCGCCGGCACCGCGACCCCGGCCGAGGCGCCCTCCGTCCGCAGCGCCCCGATCATCTCCGCCATCCGCTCGAAGGCGGGGAAGCTGGCCGGCGGGGTCCCGGCGAAGGCCTGTTCCAGGTGCGCCCGCACCTGCGGCAGCACCGCGCGCGCCGTCTCCAGGCTCGCCACCAGGTATTCCTTCGGGCCGCCGCGACCCGGCCGGGCGGGGGCCGGCGCCCCCAGGGCCGCCAGCGCCGCCGCCGCCGCATCGCGCGTGTCCAGCCACTCCGGCCCGGGCAGCAGGGCACGCGCGTCCGGGTCCGCCGCCTCC
>DASPKT010000270.1:0-3150 GCA_035627915.1 Azospirillaceae bacterium
GGGCTGCGGCGCCGTGCCCGGCACCGGCTGCCCCTCCGCGGCGGGCGACGGCGCCTCCTGGGCGGCGGCGGCGCCGGAGAGGAGGAGGGCGGCCAGGACGGCCAGGGATGCGGAAGCGGTCTTCATGGTCGTCTCCCTCACTGGCGGGCGGGGCCCATCAGGGCGTCGTCGGTCGGCTCGTAGCGGAAGGCGGGGACGGAGACGGCGTCCGCCATCTCCAGCGGCACCCGCACATCGGCCGACTGCGGCTCCATCACGACGTCGGAGAAGGGCAGGGCGATCAGCTTGCCGCCGTCCAGCGACACGACCATGGAGCGCACCTCGCGGCCGTCGCCCTGCATCAGCAGGTCGGCCACGCGGCCCAGCCGCTCCCCGTCGCCGCCCACCACGCCGCGGCCGATGAGGTCCGCCACGACGGGATGGACGCTGCCGCCGGCCAGGGCGACCTCGCCCTCGTCGGCCATGCTTTCGTCGGCCGTGGCCTCATCCTGCGCGAGCCCGTCAACCTCGTCGTCGTCCAGCGCCGCGCGCTCATCGCGCCCGCCCGGCGGGGTCTGCTGGCCGGTGCCGGTGACCGGCGGCTCCACCGAGGGGGCGTCGCCGGTCGGCGCGGCCTCGCTGCCGGTCCCGGTCGGGCCCGTGGACCCGGCCGCCGTGTCGCCGGCCGTGGAGGCGGTGCCGCCGGCAGCTGTGCCGCCGGCCGCAGTGTCCCCTGCCGCGGTGTCCTCAGCAGCCGTGCCGATGCCTGCGGTGCCGGTGTCCGTCGCCGGGGCGGCCGGTTCCGGCTGGTGCGAGCGGTCGGCCTGGATGCGCGGCACGGGGGAAGTGGGCTCGCCGGTGGCGGGGCCGGCGGCGGTGGTCGGGCCGTCGGACGTCTCGGCCTCGTTGCTGACCGGCGGCGGCGCCACCCCGGCGTCCGGGTTCAGCCCCGGATTGCCGACGCGGGGCGCCTCGACGCGCGGGTCGGCGGCGGCGGTGTCGGCCGGCCAGGGCGCCGCGGCACTCTCCGCGGCGCCCTGGCCGGCCGTGCCGGCATCCGCCGCGATGGCCGGATCGGCAGGGGCCGGGGCGGCGAGGGTCGGATCGACGGCGGTCGGGCCGGCGACGGAGGGACCGGCGGCGGGGTCCACGGCCTGGGTCAGGGGGGAGACGCCGGGCACCGGGGCCGGCGCGATGGTCTGCGGGGCCGCCGGCGCGTCCATCGGCGCGTCCACCGGCGGCGCGTTCATCGGAGCGTCCGACCGGGGCGCCTGCGGCGGCGGGGTCACCTGCTCGTCCGCCGGCGGCGGCAGGGTGGCGGCGGGCGGCGGCGGCTCGGCGGCCGCGGTGGCGCCGGGCTCCACCGTCGCGGTCGGCGGCGCCTGCTGGATATCCACCGCGGGCCGGCCTGGATCGACGGAGACCAGCGGCTGCGGCTGGTCCACCCGCACCTGCGGGTCGGGCTGGGAGACGTTGACCAGCGGCTGCGGCACCTGCGCCACCACCTCCGGCTCCGCCTGCTGGACCGTCACCTCGGGCTCCGCCTGCTCGATCACCACCTCGGGCTCGCGCTGGCGCACGATCACCTCCGGCTCGTACTGGCGGACGATGATCTCGGGCGGGAACTGGCGGACGGTGATGCGCGGCGCGGTCTGGCGCACCGTCACCTGCGCCGGCTTCTGGGTGATGGCGACCTGGGCCGCCTGCGGCGTGACGGACACGGTGGGCAGCACCGGCTGCACCTGCACGCTCGGCGCCGGCTGGTGCACGCGGATGTCGGCGGGCTCCGCGGCGGATGCGAGGGACTGGCCGGCGCCGTCGCGCAGCGCCTGCGAGGCGGCGCGGGCGGCCTCCGCGGCGCGGCCCGGGTCTGCGGCCCCGCCCGCCAGCGTGCCCTCGACCTCGCGGGCGGCGCTGCGGAACGCCTCGGCCCGGGCGGGGTCCTGGTCCGCCGCGCGCGCCAGCGCCTCCTGCAGGCGGCGCAGCGCGTCCTCCACCCCGGTGGCGGCCTGGGCCACCTGCGGTTCCGCGGTGGCGGCCTCCTGGGCGAGGGCGGGGCTTGTGAACGCGAGCAGCGCCGCGACGGCGGTCAGCATCCTGGTGCGCATCGGCTTCCTCCGGCTGAAGCGCGCCCGGGTGGGGGAGGGGCGGGCGCGGCATTCGGGCAAACAACCGGCGGCGGCCCCACCTGTTCCGGTGACCTCACGCCCCGGGCTGGAGCCTTTCGGGGACAGGCGGCGGTTCCGCCGGCGGCACCGGCAGCGGCATCGGCGGCTCCTCCACCGGGGCCGGATCGTCGGGGTCGCGGGCGGGGCGCTCGGGCCCGTGCGGGATGGGCGGCATCGGGCCGCCGGCCCAAACGGGAAACCCTTCGTCCGTCGTGGCTGGGGTCATGGCTGGTTCCTCCTGTGCGCGTTCCCACGGGATCAACAGCCGTCGGGCCGCCAGGTGCCGCCCCAGGCCCGTGCCATCACATCCGGGTGTTCCGGCCATCGGCCGCTGGCCCCGCCGGCCGGGCGGCGCTAGAAAGGGCCAGGCTGGACGGGAGGGCTTGCATGGCCGAGGACCGCGTGGTGCCGCCGGGGGCGGGCGTGGCGCTGACCCTGATGGACGAGGCGAGGCGCCGGCGCGGCCGCCTGATGGACCGGCTCGGCCTCGGCCCCGACGAGGCGCCCTGGACCGCGGCGCTGGAGATGCCGGGCCTGCGCCTGCGCTGCTACGGCGGCCGCGGCGCGCCCGTCCTGATCGTCCCGGCGCCGATCAAGCGCGGCTACATCTGGGATCTCCAGCCCGCCACCAGCGTGGTGCGGCGCCTGCTGGAGGGCGGGCACCGGGTCTACCTCACGGAGTGGCTGCCGGCCGGGCAGGCGGAGCGCGGCTTCGGCCTGGACGACTATGCCGGCCGGCTGCCGCTGGCGGCCGCCGACGCGGTGGCGCGGGAGACCGGGACCGACCGGCTGGTCCTGGCCGGCCATTCGCTGGGCGGCACGCTGGCGGCCCTGTTCGCCTCGCAGCAGCCGGGCCGGGTGCGCGGGCTGGTGCTGGTCGAATCGCCCCTGCGCTTCGGCGAGGCGGCGGGGGCCTTCGCGCCGCTGGTGACGGCGGCGCCGCCGCTGGCGGCCGGGCCCGAGTCGCCGCCGGTGCCGGGCTCGCTGCTGAACCTGGTCAGCC
>DASPKT010000271.1:0-2540 GCA_035627915.1 Azospirillaceae bacterium
CCTCGGCACGTCCAGCAAGCTGAACGGCGACTGGGGCTTCCTGACCGAACTCCGCGACCTCGGCCGCGCCGCCGCGCAGGACTGGCTGGACGGCACCTTCGAGCGCATCGGCAGGGAAAGCAGCGTGGAGCTGGGCCGGCAGTTCGTGTGAGGGGGGGCGCCGGTCCCGTGAGTGGGTGACGACGGGCATCACAAGGACGCCCGGCCCTACCCCGGCGGCAGGCTCAGCACCACGCGCCAGCCGTCGGGGTCCTCGACCGTGACGGCGCGGCCGCGCCAGTAGGGGTTCTCCGGCTCCACCTCCGGGTAGCCGGCGGCGTGCAGGCGGGCGGCGACGCGGTCCAGCTCGGCGCGGTCCTGGAAGTAGAGGACCAGCAGGTTGTCGCGGGTCGGGGCCGGGCACGGGCTGCCGTCGCGGTGGCGGGTGAACTCCAGCTGGAATTCCCGCCCCGGCATGCCGAGGATGGCGCCGTCATAGCCCTCATGGTCGCGGAACCCGCCCAGCACGGGCAGCCCCAGCGCGTCACGGTAGAAGGCGAGCAGCGCCTCCAGGTCGTCGGTCGGCCGGGCGATGCGGACGCGCAGCGCCGGCAGGTGGTCGGGCCAGCCGGACACGCTCACCCCGCCGCCCGGTGTTCCACCGGCATGGACTTGGCGACCGTCAGCACGATGTTCTCGCCATGTCCCTCGATGGCCTTGGTGCAGTGGCGGGGCAGCGGGATCTTCATCTGGCGGCAGTAGAGGATCAGCATGCCGCCCACCTCGCTCTCGCCCATCTGCACCTCGCGGAACTGGGTGGCGCCGGCCGACTGGATGGAGACCTCCAGCAGGACGGGCGACTGGTTGCGCAGCCAGATGCGGCCCAGCGTGCCCATCGGCTGCTTCTGAGGATAGAGGTCCCGGTACAGCTTCACCGCTTCGCGCAGCGCTGCGGCAGAGAAGGTGATCCGGCGGTTCTCGACGATCATGGATGCTCTGGGTCCTGGATGGCGGCCCCGCGGGACTTGGCTGGGGACGCACCTTCGTTTAAACCCGAACTAACGGGTTAATATTAACACTTCCTTAGAAGTACCTCCCACCCACCCATCGGGATAGGTCGCCGCCGATACTGGGCAATTGACCTGACGCAATGCCGGCCCCCGAATATTCGGCGACGCTGAGGGTGCCCCGATGTGATCCCGCTCACCGGGCTCCGGGTGCATTTCGGCCTATACCGACGGAGGGGACAGACGCGATGGCCAGCCGATACGAGGAGATGTACGCCCGCTCGCTGCGCGATCCCGAGGGGTTCTGGGCGGAGGCCGCCGGCGCCATAGACTGGACCCGCCGCTGGGACAGGGTGCTGGACGACACGGCCGCCCCCTTCTACCGCTGGTTCGCCGGCGCCGAGCTGAACAGCTGCTGGAACGCGGTCGACCGCCACGTGGAGGCCGGCCGCGGCGCCGTCACCGCCATCATTCACGACAGCCCCGTCACCGGCACCGTCCGCACCCTGACCTATGCCGAGCTGCGCGACGCGGTGGCGCGCTTCGCCGGGCTGCTGCGCCGGCTGGGCGTGGAGAAGGGCGACCGGGTCATCCTCTACATGCCGATGGTGCCGGAGGCGCCGATCGCCATGCTGGCCTGCGCCCGCATCGGCGCGGTGCATTCCGTCGTCTTCGGCGGCTTCGCGCCCAACGAGCTGGCGACCCGCATCGACGACGCCAAGCCCAAGGTGATCGTCTCCGCCTCCTGCGGGATCGAGGGGGCGCGGGTCATCCCCTACAAACCGATGCTGGACGCCGCCATTGGGCAGGCCGAACACAAGCCGGAGCGCTGCGTCGTGCTGCAGCGCCCGCAGGCCCAGGCGGAGCTGGTGCCGGGCCGTGACGTCGACTGGCGCGAGGCGGACGGCGCGGAGCCCGTGGCTTGCGTCCCCGTCGCCGCCACCGACCCGCTCTACATCCTCTACACCTCCGGCACCACGGGCCAGCCCAAGGGCGTCGTGCGCGACAATGGCGGGCACGCGGTGGCGCTGAAATGGACCATGGAGCACTTCTACGGCATGAAGCCGGGCGAGGTGTTCTGGGCCGCCTCCGACGTGGGCTGGGTGGTCGGGCACAGCTACATCGTCTACGGCCCCCTGTTCCACGGCTGCACCACCCTGATGTACGAGGGCAAGCCGGTCGGCACGCCGGACGCCGGCGCCTTCTGGCGCGTGGTCGCGCAGCACCGGGTGGCGACCCTGTTCACCGCCCCGACCGCCTTCCGCGCCATCAAGCGCGAGGACCCGGAGGGCCGGCTGATCGGGCAGTACGACATCTCCTGCCTGCGCGCCCTGTTCCTGGCCGGCGAGCGCTCCGACCCCGACACGCTGCGCTGGGCCGAGACGCACCTGAAGGTGCCGGTAATCGACCATTGGTGGCAGACCGAGACCGGCTGGCCGATCGCCGGCAACCCGCTGGGCCTCGGGCTGATGCCGGTCAAGCACGGCTCCACCTGCCGGCCGCTGCCGGGCTGGGACGTGCGGGTGGTCGACCCGGAATGCCGGGAGGTGCCGC
>DASPKT010000272.1:0-7725 GCA_035627915.1 Azospirillaceae bacterium
GCCGAGGTCGCCGGTGCGGAAGAAGCCGTCCGCGAAGGCGGCCGCGGTCTCCTCCGGGTCGCGGTAGTAGCCCCGCGTGACGTTGCGGCCGCGGACGCAGATCTCCCCGACCTCGCCGGCCGGCAGCGGCCGGGAGACGTCGCCGAGGTCGCGCACCTCGACCAGCACGCCGGGCAGCGGCACCCCGCAGGAGCCGGGGCGGCGCGCGTCCACCGGCGTGCCGGTGCCGGCGGGCGCCGTCTCGGTCATGCCCCAGCCCTCGTAGGGCGGCTTGCCGGACAGGCGGCCGAACGCCTCGAACAGCTCGGTCGGGAGCGGCGCCCCGCCGCTGCCGCAATATTTCAGGGCGGAGAAGTCGATCTCCCGCGCCCGGGGATGGGCGACCAGCGCCCGGTACATGGTGGGCACGCCGGAGAACAGGGTCGGCCGCTCCCGGATGAAGGCCTCGACGACCTCGTCGGTGTCCCAGCGCGGCTTCAGCAGCAGGGTGTAGCCGTTGCGCACGCCCCGCAGCATCAGCGTGGTCAGGGCGAAGATGTGGAACAGCGGCAGCACCGCCAGGATGCGCTCGTTCCCCGCCTGGAGATCGAAGGCGCGGGACCAGTGGTCGTAGCTGGAGACGGCGGCCGACAGGTTGGCGTGGGTCAGCACCGCCGCCTTCGGCACGCCGGACGTGCCGCCGGTGAACTGGAGCAGGGCGAGGTCGTCCACCGCCGCCTCCCGCCAGGGTTCATTCCGCTCCCGCTCCGGGTCCAGCAGGGCGGCGAAGGAGACGGGCAGGGCGGGGTCGGCGGGGATGGGCGGCGGCGGGCGGGGCGCGAAGTCCTCCGGCCCCGCCAGCACGGTGCGCAGCCCCGGCCGGTCCTTCGGCAGCCGGTCGGCCAAGCCGGCGAAGGCCACGACGACGGAGACGTCGGCCTTGTCCAGCTTCTGCGCGACCTCCCGCGCGGCATCCAACGGGCTCAGCGGCACCACCACCCCGCCGGCCCGCAGCACCGCGTAGAAAGCGACCGGGAAGTGCGGGGTGTTGGGCAGGAACAGCGCGACGTGGACGCCCTCGCCTACGCCCAGCGCCCGGAACCCGCGCGCCGCCCGCTCCACCAGCGCGGCGAAGGTGCGGAAGTCGATGGGGCGGCCCTGGACGTCCAGGAACGGCACCGCCGGCCAGCGCTCCGCCGCCCGGTCCAGGTCGCGGGTCAGCGGGGCCGTCTCCAGCTCCACGTCCCAGCGGACGCCGGGCGGGTAGGACTTCTCCCAGGGCCGGGGCATCGGCGTGCCTCCCTTCTCAGCCGGCGGGGACGTGCAGCGGCTCCAGCGCCGCCCGCAGCGGGCCCGGCAGCGGCGTCGGCCGGCGCGTGGCGCGGTCGACATAGACATGGACGAAATGGCCGGCGGCGGCGGCCGTCTCCGCGCCATCCGCGAAGATGCCGACCTCGTAGCGCACGCTGCTGGTGCCGAGATGGGCGACGCGCAGCCCCGCCTCCAGCCGGTCGGGGAAGGCGACGGAGGCGAAGTAGCGGCACCCCGTCTCCACCACCAGCC
Source organism: Azospirillaceae bacterium (assembly GCA_035627915.1). Classification (GTDB taxonomy): domain Bacteria; phylum Pseudomonadota; class Alphaproteobacteria; order Azospirillales; family Azospirillaceae; genus DASPKT01. Next base: position 1,543 of record DASPKT010000272.1, read on the forward strand.
CGATGACCGCGCCCCCGTGGATGTCCAGCGCCCCCTGCTCCACCAGGTAGCCGTTCACGGCGGTGTCGAAGTAGGAGTAGTAGACCACGTTGTTCACGTGGCCGTAGACGTCGTTGTCCATCCAGCGGGTGCCGATCGGCACGAAGCGGCGGAAGTCGCCGCGGACGGGGGCGGCGGGGCGGCCCATCAGAACGCCTCCCGGTAGAGCGCCAGCGCGTCCGCCAAGCCCACCTCGCGCGGGTTGTTGACCAGCAGGCGGGTCTGCTTCATCGCGTCCTCCGCCAGGGCCTCCAGGTCGCCCTCGCCGATGCCGACGTCGCGCAGCCGCATCGGCACGCCCAGCTCGCGGGCCAGCCGCTCCAGCGTATCGGGCAGGGCCCGCGCCCGCTCCGCCTCCCCCGACGCCGCCAGCGAGGGGTCGAGGATGGGCGCCAGCTCGGCATAGGGCGCCGCCGCCGCCGGCAGGTTGAAGCGCAGCACGTGCGGCAGCACCAGCGCGTTCGACACGCCGTGCGGCACGTGGAAGCGGGCGCCCACCGGATAGGCCAGCGCGTGCACGGCCGCCACGGGCGCGTTGGCGAAGGCCATGCCGGCCAGGCACGCCCCCAGCAGCGTGTCGGCGCGCGCGTCCCGGTCCCGCCCGTCCTCCCACGCCCTCGGCAGGCCGCGGGCCAGCAGGGCCAGCGCTTCGCGCGCCAGCGCGTCGGAGACGGGGTTCTTGCGCAGGCGGCTGGTATAGGCCTCGATGGCGTGGACCATGGCGTCGATGCCGGTCGCGGCCGTCACCGGGCGCGGCAGGCCCAGCAGCAGCTCCGGATCCAGCACCGCCAGGTCGGGCAGCAGGACCGGCGAGACGACGCCCTTCTTCTCGTTCTCGCCTGTCGTGACGATTGAGATGGGCGTCACCTCCGACCCGGTGCCGGCGGTGGTCGGCACCAGGTAGAGCGGCAGGCGCGGCCCCTTGACGAGGCCGACGCCGTACATCGCCTCCAGCGGCTGGCCGGAGCCGGCCAGCACGGCCGCCAGCTTCGCCACGTCCATGGCGCTGCCGCCGCCGATGCCCAGCACCGCGTCGGCCCGGCTGGCGCGGGCGGCGGCCGCGGCCGCCTCCACGACCGTGTGCGCGGGGTCGGGCTCCACGCCGGTGAAGAGGGTGGCCGCGACGCCGGCCTCCGCCATGCCGGCGAGGGGTGCGGCCAGCAGGCCCGCCCGCTCCACCCCCGGGTCGGTGACGACCAGCACGCGCGCCGCACCGGCCTCCTTCAGCCGGGCGCCGAGGCGGGCCGCCTCCCCGGCCTTGGCGACCAGGGTGCGGGCGGTGGCAAAGCTGAGGTCCAGCGTCATCGCCCGGTCCCGCTGACGGTTGCGGCGAAGCGGGACAGGTGGAAGTCGGCGTCGCCGAAGGTGCGGTCGATGGCGGTCAGCCGCTTGAAGTAGTGGCCGGCCGCGTACTCGTCGGTGATGCCGATGCCGCCGTGCAGCTGGATCGCCTCCTGCCCGACATGGCGGCCGGAGCGCCCGATCTGCACCTTGGCCGCCGACACGGCCCGCGCCCGCTCCTGCGCGTCCGCGCTGTCGGCCCGGTCAGCCGCCAGGATCGCCATGGACTTCGCCTGCTCCTGCGCGATGACCATGTCCACCATCCGGTGCTGCAGCACCTGGAAGCTGCCGATGGGCACGCCGAACTGGGTGCGGGTCTTCAGGTAGTCCAGCGTCAGCGCGTTCAGCGCCTGCATGACGCCGATGGCCTCAGCGCACAGCGCCGCGCAGCCGCGGTCCAGCGCCTGCTCGACGAAGGGCAGGGCGCCGCCCTCCGGCCCCAGCAGGGCAGAGCGGGGCACCCGCACGCCGGCCAGCACCACCTCCGCCGCGCGGGTCCCGTCCACGGTGGGATAGCCCCGCACCGTCAGCCCGGCCGCGTCCCGCGGCACCAGGAACAGCGACAGCCCGTCGCGGTCGCGGGGCCCGCCGGCGGTGCGGGCGGAGACGATGAAGGTATCCGCGCAGTCGCCGCCCAGCACCACCGCCTTGTGCCCGTCCAGCACGAAGCCGTCGCCGTCCGCCCTGGCCGTCGTGGACACCGCGGTCAGCGTGTAGCGGGAGCGCGGCTCGCCATGGGCGAAGGCAAGGAAATGAGCGCCCTCGGCCACCCGGGGCAGGATGTCGGCCTTCTGCGCATCGGTCCCGGCAGCGCGCACCAGGCCGGCGCCCAGGACCACGGTGGGAATGAAGGGCTCGACCACCAGGCCGGCGCCGAACGCCTCCAGCACGATGGCGAGGTCCTGGAAGGTGCCGCCGATGCCGCCGTGCTCCTCTTCCATCTCGATGCCGAGCAGGCCCAGCTCGGCATAGGTGGCCCACATCCGGCGGGAGAAGCCGTCGGGCGAGGCCAGGATCTTCTTGCGGTCCTCGAAGCCGTAGCGCTCGCGCACCAGCCGGACCGCGGTGTCCTGCAGCATCTGCTGCGTGTCGGAGAGGGTGAAGTCCATTGTTCTTTTCCTTCCCTATCCTCAGAGGCCCAGCAGGGCCTTGGTCAGGATGTTGCGCTGGATCTCGTTGGAGCCGCCGTAGATCGTGACCTTGCGGAAGTTGAAGTAGTCCGGGGCCAGCGGGGCGGCGTAGCCGGGGCCGATCGGCTCCCCGTTCCAGCCGGGCTCGCGGCTGTCGGGATCGAAGGGCAGGGCGTAGGGGCCGACCGCCTCCATCATCAGCTCGGTCAGCCGCTGGGTGATCTCGGAGCCCCGGACCTTCAGCATGTTGGCCTCGGGGCCCGGCGCCTTGCCCTCCTTCTCCGCGGCGATCATGCGCAGGTTGGTCAGCTCCAGCGCCATCAGCTCGATCTCGACGGCGGCGATCTTCTCGCGGAAGCCCGGCGTCTCGATCAGCGGCACGCCGTCCACCGTCTCCTTCGCCGCGATCTCCTTGAGGTGGACCAGGTCCGCCTTGTTGCGGCCGACCCGGGCGATGCCGGAGCGCTCGTGCCCCAGCAGGAACTTGGCGTAGGTCCAGCCCTCGCCCGGCTGGCCCACGATGTTCTCCGCGGGGATGCGGGCGTCGTCGAAGAAGACCTCGTTGACCTCGTGCTCGCCGTCGATGGTGATGATCGGGCGCACGGTCACGCCGGGCGTCTTCATGTCCATCAGGAACATGGAGATGCCCTTCTGCGGCTTGGCCGCCGGGTCGGTGCGCGCCAGCACGAAGATCATGTCGGCGAACTGGCCCAGCGTGGTCCAGGTCTTCTGGCCCGAGATGACCCACTCGTCCCCGTCGCGCACCGCCTTGGTGCGCAGGGACGCCAGGTCGGAGCCGGAGCCGGGCTCGGAGAAGCCCTGGCACCACCAGTCGTCGAGGTTGCGGATGCGCGGGAGGTAGCGGGCCTTCTGCTCCTCGCTGCCGAAGGCGATGAGGACGGGACCGATCATGCTGAGGCCGAAGGGGATGGGCGGCGGCGCCCCCTCCTCCGCCAGGATCTCCTCGAACAGGTGCTTCTGGACCGGGGTCCAGCCGGTGCCGCCATGCTCCACCGGCCAGTTGGGCGCCGCCCAGCCGCGCGCGTCCAGCTTGCGCGCCCATTCCACGAAGTCCTCCTTCACCAGCCGCTTGCTGGTGCGGACGCGGTCGCGGGTCGCCGGGTTCAGGTTGGCGCGCACCCACTGCCGGACCTCCTCGGCGAAGGCCAGTTCCTCGGGCGTGTAGTTCAGGTCCATCTCCGTCCTCTCTCCAGGTGCAAGCGCAAAGGTTTCAGCGGTTCATCGGGGCTGGTGCCCGGCCAGCGCGTCGCGCACGGTGCGCGCCATGTGGACCAGGCGGGGGCCCAGCTCCTCCACCAGCCGCTCCCGCGGCAGGGTCCAGGAGGGGCCGCCCAGGTTGAAGGCGAAGGGCGGGCCGCCGTCGGGCGCCGGCAGCGGCACGCCGACGCCGTGCACCTGCGGCTCCCAGTCGCCCAGCGACAGGACGAAGCCGTGCCGGTCGAAGTGCTCCAGCGCCTCCATGACACAGCACTCCACCCGCGGCCAGGCGGCGGGGTCGGCGCGGCGGGCCTGATCCAGCAGGGCGCGGCGCTCCGCCTCCGGCAGGAAGGCCAGCAGCGCCTTGCCCATGGCCGAGGTCGCCAGCGGCAGGCGGGAGCCCGTCTCCAGCTGCAGCGTGACCGGCGTGGGGGAGCGGCAGTTCTCCAGGTAGACCATCGACAGCCCGTCGCGGGCGCCCAGCGCCACCGAGGCGTCGCAGGCATCCGCCAGCGCCTGCATGTGCGGGCGCGCGACCTGGCGGACGCTGGAGCCGCCCAGCACGGCGTAGCCCAGCGACAGGACGGGCGCACCCAGCCGGTACTTGCCCGCCCGCCCCGCCTGCACGAGGTAGCCGAGCCGGGTCAGCGTGTGGGTCAGGCGGGCGACTGTGGGTTTGGGCAGGCCGGTGCGGTCGGCCAGCTCCCGGTTGCCCAGCAGCGGCTCCGCCGGCGTGAAGGCGCGCAGCACCTCCAGCCCGCGCGCCAGCGCGGTGACGAACTGCCGGTCGCCGTCGGCCGGCCCTTCGGCGGGCGCCTCCGGTTCCAGGGTTCCTGTCGTCATGCCATCCTCCCGGGCCACCCCGTCAGGGGGACCCCACCCGTCGCATCCGCGGGGTTGCCAGGACAGTAGGGGCGCCGCTACTGTCCCGTCAACTCCAGCGGAATGATATTCCGCACAGCGAAACGGTACCACTTCCGGCGGGGAACGGCATGGACGAGGCGAAGGCACTGGCGGCCAGGGCGCACGCGGGCGAGGCGGAGAAGCGGGCCGCGCACATCCCCGGGCTGGCGCCCGACGTGCGGCCGCGGCCCGTCGCCTCGGTCGCGGTGATCGGCGCTGGCACCATGGGCGGCGGCATCGCCATGAACTTCGCCAACGCCGGCATCCCCGTGACCGTGCTGGAGGCGGCGCGCGAGGGGCTGGACCGCGGCCTTGGCGTGGTCCGCCGCAACTACGAGGCCAGTGCGGCCAAGGGCAAGCTGACGGCCGAACAGGTGGAGACCCGCATGGGCCTGATCCGCCCGACGCTGGACTACGCCGACCTCGCCGGAGCCGACCTCGTCATCGAGGCGGTGTTCGAGACGATGGAGGTGAAGCGCCAGGTCTTCGGGCGCCTGGACCAGGTGGCGAAGCCGGGTGCGGTGCTGGCCTCCAACACCTCCTACCTCTCCATCGACGCCATCGCCGGCTTCACCGGGCGGCCCGGCGACGTGGTGGGGATGCACTTCTTCTCCCCCGCCAACGTCATGAAGCTGCTGGAGATCGTGCGCGGCGAACGCACCGCGCCCGACGTGCTGGCCACCGCCCTGGACGTGGCGCGGCGCATCGGCAAGGTCGGCGTCGTCGCCGGCAACTGCCACGGCTTCATCGGCAACCGCATGCTGGAGGGCTATGCCCGCGAGGCCGGGCTGCTGCTGCTGGAAGGCGCGCTGCCCGAGCAGGTGGACCGGGCGCTCACCGCCTTCGGCATGCCCATGGGCATCTTCCAGATGGGCGACCTGGCCGGCCTCGACGTCGGCTACAAGTCGCGCCGCGACCGCGACCCCGCCACCTTCGAGGTTCGGTCCGGGCTGGTCGCCGACCGGCTGGTGGAGATGGGGCGGCTGGGCCAGAAGACGGGCGCCGGCTACTACGACTACGCGCCCGGCGACCGCCGTCCGGTCCCGTCCGACCTGGTCGCCGGCGTGATCCGGCAGGTGGCGGCGGAGGTAGGCGCCAAGCCCCGCGCCGTCACCGACGCGGAGATCGTGGAGCGCTGCTTCCTCGCCATGGTCAACATCGGCTGCGAGGTGCTGCGCGAGGGCATCGCCTACCGCGCCGGCGACATCGACGTGGTCTGGCTCTACGGCTACGGCTTCCCGGCGGCGCGCGGCGGGCCGATGTACTGGGCGGAGCACGAGGTCGGGCTGGCCCGGGCGCTGGAGAAGATCCGCGGCTACGCCGCCGCCCACGGCCCCCGCTGGTGGACCCCCTCGCCGCTGCTGGAGCGGCTGGCCGCCGAGGGGCGCGGCTTCGACGCCGCCTGAAACAACGACAGACAGACATCCCAGGACGGAAGGAACCCCCATGCGCGAAGCCGTCATCGTCTCCACCGCCCGCACGCCCATCGGCAAGGCCTTCCGCGGCGCCTTCAACGCCACGCCGGCGCCGACGCTGGCCGCCCACGCCATCC
>DASPKT010000273.1:0-5320 GCA_035627915.1 Azospirillaceae bacterium
TCTACCGCACCGCCGGGTGGATTTCCGCCGTGGTCCTGCGCCAGGGGCGCGTGGTCGCGACCTGGAGCCACCGCCGCCGGGCGGCCGGCTGGGAGGTGGAGCTGACGCCCCTGGTCCGGGTCACGAAGGCGGAGCGTGCGGCCGTGCTGCGGCAGGTGCGCCGCCTCTCCGGCGGGCTTCCCGCGGCCTATGCCGGGGCCGCCTGAATCGGCGCTAATCCGCCGTTCCGGCTGAGGATTCGGGGCAAAGGAAACGCTGTCCAGCCGCATCGCTTGTGGTATGGTGTCGGCCCCTCCGCGGGGGGAGGCAACCAACACCTGCGCCGTGCCGGGACCCCGGGTCCAGGGAAGCGGCCGGACAATCAAGCGGAACGGCATGAAGATCACCATCGAGCGTGCGGCCCTCCTTCGGTCCCTGGGTCACGTCCAGAGCGTGGTGGAGCGGCGCAACACCATTCCGATCCTCTCGAACGTCCTGCTGAAGGCCGAGAACGGCGAGCTGTCCCTGACCGCGACGGACATGGACCTGGAGATCGTGGAGACGGTGCCGGCCGACATCGCCCGGCCCGGTTCCGCCACCGCCCCGGCCCACACGCTCTACGACATCGCCCGCAAGCTGCCCGACGGCAGCCAGGTGGAGCTGGACTACACCGGCGACCTGGTGACGCTGCGCTCCGGCCGCTCGCAGTTCCGCCTGGGCGCCCTGCCGGTGGAGGACTATCCCGCCATGTCCGGCGGCGACATGGGCCACCGCTTCCAGCTCTCCGCCGCCGACCTGAAGATGCTGGTCGACCGGACCAAGTTCGCCATCTCCACCGAGGAGACGCGCTACTACCTGAACGGCATCTACCTGCACGCCTCCAAGAGCAAGTCCGGCGGGCCGGAGATCCCGGTGCTGCGCGCGGTCGCCACCGACGGCCACCGTCTGGCCCGGGTGGAGATGGCGCTGCCCGAGGGCGCCTCCGGCATCCCCGGCGTCATCGTGCCGCGCAAGACCGTGCTGGAGGTGCGCAAGCTGCTGGACGAGGCGGCCGACCGCATCGAGGTGCAGCTGTCGGAGACCAAGATCCGCTTCACCTTCGACGGCATCACGCTGACCAGCAAGCTGATCGACGGCACCTTCCCCGACTATGAGCGGGTGATCCCGACCGGCAACGACAAGGTGCTGGAGGTGGACGCGCGCCAGTTCGCCGCCGCCGTCGACCGCGTCGCCACCATCTCCACGGAGAAGAGCCGGGCGGTGAAGCTGGCGCTGGACCGCAACATCCTGACCCTCTCCGCCTCCAGCCCGGAGGCCGGTTCCGCGACCGAGGAGCTGGAGGTCGCCTATGAGGCGGGCCCCCTGGAAATCGGCTTCAACAGTCGCTATCTGCTGGACATAACCCAGCAGATCGAGGGCGACGGCGCCCGCTTCACCATGGCCGACGCGGGCTCGCCCACGCTGGTCCGGGACGTGGCGGACGGGTCCGCCCTCTACGTGCTGATGCCGATGCGGGTGTGATCCGGGGCCGGCCCCCGGAACCGCCCCCGAACGCCGCGCGAGAGGCCCGAAAGCGTTGAGGAGTGCCGCCATGGCCGTGGTCCCGCCGGACGTTCCGGCGCCCGGCCCCTTTCCCGCCGTCGGGCTCGCTGGTGGCGCCGCCCCCGCGAATTACGGCCCCGGGGAGGGGGAGCGGCCGGCCGCTCCCGTGCCGTCGCGCGCCGAGGCGTCCAGCCTGGCCGTGCGCCGCCTCACCGTCACCCGCTTCCGCTCCTACGCCCAGGCGCGGCTGGAGCTGGACCGCCGCCCGGTCGTGCTGACCGGGCCCAACGGCGCCGGCAAGACCAACCTGCTGGAGGCGGTCAGCTTCCTGGCGCCCGGCCGCGGGCTGCGCCGGGCCAAGCTGTCGGAGGTGGAGCGGCTGCAGCCCCCCGGCACCCCGTGGGAGGGGCCGGGCTGGGCGGTCGCCGCGCTGGTCGACGGTCCCCGCGGGCATGTCGAGATCGGCACCGGCCGCGACCCCGCCGCCGACGGGACCGAGCGGCGCCTGGTCCGCATCGACGGGCAGGCCGCCAGGGGCCAGATCGCGCTGGCGGAGCACGTGGCCGTGGTCTGGCTCACCCCGCAGATGGACCGGCTGTTCCTGGAGGGCGCCTCGGGCCGCCGCCGCTTCCTGGACCGGCTGGTGTTCGGCTTCGACCCCGGCCATGCCGGGCGGCTGGGCCGCTACGAGAACGCCCTGCGCGAGCGCGCGCGGCTGCTGCGCGACGGCGGCGGCGACCGCGCCTGGCTGTCGGCCCTTGAGGACCAGATGGTGACGACCGGCATCGCCGTCGCCGCCGCCCGGCGCGAGCTGGTGGCGCGGCTGGGCGAGGCCTGCCGCCGCGGCGTCGGCCCCTTCCCGGCGCCGGGCCTGGCCGTCACCGGCGCGGTGGAGGCGTGGCTGGCCGACCGGCCGGCGGTGGAGGCGGAGGAGGCGTTCCGCCGCGCGCTGGCCGACGGCCGCCGCCAGGACGCCGACGCGGGCGGCGCCACGACGGGCCCGCACCGCAGCGACCTCGCCGTCACCTACCTCGCCAAGGACATGCCGGCGGAGCTGGGCTCCACCGGTGAGCAGAAGGCGCTGCTGATCGCCATCGTGCTGGCCAACGCCCGGCTGATGGCGGCGGAGACCGGCACGCCGCCGCTGCTGCTGCTGGACGAGGTGGCGGCGCACCTGGATTCCGGCCGGCGGACGGCGCTGTTCGAGGAGATCCTCGCCGTCGGCTCGCAGGCCTGGATGACCGGCACCGACGCGTCGGTCTTCGCCGAGCTGGGCGGGGCCGCCCAGCCCTTCCGCGTGGAGGAGGGCACGGCGGTCGCCGCCCCCTTCGACATGCCTCCCGCGATATCGGCGGGATGATGCTTTTGCCCACCACATGCCCCTTATCTGGTAGACTTGCCCCATGGCACAGGAAGCACTGAAGAAGACCGACTCCGACGCCGCCGCGACTGCCGGCGAGGAGTACGGCGCCAGCTCGATCAAGGTCCTGAAGGGCCTGGATGCCGTGCGCAAGCGCCCGGGCATGTACATCGGCGACACCGACGACGGCTCGGGCCTGCACCACATGGTGTACGAGGTGGTGGACAACGCCATCGACGAGGCGCTGGCCGGCCATGCCGACCGGGTCGAGGTGACGCTGAACGCCGACGGCTCCGCCACGGTGCGCGACAACGGCCGCGGCATCCCCGTGGACCTGCACCCGGAGGAGGGCGTCTCGGCGGCCGAGGTCATCATGACCCAGCTGCACGCCGGCGGTAAGTTCGACCAGAACAGCTACAAGGTCTCGGGCGGCCTGCACGGCGTCGGCGTGTCCGTCGTCAACGCGCTGTCGGAGACGCTGGACCTGAAGATCTGGCGCCAGGGCAAGGTCTGGACCATGCGCTTCCGCCACGGCGACGCCGAGGCGCCGCTGAAGGAGGTTGGCGACGCACCCCTGAAGCCGGACGGCAGGCCCTTCACCGGCACGGAGGTCACCTTCTTGCCGTCGAAGGAGACCTTCACCAAGACCGAGTTCGACTTCCAGACGCTGGAGCACCGGCTGCGCGAGCTGGCCTTCCTGAACTCCGGCGTGCGCATCATCTTCACCGACGCCCGCGGCGTGGAGCCCAAGGCGGTGGAGCTGAAGTACGAGGGCGGGCTGGAGGCGATGGTCCAGTACCTGGACCGCTCCAAGACGGCGGTCCACAAGCCGGCCATCACCGTGCGGTCGGAGCGGCAGAGCGAGCTGGGCGGCACCATCACGGTGGAGGCCGCACTCCAGTGGAACGACAGCTACCACGAGACCACGCTGTGCTTCACCAACAACATCCCGCAGCGTGACGGCGGCACCCACCTGGCCGGCTTCCGCGCGGCGCTGACCCGCACGGTCAACAACTACGCCAACGAGTCGGGGATCGCGAAGAAGGAGAAGGTGGCGCTGTCGGGCGACGACATGCGCGAGGGCCTGACCTGCGTCCTGTCGGTGAAGGTGCCGGACCCGAAGTTCTCCAGCCAGACCAAGGACAAGCTGGTGTCCTCGGAGGTCCGCCCGGTGGTCGAGGCGGCCTGCGCCGAGGCGCTCGCCACCTGGTTCGAGGAGCACCCGCAGGACGCCAAGCGCATCATCGGCAAGGTGGTCGAGGCCGCCGCCGCCCGCGAGGCCGCCCGCAAGGCGCGCGAGCTGACCCGCCGCAAGGGGGCGCTCGACATGGCCTCGCTGCCGGGCAAGCTGGCGGACTGCCAGGAGCGCGACCCGGCGCTGTCCGAGCTCTTCATCGTGGAGGGCGATTCGGCCGGCGGCTCCGCCAAGCAGGGCCGCTCGCGCCAGTTCCAGGCCATCCTGCCGCTGCGCGGCAAGATCCTGAACGTGGAGCGGGCGCGCTTCGACAAGATGCTGTCCTCGGCCGAGATCGGGACCCTGATCGCGGCGCTGGGCACCGGCATCGGGCGCGAGGAGTTCGACCCCGGCAAGGCGCGCTACCACAAGATCATCATCATGACGGACGCCGACGTCGACGGCGCCCACATCCGCACCCTGCTGCTGACCTTCTTCTACCGGCAGATGCCGGAGCTGATCGACCGCGGCTACCTCTACATCGCCCAGCCGCCGCTCTACCGCGTGAAGCGCGGCACGGCGAAGGAGCGGTACCTGAAGGACGACCGGGCGCTGGAGGACTACCTGATCGGCCAGGGGCTGGACGACGTGGCGCTGGTCGCCGCCGACGCCGGCGCCGCCGCGGCCGCCCGTACCGGGGAGGATCTGCGCGGGGTGGTGGAGCAGGCGCGCGCCGCCCGCCACCACGTCGCCACCCTGGCCCGCAAGGCCGGCAACCTGCACGTGGTGGAGCAGGCCGCCATCGCCGGCGCGCTGAGCGCCACCGTGCTGGACGACCCGGCGCGGGCCGAGGCGCTGGCCCAGAAGATCGCCGAGCGCCTGAACAAGGTGGAGGCCATCCGCGCCGAGACCGCGGGCGAGGGCGCCTCGGTCGGCGTCGGCGCCTGGCAGGGCGGGCTGGCGGAGGAGGGCGGGCTGCTGCTGTTCCGCCGCAGCCGCGGCGTGACCCACCGCCACGTGCTGGACGAGGTCCTGCTGCGGAGCGTGGAGGCCCGCCGCCTCGACGCCATCGCCGAGCACCTGGCCGCCACCTACGGCCAGGCCGTGCGCCTGACCTACCGCGGCAAGGACATGCGCACCGTCACCGGCCCCACCGGCCTGATGGAGGCGGTGCTGGAGCAGGGCCGCCAGGGCCTCGCCATCCAGCGCTACAAGGGCCTGGGCGAGATGAACCCGGAACAGCTGTGGGAAACCACCCTGGACCC